>NZ_JBFDTP010000002.1:2905000-3243687 GCF_040719375.1 Clostridium sp. AN503 | reverse complement strand
CGGTGTCCCGGAATATGCGCAAACGTTTTGCAGGAAGCCTGGCAGGCAGCCTTGCAGAAAAATATCACTGATCCGGAATACCATTTTTTCCAAAAACAATACAGTTTTTTCCATAAATATTGTCGAAATCCCTCCCGAAATATAAAGTTAAAGTATTATATTTCGGGAGGGATTCTGTATGAGTACAAAACCAAAAAAGGAGCAGCATAAACAGCATACATGGACACGGCGCGCCTGCAAACAGGCAGTCAGCTGGCTTTTATGCATCAGCATGATCGCGCCCAATATGGCGCCGATCGTGTCCCAGGCGGCGACAGCTCTGGACAACATGCCCCGGCGGGTGGATTTTTCCAGGCAGAAGGCGCTGACCCTGAGGGATATCGGCCTGCGCTCTGCCTCCGGTTCCAACGCCCAGGGAAGCTATGACGTCATTGATATGAACGACCTGATCCTGGATGAGGACAACTGGATGGAGGAGCTGGAGGAATTGGGTTATGGCTATATGCTCCCCTATGCATCCGACTCTGACCTGGCTACGGACGCAGAGTGGCGTCTGCCGGAGGACTATTATGACCTGGACAGCCTGATCGATGAGCCGGACGGCGAGCTGATCCAGTTCAACGACTATTACCGCACCTATGAGATCGCTGAGCACGAATACATCACCGTGATGGGCGGCTACAGCGGCATGTACCAGGATGAGAACGGCGAGGTCTGCCAGACCGACAATACCCTGCGTCTGGCGGGGAACCGTTCCCGCTCTGCATCCGGCATGAAATATTACAACACCGCGGGACGCTGGGATATCGTGATCCCGGCGCAGATCACGTCCTCCGACGGGATCACCATGGAGAATAACGACATCCGCATCGAGCTGGTCCCGGAAGGCGACTTTACCAGGAGCCTGGCTGCGGGCAACGCAGTGCGCTTTGCGGATGTGTACGAAAACATCGACTACCAGTACACGGTGCTCGGCGAGACCTTAAAGGAGGATATCATCCTTCTGGAGCCGTCCGATAGGAACACCTTTACTTACCGTCTGAAGACTCCGGGCCTGAAAGCGGCAAAAGAAGGGCGTTCCATCATCGTCTACAAGTCCAGGAAATCCGAGCCGCTCTTTACCCTGGAGGCTCCTGTGATGATCGATAACGCGGGGGAGACCAGCGCGGATCTAAAGCTTGCCCTGACCGGCACGGACGGGAACTACACGGTGCGGCTGAAGGCAGATGAGGACTGGCTGAACGCGGCGGACCGCAGCTATCCGGTGCGGATCGACCCTGCGAACATGGTGCCGTCCAATGAGTTCCTCCTGTGCCTGACGGCGGAAGATAAACCCGGCCAGGTCCTGGGCTGGAACCAGGACGCTTATGTGGGATATTTGGATGGTATGGGCAACTGCCGCCTTTACATTGCGTTCAATGAGACCAACTGCCCGTCCATCCTGTCATTTTTTGACGGGTCGGGCGCTGTGGCGGAGGAAGCCATCCTGCGGATGACCACCCAGACGGGGAACGCTGTGGGAAAGACGGTATTCCAGCTTGCTTATCCGACCACCGCATGGAATGCCCATTCCGTGACCTGGAACCATGCCCCGGCCTTAGATGAACAGCCCGAGGGCGCGCCCGCTCCGGGGCCGGACCAGTTCATCGAGTTTCATATCACGGACCGTTTAAATGAATGGATCCAGGGGACGAAGCTCCAGGCGGGATTTGCGGTCAAGGCCATGATCGAGGCCGGGCCGGACCACCGTCCGGAAGACATCATGCCGGCGGAGCGTTTCTACAACCAGAACCATGAGTCCATGGGGCCGCGGATCGAGGTCCACTGGACCGGCGAGGCCATCGAGACGGATATGGCATCTTACCCGCTGGCAGACACCACGACGGAGGTAAAACCATCCATCATCAAGACCGGCATCGAGGGAAGGACAGCCACCGGCGTGATCGCCCATGGCAAGACCACCGCGGATGCAGAGGTAGAGTATACACTGATCGACGAATCTGAAGATGAGGTTGACAACGGCAAGGATACGGCCCATGGTTCCCTGGACCGTCCGGACTTTGACGAGGCAGGCCTGGAGCATGGCCAGATATTCTTAAAGCAGTCCAACTGGCAGAGCGCCGGTTATCCGTCGGATAGCCTGGAGTTGGATACAAAGTACCATTTCAGTGTCACAGCCACAGCCCCGCCTGAGGAGGAAGAAGGGGAAGAGGGCGGTGACGGCGGCGATGAGGAGCCGGAGACCTTCGGCCCGAAGGACACCGACACGTTCCTGTTCTACGAGGTCCAGTTAAATGACATCGTACAGCGGATCGCCCAGCACTACGGCGTCAATCCCAATGTCATCGGCAGGGACAACTCACTGTACCGGGGACAGCTCACAGAGGCGGGCACGATCCTGTTTATCCGCGAACCGCAGACCAGCGATCCCTATACGCCAAAGCCCATGTCGACCTTGGAGCAGGACATCTTAAACGGCCTGCTTTTAGGAGCGAACCCGGAGTGCCTGATCGACTTAGAGCCGGTGAACATCAATACCGGTAACTTTTACATGAACCAGTCGGACGCGGAGATCCCGGAGTTAAACGGTGACTTCGGCGTTTCCAGAAGCTACAACTCCCTGATCCCGGACCGCCGTTCCGAGTTCGGCATGGGCTGGTCATCGCCCCTTGGCGAGCGCCTGACCATACTGGGGGACGGACGTATCCTCTATAAGCGGGAGGACGGCGCGTTCATCACCCTGAAGAAGGACGGGGACGTCTATAAAGGGGAGAACGGACGGGACCTGGTCTTAGAGACCCTGGACTCCCTGGACGTGGATATGGCGACCCGTTCCAACGCATGGAAGGACGACGGGGACGGAGAGGAAGACGAAGAAGGGGAGAGCGGAGCGTACAGAAGCTCTGCCGGATACAGCACAGCGGCGGCCGGATCTGCGCAGGACCCTGCCGCAGAGGATGATGCTGACGGAGATCCGGACAGCGATACAGAAGAAGGCGGGGAAGAGGAAGAACCCGTACCGGCTATGCCGAACGTGGCGGGCTTTAAGCTGACCTCCCTGGACGGCAGCGTGCGCGTGTTCGATGCCCTGGGCTTTATGCAGTACCGGGAGGACCGCAAGGGGAACCGCACCACATTTATTTACGATGAGAACTATAACCTGCTCCAGGTCATTTCCCCGACGGACAAGATCCTGGAGATCACCATGGACGAGGAGTACCGGATCACGGAGATCGGCCTTCCGGACGGCACCAGCCTTACCTATGAGTATGACGATGACGGCAACCTCATATCCTTCACAGACCAGAAGGGCGATTCCCGCCACTACGAGTATGATGACATGCATCATATGACCGCATGGCAGGATGAGAACGGCAATACCGTTGTAGAGAATCTTTACGATGAAAATGGCCGGGTGACCCAGCAGACGGATGCGAACGGCGGCACGGCCTCCATCCGCTACGAGGATGGCCGCAGCATCATGACCGATAACCGTGGAAATGACACGGTCGTATACACAGACGAGCTGGGCCGGAGCATCCGCGTGGAGTATGCGGACGGGACCGGTACCGAGAGTAGCTACGATGCGGACGGGCATCTGGCATCCCACACGGATGAGAACGGAGCCGTGACCCGTTACACCTATGATGAGAGTGGAAATATCCTGACCGAGACCCGGGATGACGGAAGCAAAGCTGTCTATACCTACAATGAGTCCAACCTGCCGCTGACGGCGACGGATTATGAGGGGAATACCACCCGTTTCACCTATGATGAAAAGGGCAATCTGACCTCCATGACCGACGGGGAAGGCAATACGACCCGATACGGGTATGATGAGATGAGCCGTCTGGTCTCTATCACAGACGCCAATGACGGGACCAGCAGGTTTGAGTATGATGGGGCGGCAGTGACTGCTTACACCGACCCGGAGGGCAATACCAGTACCTTCACCTACGATGAGATGAACCGGGTCCTGACCCAGACCGACCCGGAGGGAAATACCACAGAGCATGATTACAATGCAAACGGCTGGGAGACCGCCGTGACGGCCCCGGACGGCGGCGTGACCGCCTACGAGTTCAGCCCCGCAGGGGAAGTGCTCTCCATCATCGACCCCATGGGCGTAGCGACCACCTTCACCTACGACGCCATGCACAACATCCTCTCCGGCGAGGACGCACTGGGCAATACCCTCCACTATGAGTATGACGCCAACTATAACAAGGTGGCGGAGACCAACGCCAAGGGGGACAAGACCGCCTATGAGTACGACGCCCGCGACCGGATGGTGAACGTGACCGACGCCCTTGGGCAGACCATCGCCTACACCCTGGACGGCAACGGCAACACTACCGGGATGGCCGACCGCCGCGGCAACACGACAGAGTCCTGGTACCATAAGGTCTTAAACCTGTCCACCATGATGAAGGACGCCCTGGGGAATGAGACCTACTACCAGTACGACCATAATGGCAACCTGACCAAGATCACCTACCCGGACGGCACATCCATCACCTATGCCTACGACCGCGCCGGACGCCTGGTGCGCACCACCGCCCAGAACGGCCTGGTGACGGAGATCGGCTACGACGGCAACGGCAACATCACCCGCATCACCGATAATGAGACCCGCGTCTACCGTTTTGCCTATGACGGGAACAACCGGTTAGTGAAGGCCACCGACCCGCTGGGAGGCGTGACGGAGTACGCCTACGACGGCGCAGGCCGCCAGACCCTTGTGACGGACGCCAACGGCAACAGCACGGCCTATGCCTATGACGCTGTGGGACGCTTAAAGGAGATGCAGGACGCCCTGGGCGGGTCCGCTTCTTCTGAGTATGACTTAAACGGCAGGACACTGAGCTTCACCGACCAGAATGACCATACCACCACCTGGCACTACGACGTGATCGGGCAGGTACTGGCCCAGGTGGACGCCGCAGAGAATATCACCGCCATGGAATACGACTCCCTGGGCAATGTAACAAAGGTCACCGATGCCTTAAAGGGTGAGACCGCCATGGATGTGGACGCCCTGCGCCGCACCGTGAAGATGACCGATGCACTGGGCGGGGAATACACCTACGATTACGATGAGAATGGGAACCTCTTAAAGGTGACCATGCCCGACGGGGATACGGTGAGCATGTCCTACGACGCCAATAACCGGATGACCTACTACCGGGATGAGGCGAGCGTGGTGACCCGCTATGAGTATGACTCCATGGGACGTATCACAAAGGCTCAGGATACCGCGGGTAATGTGATGACATATCAGTACGATGAGAGCGGTAACCTGGTGAAACAGACCGATACCATCGGGCGGGACGCTATCTATGAGTATGATAAGTTCAACCGCCTCATCAGCGTGACCGGAACCGATCTGGCGACCACTACTTACACGTATGACCCGTTAGACCGGCTCGCATCTGTGACCCAGGCGGACGGAACGGTGACCAGCTACGAGTACGACCCGGTAGGGAACCTGATCAAGACCACAGAGCCGGGCGAGGCAGTCTACACCTATGCCTACGATGCCATCAACCGCCTGACAAATAAGGTGAACCCGTTGGGGGCATCCACCACCTTCCAGTATGACGCGAAGGGTAACCTGACCGGTACTGTGGACGGCGAAGACAATACCAATGTCTACGTCTATGACGTGATCGACCGCCTGACCACCCTGACTGACGGGCGCGGTAACGACACGGCCTACGAGTACGATGAGCTGTCCCGTCTGCTGTCCCACACGACGCCGGAGGGCAATAAGACCGAATACCGTTACGATGCACTGAGCCGCATGACAAAGGCAAAGGATCCCAACGGCCTGATCACCGAGTACCAGTACGACGTGATGGGGAACCTGGTGGAAACCATTTCCCCGAAGGGGGCAAGGACTGCTTACACCTATGATAAGCACGATGAACTGACCAGCATCACTGACCCGGCAGGCAACGTCACCCGCTATGCGGTGGACTTAAACCGCCAGGTGACGGAGATGACCCAGAAGAACGGGGCGAAGTATGCCTATACGTACGATCCGGTGCACCGGCTCACCAGCATCACTACCCCTCTGGGTCTCAAACAGGAGCTGACTTATGATGTAGCGGATAACGTGATAAAGGATACGGACAACTTAGGCCGCACCACCACCTATGAGTATGATATCATGCACCGGATGACGAAGTCCACCAATGCAAAAGGCGGCGTGACGGAATTCGGTTATGATATCCGGGGTAACCAGAATCAGATGACCAACGCCATGGGCCATACTTGGAACTACCAGTATGACCTGATCGACCAGCTGACGGCCAGCGTGGACCCGGAAGGGAAAGCGACGGAGGCGGTCTATGACCTGGTGGGCAATATCACCAGCATCACCAGGCCGGGCGAGCGGACCACCAGCTATACCTATGACCAGAATTATAATCAGACCAGCATTACCGATCCGAAGGGCTATCTCTACGGGGACATCTACGACCGGGATAACCGCCTGACCGGAACTGTGGACCCGTTAAACCAGACCCAGAGTGTCACCTATGACCCGGGCAGCCGCGTGACGGAGCTGAGGGACAAGATGGGCCTTACCCAGGCATTCACCTATGATCCGCATGGAAATGTGCTGACCAGCCGGACCACTAACGGTCTGATCACCCAGTTCCAGTATGACATCCTGGACCAGCTGGTGCGTGTGACCGATCCTATGGGTTATCAGACTGCTTACCAGTATGATGTGATGGGCAATATCACGTCCATGACCAATGCGAAGCTGAAGACCACCACCTATGAGTATGACGCCGAGGGCAACATGACCTCCCTCACCAGCCCCATGGGACGTAAGGAACAGTATACGTATGATGTGGGCGGACGGATGACCGAGCGTCTGACCCCGTCCGGCGGAAGGATCTTCTACGATTATGACACCTTAAATGCCCTGGCGGATAAGTCCTACAGCAGTGCAAACGAGCTGGGCAATGACCGCCCGGTGAAGATGGTCTATAACGTGATGGGCCAGCGGATCTCCATGGAGGATATCACAGGGGAGAGTACTTATACCTATGATTCCTTAGGCCGCTTAAAGACCGCGACTAATGGCTCCGGGAAAGTGGTGGAGTATTTCTATGATGAAGCGGATAACCTGGAAGCCATCCGTTATCCGGACGGCGGGGAAGTAAGCTATGAATATGACAAAAACGACAACATCACCAAACTGACCGACCGTGATGGACGGGCGACCGCCTATGAGTACGATCCGTTAAACCGTCTGACCCATGTAATACGTGCAGACGGCAGCGAGAGCGTATACACCTACAACGCCAGGAACCAGGTGCTGGAGGCAAAGAATACCTGTGTCTGCGGCATTTTGATCAGTGATTACCAGTATACGTATAATGACGCAGGACTGGTCACGAAGGAAGTGGCGAAGGAAGACCTGTTCACCTCCAACAAGGATCATGGTCACAATGGAGGAGAGAAGGACAAGTGCGCCCATGCAAATGGTAGCGGAGGCAGCGGCAATGACCCGTGGTGGAACGGATGGGACAGCCAGAACCCGTGGCAAAACCAGAACCCGGAGTGGGAGACCACAGTGCGCACCTTCACTTATGACGATAACGGCGAGATGACCGGCTGTGAGGAGAGCAAGGGGCAGTTCCATAAGGTGACCTATACTTACAAGTATGATGAGGCGGGAAACCGTACTTTTGCAAAGAAAGCCAAGACATTCCCATACAGTTACCTGGAATCCTGGCAGAATATTTACACCTACAATGATGACAACCAGATGGTGGCGGCGACGGTCTGCGAAGGAAATCTGACGAAGGACTACACGTTTACCTACGACGCCAACGGCAACCTGACCCATGAGTGTTACCAGAAGCAGGCGGAAGTGGTGTACCAGTATGATACAGAGAACCGTCTGACGGCAGTGTATGACCAGCAGAAGCTCCTTATGGCGTCCACCTATGACGGCGACGGGAACCGCGCATTCCAGCTGAACTACAACCCGGCGGCGGAATGCGGCTACGGGATCGGCTGGGGCGGTGAGATCTACATGCCGGAGCACAGCCGGAATGAAGATGAGAGCCTGACGGCGGAAGGCCAGCTGTTCAGCTATATCTGTTCAGATACGGGAAGGGCCTATGACCTGACCGAGTATGTGAATGATACCAACCGGGAGTATACGGAAGTATTGACAGCCTACACAGTCAACAGCGGGGCGATGGAGTCTTACAGCTACGCAGGTACTATGCGCAATTCCAGGAATGATATCTGGACCGAGGCGCGGGATGTGGTGCGGAATGAGATGAGCTACTACCTGTATGACGGACGTGGGAGCGTGACGGCAAATACCTGGTATAATGGCAGAGTGACCGATGTGTACCAGTATGATCCTTATGGACAGGTGACGCTGGGGAGCACAGAGCATACAGATTTCTATGGGTATAACGCAGAGAGCTATAACCCGAATACCGGGCTTGAGTTCTTAAGGGCGAGGTATTATAATGCTAATCAGGGGAGATTCTTCCAGGAAGATACTTATCTGGGGGATATTACGGATCCGCTGACGCTGAACCGGTATGCTTATGTGAAGAATAGTCCGTTGAATTATGTTGATCCGAGCGGACATGATCCTCGTGACGAGTTCGACAGTCCCAGTAATTATCTTCCGGGTCAATATGAAATAGACGCTTTAGGAGATTCATATTATCAAGATTGGATTTTACGATATCAAGCGGCGAATAATAATGATGAAAGATGGGCATTGGTCGATGAGAAAAATGCTCGAATATATCCTGATAACAGCCAGTTGAGAAAATGTATTGAAGATCTGATAGAGGGAATCGAATCAGGCCGATTGAAAGTAGTTAGTTTATGTGAAGATGCACATTCAGGGTATAGGGTTGGGGTGTATGAAGCAGATGCAATAGTCAACAACCTTGTTGTGGATATTCTAACATTTGGAAATGGTTATTGGAGCAGAGCTTATGTTAGAGATCACGATATATATATTTATATTCATGATGCGAAAGCAGAAGCTGAGAATGAAACTGCGTTTAATCTAGGTTATAATGTAGGGGGTAT
Organism: Clostridium sp. AN503; assembly: GCF_040719375.1. Lineage (NCBI taxonomy): Bacteria > Bacillati > Bacillota > Clostridia > Eubacteriales > Clostridiaceae > Clostridium > Clostridium sp. AN503. The sequence continues at coordinate 3,234,600 of NZ_JBFDTP010000002.1, read as the reverse complement.
AACACGGTTTTGGACATACGCATCAATAATTGGGGCCGCGCTAGCTAACAATACAGCGAATCCTGGTGGAACAGGAAATGTTAGGGTTACGCCAGAGGGGTATGAAGTCTATATCGGGGGCGATGCGGCAGTAGCTGGTGGTATGCCGGTAGTTCCGGATATTTCAACTATCAACAAGAATGGTGAGGGGGAATCTGAGACTGAAAATCCTCAAGATTACTTGGACGAGGCTCTGGAGCGACAAGGGTTAGAAAAAACGCCAAAGAAATTAAAAGAAAAATGGACAGATGGAGAATATAATTATGAAGTCCGAGTTCATGAGGGAAATAGTAAATATACTGATGCGGATAGTATATATCGCGTATCCAGGCAAAAAGTTCCAGATCCGAACCCTAAAGTACAAGGTTCAGGGAAAGAGTATTTAGGAAGTGATGGTAAGTGGTATCACGAAAGTGAGCTGAGCGAATTTAATAAAAACGGAACACCTAATCCCTTGTACAACGAACACGGTGCTAAAGTAACGCATATTCCAGTTGACTAGGAGGAAATAATGAGATTAGATGAAATTAAAAATGAAATAAGCAAAATTAATAACTATTTAAAAAATTGCTTATGGATGGATTTTGAAATCTGTGAGATGAGTTTCATCAAAATAGAGGTAGCAGGGCGAATTGATAGAAGTATAAATGACTTTTCTATTTCTATTGAATTCAACCAACCATATTTAGTTTACGGATTACTAACTTGGGGGTTGGATAACTCAAAGGAATTCATTAGCTTGGCGAAACCATCAGAGTTTATCGAATTTAATAAAAGGTATAGAATAGAGCAAGGTAAATACCTTTTTAGAATTAATATGGAGGATTTTGATGAGGGTATTTACATAGCAGCATCTGATGTTAAATGTGTTATTTATAAAGAAAATCCATTTGATTAATGTCTGCATTATTTTTTGAAACAATTACATCGCCCGGCGTTGCCGGGCGATGTCTCCAGAGGTTATGCGTTTTCCAGCATAACCTCTTTAACCTGCACACTTTTCGACCTTGGCAATATCGGCGGATTTGGAGAGAAATGCCTCCGCCTCACATCGGCCCAACGAGCCGAGATACCTGCTCCATGGTACATCTTTCCGAGCAGTGTCTTAAAACTGGCACACAGGCCGACACGGCGCGTCACAGGGCTAAGAAATGGCGGGGAGGAATCACTTGACGGCATCCAACAGGGATATCCGCTCTGTTTTGTAGGAAAAAGCCAGTAATCTGCTTGGTATCGCGATTGAATCAAAGGATTCCCCTGCCGGATGCCGGGAAATGCCTTAAAACCGTTGGTTTGGGCGGAATCAGCGTTGTCTGGTGGCATAAGTTTTTCTGGAATGAAGGAAAAAGTTATTCAAAAAACAGGGGCCTCCAGCATAACAAATTTGGGCTTTGAACATTGGAAAAATTAATTTAGAACAGGAAGATGGTGATAATAAACAATGTTTGAATACACGTATGGGAAAAGATTGTCCAACGAAAAATTATCAAATTATAAAAAAATGTTGATAGAAACATTTGCTCAAGAATATGATATCAAATCAAATCGCTTATGGAATTGTTTAAAGGTGAAAAGAACTTGCTTAGAATTTGAGGATGTTAGGAAATTACGTCTTCCCGAGTCTGTAATATTTTATTTAGAAAGGCAAAATGAAGTTTATAGTACAACATTTAATGACATATGCAAGTATATAGATGAATTAGAACCGTGGGAGTATATAGATGCATATGTATTTGATAATACGCTTGAATGGCTTCTTGCAATTACACATGAGGATTTAAAGTGCCTTATTATAGGATTAAAGTAGATATTATCAAAAAAGTATTTGCCCGGCTTTGCCGGGCGATGTCCCCAGAGGTTATGCGCTTTCCAGCATAACCTCTTTAACCTGCAGTGCGTCCAGCGAAGCTGGACCATGCCAACCAGTGTAAGTCTGGTCACGGTAATCGCCAGTGAGCCGTGTAGTTAAATCCGGTGCGTCACAGTAATGTGGGGTGCTAAGCGGATGGATCAAGTAGCCTGGAAGGGAGCAAACAATCTTATTAGTATAAAAATTGCAGAAGGAGGAATACGTAAATAAAAAAATATAAACTAATTGTGATTGTGATAGTTTCATTTTTAATTATTACACTGTGGATAAAATCTCTTTTCTATATTATGGAAAACCGAGATGAAATCGTATTTAAATATTTATTATATGACCATATAGAATATAATGGAAATGCTTATTATATGGCAGAAAACCAGCACCTGTCTTTCGCGTCTGGGAAAAAAGGAAGTCCTGTGTATTTGGTGTATAGAGGAAATAAAATATACTTTGAGCCTTGTCAAGACACAATAATATTTGCAGGATATGAAGGTGACGAAAAAGAGATTTTTATCTTTTTTGATAGTGCAATCTTTATTCGAGAAGATTATAGACAGATGCAGGATATTTGGCAGTAAAAGCAGTGTATAGAAACGATCATATTTGAATTTCTATGTAAAGAGAGGTGGAGTGAACAGCACCTCTCTTTATCTATGAGGTAAAATAGCTATCAGAAAGAACATAAAGTAAACGCCTAACCAATTAAACTTAAGTATCTAGTGTTTTTCTCGTAAGCGCAAACATTAGAGTTGGTTGTAAAACGCGCTGAATCAGCTATTAATCACAATTATGAGATGATCGGCTGTGAGGAGAGTAAGGGGCAGTTCCATAAGGTGACCTATACCTATAAGTACGATGAGGCAGGGAACCGGACCTTTGCGAAGAAGGCCAAGACCTTCCCATACAGCTATCTGGAATCCTGGCAGAATACATACACCTACAACGACGACAACCAGATGACAGCGGCGACGGTCTGCGAAGGGAACTTAACGAAGGACTACACCTTCACCTACGACGCCAACGGCAACCTGACCCATGAGTGTTACCAGAAGCAGGCGGAAGTGGTGTACCAGTATGATACAGAGAACCGTCTGACGGCAGTGTATGACCAGCAGAAGCTCCTTATGGCGTCCACCTATGACAGCGACGGGAACCGCGCGTTCCAGCTGAACTACAACCCGGCGGCGGAATGCGGCTACGGGATCGGCTGGGGCGGTGAGATCTACATGCCGGAGCACAGCCGGAATGAAGATGAGAGCCTGACGGCGGAAGGCCAGCTGTTCAGCTATATCTGTTCAGATACGGGAAGGGCCTATGACCTGACCGAGTATGTGAATGATACCAACCGGGAGTATACGGAAGTATTGACAGCCTACACAGTCAACAGTGGGGCGGCGGAGTCTTACAGCTACGCAGGTACCATACGCAATTCCAGGAATGATATCTGGACCGAGGCGCGGGATGTGGTGCGGAATGAGATGAGCTACTACCCACCTAAAAAAGACAAGCATATTTTGATTCTCAACCGGGTGAACTATTGCATCAGTAAGGAAGGAGTGGGTTATTTGTGAAGTATATGTGCCCTATATGCAATTATAATGGATTGTTTGAAAAACCGTATGATGAGAATGGTAATGGCTCTTATGAGATTTGCCCTTGCTGTGACTTTGAATTTGGATGTGATGATTTTCCAGATAAAGAAAAACAACAAGATATGTGGAAGCAGAAATGGATAGACAGTGGTTGCAAATGGTTTTCAAAATCAAGAAAACCACCAGAAGGATGGGATGCTCATATTCAACTAATATGTGAACATTCTGATTAATTATTATTATTATTATTCGCCCGGCTTTGCCGGGCGATGCAGATTGTAGACAAAGTCCGACTTTTGTGCCTGGACTTTGTCTATTTTTAGGTTAGATTAAACTCGAGTTTACAATCGGAGCGGCAGGGGGGAGTGCACTTCGTTAAATCGTCTGACTCGTACGGATGGAAGTGGGAGCATATATACCTATAACGCCAGGAATCAGGTGCTGGAGGCAAAAAACAACCTGACCTATGAGTGTTATCAGAAGCAGGCGGAAGTAGTATACCAGTATGACACGGAGAACCATCTGACGGCAGTGTATGACCAGCAGAAGCTCCTTATGGCGTCCACCTATGACGGCGACGGGAACCGCGCGTTCCAGCTGAACTACAATCCGGAAGCAGAATGCGGCTACGGGATCGGCTGGGGCGGTGAGATCTACATGCCGGAACACAGCCGGAATGAGGATGAGAGCCTGACGGCGGAAGGCCAGCTGTTCAGCTATATCTGTTCGGATACGGGAAGGGCCTATGACCTGACCGAGTATGTGAATGATACCAACCGGGAGTATACGGAAGTGCTGACGGCCTACACAGTCAACAGCGGTGCGACGGAGTCTTACAGCTCTGCAGGTACCATGCGCAATTCCAGGAATGATATCTGGACGGAGGCGCGGGATGTAGTGCATGATGAGATGAGCTACTACCTGTATGATGGACGGGGGAGTGTGACAGCGAACACCTGGTATAATGGCAGAGTGACCGATGTGTACCAGTATGATCCTTATGGACAGGTGACGCTGGGGAGCACAGAGCATACAGATTTCTATGGGTATAACGCAGAGAGCTATAACCCGAATACCGGGCTTGAGTTCTTAAGGGCGAGGTATTATAATGCTAATCAGGGGAGGTTCTTCCAGGAGGATACTTACCTGGGGGATATCGTGGACCCACTGACGTTGAACCGGTATGCATATGTGAAGAACAGTCCGTTGAATTATGTGGATCCTAGCGGACACATGACCGAAACCATGTTAACATTGCTTAAAGAGTGGTTGATAAATGGTACTATAACAGCGGAGGATCTTGCAAAAAAGGCACTTTCTGAAAATGGAACAGGAGCAATTTATACAGCATTTCATGAAATTGCGCAGTTATATGCAGCAAAGAGATTAGTTGAAAATGGTTTTTCGCCATTTGTGGAACTTCATGTAGAACGGGCAGGTGAATTAACGGCTAATAATACAACAAGGTGTTATGAAGCGGATATTATAGCATGGAAATTGCCGCATGTTCAACCGTATGCATGGGAGGTAAAACCCATAACTTGGTATTTGAGCAATAGTAGAATGACGACTGCCAATAGTAAGTTTCAAGACATGTTGACGTCGGATCCCAATGTAAAAATGTTACCTGGACCACCAGGATCAGTAGGGCTTATTGATAATATTCCTATTGCTGGAAAGATTAAAATGGCAGTAGTAGAGTCTATGGTATATCCAGGATTTTTATTCTATGGCTTATATTACCAGGGAAGTGCTGAAGAGCGTGTTTGGGTTACAAATGCTGAGGCGGCAGAAGTAGTAAAGAAACATTTTGATGTATCAGAAGCGATTATTGATTATGTATTTACATCAGTCACTGTAATGGTTGGTGCAAATAGTATTTCAGCCACAGCCGGATTTATTAAACAATATGGCGCAGAAGCATTAACTGCTTTGTCACAAATAGTACCAGTTGGATGATTTGTAATTTGGTTATATTGTGCGGACATTTATTAAGCAATATTAATGTCCGCACATCTAAAGAGGAGGAGTAGTCTATGCGAAAATTGGTACGAGTAGGAGTGAAAAGTGATAACATAACTTTAGACAAAAGTACTTCGGGAAATCCTGTAATATCACGCAATTTGGATAAAATAATAGAAAAATATGCAGAACTGTCAGTACAGCCGTATCTGCATTCTTTAAACTATGCATATTTTTATTTTTATGAAGACACAAGTGAATATGTGCAATTTATAAAAGATGCAGAAAAACTTAATTTGGTGATGTGGGAGCAGTGTAAATACATATTGTCAGAAGATGAACTGGAAACTACAAATTTTTATCAACTTAAACTTGAACGGGTAATCGAGTATGGATTTTATTCGCTGCTTAGAGGTAACAAATATGAGGGCGGATGTGACTGGTGCAAGGGTGGGATGATATTAAAAGGAAAATGTCGCGTTCCTGTAAGAGGAATTGATAAATATGATATTTTTCCGTTAGAACCTGAAATAATAGTGACAAGAGAGTTAAAGACACTTTTCGAAAAAGAGAAAATTTCTGGGGTGGAATTTGATAGTGTTGTAGACTCTAGAAATAAAAAAGATGTTGATAATTTATTCAGGTTAAAAGTACTGAATCAACTTCCTGAAATGCATAGCAAAACCTTGACAGAATCACGGATTTGTAGAAGGTGTGGTAAAAAGTATACAGAGTTAAATGGAAATATAGTATTTTCTGCGGAAAACTTAGAAGGAGCTCTAGATTTCAACACTACATCTGAGCGTTTCTTTAAAGAAAACGATTTACAAAAGACAGGGGAATTAAATTATGAATGGGCCTATATTGTTGTAAGTAAAAAAGTGAAATTTTTAATGGAACAACATTGTAAAGGGAAAAATTTTTATTTAGTTCCAGTTATTACATTATAAATTATAATAGTTTTAATTATGAGGTTGAATAATGGATTGGAAAAATGTAATTGAAGAATTTTTAATACGCTCTATAGATTTATTTGCGAAATATTATATGTCAGGAAATCTGGAGAAAATAAGCGTAATTATAGATATTGAAGAAGAAAATGCAGAAATAATTATAGGTGCAGGAGGAGAGTCGGAGCATGTGGATTTCAACCTGTTTCGCAGTGCTTCCGAAGGAAATGAGCGTGACGCTCAAAGAGAATGTTATTTTGAAAATGAAAGCCTCTGGATGGATTTTCTGATAGATTTAGACAGGGATAGTATAGAAAAGTGTATGTCAGAGGTGGCAATTGGGTTAATGGAACGTTATGGAGTAGATGTTGATATGCAGGTGGAAAGTGAGGAATGATAATCACAGGAGGCTTTCCAGGAGGATATTTGCTGAGGGCAAGTGAAGATTTAATGGGTCTGATTTGCCAAAATTAATTATTGAAGTAAATGATTTGGAATTTTTACTGCATTACATGAATTTACCCCAGAAATGTGTTAACGATAAGCTGCATATCTGGTATAGTTACATGAATTACCTGTAATGAATATAGAAAAATGGGATTAGGCAGCAGTTATAGCAGAAGTATGGTGTTGATATCGAGGAACAATTGAGGATAACAAAAATTCTGCTGACATATTTGAAGGAGTATGGAATTCAAGTAGGAGGTCAAAGTGGACAAACACAAATCATAATAAGATCACAAGGGAAACAAGCTATTTCAATAAAGCAACAGGTCAAATCATTGATTTCTATGAGGGAACGAGTTTAAATGGATTTATTAATATAAGGCAGGTACAATAAATGAAATTACAAAGCGGTCCAATAATTCCAGGAGATTGTATTGGAAATATTAAACTTGGCATTACACGAGAAGATCTTTTAGAAATAATTGGTAGAGATTATAAAGAACAACTTTTAGAAATGGGGGCAATACTTGCGATTGATAATGCAAAATTTTGGATAGCGAGCGATGGAAAAGTTGATCAAATAGGTGTAGAAAAGGCATTTGTTTCGAGTTAGAAGATGTAGATAATCGGGATGAACTGACAGCACCAATTAATCACATTTATGTATTTAGGGTAAAACATGATTGATGTATTTTGAGTAACTTTATTGGAAAGAGTCTTTTAGCTGGGTGGCATTAAGCCATCCAGCTTTCAACTGGCAGTACACCTTGCAAAGAAAATGGTCTATAACGTGATGGGCCAGCGGATCTCCATGGAGGATATCACAGGGGAGAGTACTTATACCTATGATTCCTTAGGCCGCTTAAAGACCGCGACTAATGGCTCCGGGAAAGTGGTGGAGTATTTCTATGATGAAGCGGATAACCTATCCGAAATCTTGTATCCGGATGGTTATACGGTGCTTTATGAATATGACAAAAACGATAACATCACCAAACTGACCGACCGTGACGGACGAGCGACCACCTATGAGTACGATCCGTTAAACCGTTTGATCCATGTAATACGTGCGGATTTCTATGGGTATAACGCAGAGAGCTATAACCCGAATACCGGGCTTGAGTTCTTAAGGGCGAGATATTATAATGCTAATCCGGGAAGGTTCTTCCAGGAGGATACTTATCTGGGGGATATCACGGATCCGCTGACGCTGAACCGGTATGTTTATGTGAAGAATAGTCCGTTGAATTATGTGGATCCGAGCGGGCACAGGACCTATTGGGATTATATTGATCGGATAGAGCTTCATGCGCCCACTGGAGAAGAAATAGAAAAGATGCAGCAAGAGGGCACATATGAAAGATACATACAAGAATATAATAACCTTTTAGAGCAGCAGAAAGGGTATGATCGTTTCCGTGCGGATACAGGTTTTTATGATTTGCTTGTAAGCGTCAATTGGGAAAAAGTGGGCCGAATCACAAGCGGGACGATCCAGGTAGTTGGAGCCGGTATACTGATTGTCGCAGGAATCTCTGCACTGGTGGTCGCGGGAGGCGCACTGGGAACTGCGGCGGCAGCATTGCTGGCAGGAGAGGCGGTAAGCCTTGCAGGAGTAGCTACAGCGATGTCAACGTTCCTGATGTCACTGGGAAGTGTAATAATGCAGGGGGCAGATTTCCTGGAAGGGGCGGAAAACATCCTGAATGCGCTCCAGGACAATCCTGAGCGGGCGGAGCATCTGATCCGTGACAAGATAGAGCTGTTCAGGAACCATCCGGCATACTATTATATTTTTGAAGCAATTTTGACATTTGGCTCCCAACTGGGAAAAAACTGCTAACAAGCGGGAAAGTATCTGTGGTTAAGGGAAAGGCTGATTCTTGGGAAAGAAATTTACATAATATGAGCGAACTAAACGGCTTCGACTTTAAAAGTTTAAAGGATGATGGAACTGTTAAAATAAATAAAGCAGGGGCAAATAGACCAACGAAGAGTAATTCAAATAGTTTTCTTCGAACTGAAAATGGTGAACATGTATTTGTATATGATGGTAATAGTGACCTGATTTATGATATAAGCTCAAGTAGAGTAAAAGGGTTTAAAATTAATGTTAACCCTACAGGAGAAAAGTTTTTTAGTCCTTACAAATTGGATGGTTCAGTACCGCAGTTTATATTAGATTTATTTGGATGGTGATAAAATGTATGAAATTAAATATTATAGGAGTATTGTACAACAAGAAATTATTCGTAAGTTCAGTAAACCTAAGGGATGTAACTTATTTGAACAAGCATGCAATTGCAATTCGCTGGAAGATGTTATTGCAATTTCGCATTTATTATGCCCAGATTTTATTCAAATAGGAGAATATGTCTTTGTTTCTGAATTTTTTAAAGAAACTGGAGAGGAGGCTATTAATAAAGTAGAAAAATTAGAAGAAAGATTTGGAAAGAATAAAAAGAATATAGAAAAATGGGTAAATAGTTGGAGCATAGGAGATTTATTTATAAATTGTACAGATGAATCTTATCAAGATGAATCATTAATAATGCAGTTTTGCGAGGTTTTAACCTATAATTGGAAACGAAGAATAAATGAATTGTTTCCCAATAAAAAAATGATAGTAGAAATAGGTGACGAAATAATGGGAGAACTAGGCTTGACTATTACAGTTTACGAGGAATAGTCAAGCTTAGGTAGATTTGTTCGCCCGGCTTTGCTGGGCGATACCCTCAGAGGCTATGCATTTTTCAATATAATCTCTTTAACCCGCAGTGAACCCAGCGAAGTCGGACTATACCAATCAATGTAAGTTTAGTCACAGTAATTTTGGGCCAGAACTTTATGGAGAGAAAGAGAGCACATATGAGACATATATATAAGAGTACAAAGAGCTCTTAAGTCATCAGACAGACTATGAGCAGTTCCTTTCGGATAGCGTTGACAGCACTGGTACTACTTCTTCAGAGCGTCTAATGAATCTTATGAGAGAGGCAAAGGACCTAAGTGAAGAATATGTCGGTGAATGTGACACGAGCTTTTATGATTTACTCGTAAGTATCGATTGGGAGAAGGTTGGTCGAATAACCAGTGGAACTGTTCGAGTAGTTACGGCTGGCGTTGTAATTGTGGCGGGGATATCAGCACTGACGGTTTCTGGTGGTGCACTGGGAACTGCGTCGGCAGCATTACTTGCTGGAGAAACGGTAAGCCTTGCCGGAGTAGCCACAGCGCTATCAACATTCCTGGCATCATTAGGAAGTATCATAATGAGCGGGGCAGATTTCCCGGAAGGGGCGGAAAACATCCTGAATGCGCTCCAGGACAATCCTGAGCGGGCGGAGCATTTGATCCGTGACAAGATAGAGCTGTTCAGGAATCATCCGGCATACTATTATATTTTTGAAGCGATTTTGACATTTGGCTCCCAACTGGAGAAAAAACTGCTAACAAGCGGGAAAGTATCTGTGGTTAAGGGAGAAGTTGAGGTTGCTAAAGGAACACTGACAGGAAAACTGGATGGATTAACAGCAGATGAACGAAAAGTAGTAAATGATTTACTTGATGCAGGAAATGATGTTGAAATTATTCCACGATCTGATACTGCTAAAATGCCAGATTATTATGTCAATGGCGTAAAAACAGAATTAAAAACATTGAATGGAACTAGCTTAAATATACCTGTTACAAGAATTCAAGATGGCTTTAAACAAGGTGCAGAAAGAGTTATTGTTGATGCAAGGAAAATTGGTATCACGACTGAACAGGCAACAGCTATAATTGATCGTGCAGCAGGGGTATACGGAGGGGAACTTCCAGGTACAGTAGAAATTTGGACGACAGGAGGAAAGGTAATAAGATAGTATGGCAAAAATGAATTGTAAATGTGGTTATATTTTAAGTACAATGCAAGCTCCCAACGATATTCAGTTAAGAGTTTATACAGACAGGGAGTGGGAAGAAATATTAGATTGCGATATTATAGAACCATGGAAAATTCCTTTACCCCAATATGATGTTTGGAAATGTCCTAATTGTAACAGAATATATGTTTTCGAGGAGGGGAAAGATATGCCTATAATGAAATATGTTTTAGAAAAAGACTAGATTTCCCCCTGGTTTTGCCGGGCGATGTTTCTAGGAGCTGTTGCAAAATAGCTGAGAAATCAGTCATGGAACATCAGCTCCTTTTTCGTAAACGGTAAATAATCTGTACCTGTTTTTTCCTGTTCAAAATGAGACAATAGACCAGACTTCAAATCAAAGTATAAAAAGTTCAGCACTCAACTTTTCATACCACTATATGGAGGTTTGTCTAGGAGTTCAGAAGCAACAATGGCTGCCGCACAGTTCCGCTTGCTGGAATGGGCCGCACAAATCAGGGATTGTCAGAGCCGTCCCGATGGGATGGGCGTGGTCCAATGGTGTAATCAGCATGGAATAACGAAAGCCAACTATTACTATCGATTGCGGCGCGTGAGGGAAGTCCGCCTGAGATCACTTCCGCAGGAAGCGCTCTCACAGCCGATTGTGCCATTCGCTGCAGAAATGCTGCATCCTCTAGGACCGGTCTCAGAGAGGCCGTCCACCTGTGGATTGGAAGTTTCCATAAAAGGCGTCTTCATCCATCTCACGAAAACATCCTCCATGCATCTCCTTTCGCAGGTCCTGGAGGTGATCCGGAATGCTGAATGACCATTCTGATTAATTATTATTATAATTATTATTATTCGCCCGGCTTTGCCGGGCGATGCAGATTGTAGACAAAGTCCGACTTTTGTGCCTGGACTTTGTCTATTTTTAGGTTAGATTAAACTCGAGTTTACGATCGGAGCGGCAGGGGGTGAGTACACTTCGTTAAATCGTTTGACTCGTACGGATGGAAGTGGGAGCATATATACCTAAAATGCCAGGAATCAGGTTCTGGAGGTAAAGTACAACCTGACCCATGAGTGTTTCCAGAAGCAGGCGGAAGTGGTGTACCAGTATGATACAGAGAACCGTCTGACGGCGGTGTATGACCAGCAGAAGCTCCTCATGGCGTCCACCTATGACGGCGACGGGAACCGCGCATTCCAGCTGAACTACAACCCGGCGGCGGAATGCGGCTACGGGATCGGCTGGGGCGGTGAGATCTACATGCCGGAGCACAGCCGGAATGAAGATGAGAGCCTGACGGCGGAAGGCCAGCTGTTCAGCTATATCTGTTCAGATACGGGAAGGGCCTATGACCTGACCGAGTATGTGAATGATACCAACCGGGAGTATACGGAAGTGCTGATGGCCTACACAGTCAACAGCGGGGCGACGGAGTCTTACAGCTACGCAGGTACCATGCGCAATTCCAGGAATGATATCTGGACGGAGGCCCGGGATGTGGTGCGGAATGAGATGAGCTACTACCTGTATGACGGACGGGGGAGCGTGACGGCGAATACCTAGTATAATGGCAGGGGGACCGATGTGTACCAGTATGACCCATATGGACAGGTGACGCTGGGGAGTACGGAGCATACGGACTTCTATGGGTATAATGCAGAGAGTTACAATCCGAATACCGGGCTTGAGTTCTTAAGGGCGAGGTATTATAATGCTAATCAGGGAAGGTTCTTCCAGGAAGATACTTACCTGGGGGATATCACGGATCCGTTGACGCTGAACCGGTATGCATATACGAAGAACAGTCCGTTGAATTATATTGATCCGAGCGGACACAGTTCGTATGGAATTGGTGCACCACAAAATTTGACGGATCCTCATGCACCTACAAATCCAAGTACTCCATCGCCCTCAATTAGCGTAGAAATTACTGACAGGCAAGAGTATAAAAATCAGTATTTATCAGAGCGAGATGAGCAAATACTTTCACACCAAGGTGAAACGCAGGAGAGAAAGTCTGGAGAGTCTTACTTTGACTGGAAAATAAGGTTGGCAGAAATGTCAGGAACGCATGCTCTTTGTGTCAGAGATATTACTCGTGCTTTTCTAGAAAAAAAGGTGTAAATCCAGATCGGGAGTTATTCTTACCTTTAGAGTCTACGGATGCAGTTACAGTTAGAATTAATAATTATTTGCGCTATTTGTATGGTAATGATTCAATACCAAATACAAAAGAAACTGAACAAATTTATTTGATAGTGGAAAACATACTGGTAGATACAATAATTAATGGATATTCAGTAGAGGCTGCAGATGATAGCTTTATTGACGAAGTTTACGCTTATTATCTTGCAGAACGTATAGGATATATGCAAATAGCGACTGGCATTATGCTTTCAACGATAAGTAGAGCAGCGAAAAAAGTAGTTGAAAGGTTTTGGACTTGGAGTGTTAGCAATTCAGGTAGTGATACTGAAGGACAAAGTAGTTCTCAAAAGATTCCTTGGGGCGATTGGAGCGATTATGAACATGTAACAAAAGACGGACAAACATATGCTAAAGTGGGGGATAGATTGTATTCACGGCATGCAGTAGAACGTATGCAACCAAGTGGAAACCGGTATGGCAGTAATATATCAGGGTTCCTCTGCTCCAAGTTATAATTATGGGAGAGGTGTAGCTCCAGAATATATTGAGTATGTAATAAATAGTGAGGCGCCAGTTATCCAAGAGAACGGAAATTTAAGTTATGTCCCTGGTAGTCTGCAAGTTATTACAAATGCCCAAGGATATGTTGTGACAGTGATTACGCAATGAGGTATAAAAAATTGAAAAAAGTTATTTTAGCAATGTTAAATTCATATCAAAAAGGGCAAATTGATATTCCAACCATACAAAGTAAATTAAACTACTTTGCGGAAAATGAAGTTGATGATAATGAAAGAAAGCAATTAATCAGGCAGGTAGATAATCAGTTGGAGGAAGTGTTATTTTGTTATCGACCGGAAAATCAATGCAAGAAAGTGTTGGAAATACTTACAAGGCTCTATAATGAATTAGAGTGAAAAAAGTATACTTGATTAGATTTCAGACAAAGTCCGAGGCGGAGCCCCGGACTTTGCCAATGACAGCCAATATTTCTACGACGGAGCGGACAACCTGGCAGCCATCCGTTATCCGGACGGCGGGGAAGTGAGCTATGAATATGACAAAAACGACAACATCACCAAACTGACCGACCGTGATGGACGGGCGACCGCCTATGAGTACGACCCGTTAAACCGTCTGACCCGTGTAGTGCGTGCGGACGGCAGCGAGAGCGCATATACCTACAACGCCAGGAACCAGGTGCTGGAGGCAAAGAATACCTGTGTCTGCGGCATTATGGATTTAGGTACGAGTCAAGATGATATTATGAATAAAGGAATAAATATTTTGAAAAAATTAGATTCAGACAGTCTTATAAAAGAAGGTACAACACAAATAAAAACATATATTGATGGTATGAAAGCAGAAATCAGGATATTTGTAAAGGATGGTCAAATCATTAATTTTGATATGTTTAAAGGTTGGTCAACAAGAGATATGGGAAATACAATTTACCACTAAAGGAGGCTCATATGGATTTAAAGATAGCAATTCAAGAAAATAACGTGCAAAAAGCTGAAGAAATCATAAAAATGGAATTGGTAAATAATCCATTAGATATACAGTGGTGGATAAAATTAAGTTTAACTGAATTACAATTTCCATTTGAAGATTATGTCAGTGCACTAGATTGTATTGAAAAAATAAAGAAAATTACTGACAATAATGTAGATGCGTTAATTTTGGAAACAGGAATCAAATGGCATAATTTTGGCTTTATTGAAGATGAATTGTTAGAGAGATTATCATCTGTAGATATTGAGGATGCCTATAAGATGTCTATTATTTATTATTTACAATCATTATATTATCGTTATAAAAAGGAGATTAAAGATGAGAAAAAGATGTTAAATAAATCCATCGCGCTACATGACAAATTTGTTTATCCTTATAAGGCATTGGGGCATATTGCAAAAGTCCAATTATGCGTGAAGGAGAGTAAAATACTGTTTTTGAAAGCATTTAATAACATACAAAAAATATATAGTGATGAGGAATTATATGATTTCACGGATTTTAATGTGTATGTTTCTGAATTTATTACAGGAGTTTATATTTCAAAAGCTAATTATGAAAATCTAAAAGCCTTAATAGCTTGATATTAAAGTAAAAGAGGGTGGCACTATCCAGGATTTGAATGGGCAAGTGCCTACGCAGCAAGAAGCAATTGACCTGATAAATGAGGCAGGCGGTACAGTTAATAGAATTGAAGGACCTCATAATGAGCCTAATCCTCATAATTTTAATCATATTAATTATACAACTCCGAGTGGAGGGAAAGGGACTATAAAAATTCAATAATGATGTGCTAAGAAGGGAAGTATATGGATTTAAAAACTTTTAAAACACAGTTGCAAATTTTAAATGAAACTGAAAGGAGAGAATTTAGAAAAAAATATATAGAAAAATTTATAAATACCCATCATGAGTCATATCAAAAGCAGATACAATCAAAGAGAAAATTCCTTGATGGATATTGCTATTTAGGATATTTATGGGATTATGTTAAAAATCCGTCTATTATCGACATAGAATATATCGAGAAAATAGCAAAAAATATTGATGCAGTATATGTGTTTTGGGATATTCATTCATGTGAGAGGATATTTGTACAAAATTATTGGAAGTTTGATAAAGATGCCATTCTTCATTTGAAATTTGAAACGTTACTATATGGTCAGGATTTTTTACCTGAAGATATATATATTTTTGATGAAAGCATGACATGGACATTAATAAAAACACATGAAGACATTGATGGAAAACGTTATTGTTTAAAAAGTGGTGAAATTTAAAAGTACCAATGGAATGTTGCTCCAGTTTAGTATTTACCTACTGGAGCAACAATTCATTTATGATGCAGGTAGTTTGAGTTGAGCTTTTCGGAATACGATGCTGGAGGAAAGAAAACCAACTATACTGTCGCTTACACGTATAATGCTGAAGGCAACATGACCTCCCTCACCAGCCCCAAGGGCCGTAAGAAACAGTATACGTATGATGTGGGCGGACGGATGACCGAGCGTCTGACCCCGTCCGGCGGAAGGATCTTCTACGATTATGACACCTTAAACGCCCTGGCGGATAAGTCCTACAGCAGTGCAAACGAGCTGGGCAATGACCGCCCGGTGAAGATGGTCTATAACGTGATGGGCCAGCGGATCTCCATGGAGGATATCACAGGGGAGAGTACTTATACCTATGATTTCTTAGGCTGCTTAAAGACCGCGATTAATGGCTCCGGGAAAGCGGTGGAGTATTTCTATGATGAAGCGGATAACCTATCCGAAATCTTGTATCCGGATGGTTATACGGTGCTTTATGAATATGACAAAAACGATAACATCACCAAACTGACCGACCGTGACGGATGGGCGACCACCTATGAGTACGATCCGTTAAACCGTTTGATCCATGTAATACGTGCGGATTTCTATGGGTATAACGTAGAGAGCTATAACCCGAATACCGGGCTTGAGTTCTTAAGGGCGAGATATTATAATGCTAATCCGGGAAGGTTCTTCCAGGAGGATACTTATCTGGGGGATATCACGGATCCGCTGACGCTGAACCGGTATGCTTATGTGAAGAATAGTCCGTTGAATTATGTAGATCCGAGCGGACACAGGACCTATTGGGATTATATTGATCGGATAGAGCTTCATGCGCCCACTGGAGAAGAAATAGAAAAGATGCAGCAAGAGGGCACATATGAAAGATACATACAAGAGTATAACAACCTTTTAGAGCAGCAGAAAGGGTATGATCGTTTCCGTGCGGATATTGATGATGGTAGTGGTTCAGTTTCTTCAGAGCGCTTAATAAGCCTTTTGAGGGAAGCAAAGAACTTGAGTGAGGAATACGTCGGCGAATGTGATACAGGTTTTTATGATTTGCTTGTAAGCGTCAATTGGGAAAAAGTGGGCCGAATCACAAGCGGGACGATCCAGGTAGTTGGAGCCGGTATACTGATTGTCGCAGGAATCTCTGCACTGGTGGTCGCGGGAGGCGCACTGGGAACTGCGGCGGCAGCATTGCTGGCAGGAGAGGTGGTAAGCCTTGCAGGAGTAGCTACAGCGATGTCAACGTTCCTGATGTCACTGGGAAGTGTAATAATGCAGGGGGCAGATTTCCTGGAAGGGGCGGAAAACATCCTGAATGCGCTCCAGGACAATCCTGAGCGGGCGGAGCATCTGATCCGTGACAAGATAGAGCTGTTCAGGAATCATCCGGCATACTATTATATTTTTGAAGCAATTTTGACATTTGGTTCCCAACTGGGGAAAAAACTGCTAACAAGCGGGAAAGTATCTGTGGTTAAGGGGGAATCCGAGACTCCTGTCTTCGATACGAGTAAACTTATAAGAAGTCAGCAAAAAGCCATAGAATCGGCTGATAACATTATAAGTGATCATTTAAAAGAGAGTGACTTATCGGCGGCTCTTGGAGATTTGCAAGGGAATCCAATTGAAAAACCTAATGTGGGTATTGGAATCATGCCCAAGAGGTTAAAGATGCATATTCTGGTTTGGTGAGAGCGCAAAAAACCTTGGAGGGTTCACTTAAAAATCCTAATTTAGACCTGGATGTAAAGAATTTTATACAAAGTAAATATGATTCAATAACAAACTATATTAATATAATTGAGGATTTATTTGCGCCATATGGAGGTATAAATTGATAGAAGATGATATATATAAAATAAAAGGGATAGAATTAGAGAAAGTAAAACAAAATAGTCCTTTGGATCAGTGGTTCTATGAAATGATTCAGAAGAAAGAAAGCGAACTTACTTTGTTGGATTTATCCAGACTTCTTCGTCAAGAAATATATCTTGATATTGCGATACCATTAGCGTGGAAAAAAATATTAGAAACCCCTTTCTGCGGAGAAATGTATGAAGGGCAATTGGTAGAGCTATTAATAAGAACATTGGAAAATAATTCCGAAAAGAAAGAGAATAGTTTTTATAGGCTTTTTGCACAAGATATTGCGCAGAAAATCGAAACACATGAATGGGGGAGTGATGAGGAAAAAAATGAATATAAAAGATTAACTGAAGAATTGGAAAGACTATTTGAGTAAGTGTAATCGCCTGGTTTTGCCAGACGCTGTCTTCCGGCTGAGGTGGCGTTAAGCCACCCAGCCTTTAACCTGAATACTTATCGATCTTAACTATTTGGGCTAATCTTGGAAAAATACTTGTTTTCACATCGCCCCAACAAGCCCGGATAACCGTTTCAAGGTATGTCTTTCAGGGCAGCGGCATAAAAACGGTATACGGGCGGTCACGGTGCGTCACAGGGATAAGAGAAACAGGTATATGGACCGCTGTTGTGTAGTGGGCGCTACCTGATCACAAAATACCTTTTAATGTAAGCCACCCACAGATTGTCTTAAATATTATTTTCGACCCTGACCGCCAGTGAGGATTTAGTAAGAAAAACGCAAGGGAATAGAAATTGACGGTGGATATATGCCCATGGGCCCAAGGTACAATGGTGCACACCAGGGGGATTAAGGGGGAGAAAACACACCCTTCTCCCGGCTGAAAGCCGCTTAACAACAGACATAGAAGAACAGCCGCTGAATCCTGTACGGGAGTCCAACGGCTGTGTTCTTTTTCTGGTGATAATCTCTTGCAGACTTCCTATCAAATTCATAACCCGGATGCCATCTTTTGCCATCTGTTCCATCAGATGTTCAAGGTATTGGTTTAAGGTATCCAGGTCAGCATTTGGCAGATGTTTTAAAAACACTTCTGCCTGATCAATGAGCTGTGATACGTGCTTTTTTCATCTTCATTAATGGAATTCTTTGGTTTCAGAAGCATTTGTATCCGCTCTGAAATCATCATGTCCAGCAGTTCTTGTTCGTTTATGACAATCATCCGAATACCGGGCTTGAGTTCTTAAGGGCGAGGTATTATAATGCTAATCAGGGGAGATTTTTCCAGGAGGATACTTACAATTCTGCGGATCCAGGTGGAGCAGGAAATGTTATGGTTACGCCAGAGGGATATAAAGTCTATATCGGGGTGATGCGGCAGTAGCCGGTAATTCCAGATATATACCTCAGAAAGCTAAGGATGCTTTGGACAAAATAGAGGTCCAGAAAGAATTGTAACCGGGTCTGATGGTTCGGCATGGTATACGCCAGATTACTACAAAACATGGGATCAAATACGATAGGCTATAGGAGATTGTAATTTATGGCAGCATTTAGTCGGTATGTAAATAATTGTTCTAAAGTAGACTGGACAATATTGATTAATGGCTCCATGTCACTATATTGTGATGAAAATATATTGATAAAAGATATAGATTGGTTGAAAAACAATCAGTACAAAGTTATTATTTTAGATTTTAATGAAATATTGAGCATCGAAGAATTTCATGTAAGAATTAAAAATGCATGTGAATTTCCAGATTACTATGGAGAAAATATGCCTGCTTTGAGTGACTGTTTGCTTCACGATTTGAAGATACCGTATGAAGGCGGTTATGCTTTAGTTTTAAAAAACTTTGATTTATTTTATTTGAAAGATAAGGGAATGGCACATGATATTTTGGAAAGATTAAGTGAAGCTTCGAGGCAACGTATGCTAACGGGAGAGAGATTAATAGCATTACTGCAATCTAATAACCCAAAGTTTGTTCCAGATACTATAGGAGCATATAAGATATCGTGGAACAGACATGAGTTTGAGGAAGCACATAGAATCAAAAAGTAAGAGATTTATCGCCCGGCAAAGCCGGGCGACCAATAGGCTGATTACTAAGTTCCAGTATGATATCCTGGAACTTAGTGTTACCAGAAGCAGGCGGAAGTAGTATACCAATATGACACGGAGAACCTTTTATTTAATGAATGACTTATTAGTATATAAATCGCAAAAGGAGGAATACGTAAATAAGAAAGTATAAACTTATTGTGATTGTGATAGTTTCATTTTTAATTATTACACTGTGGATAAAATCTCTTTTCTGTATTATGGAAAACCGCGATGAAATCGTATTTAAATATTTATTATATGACCATATAGAATATAATGGAAATGCTTATTATATGGCAGAAAACCAGCACCTGTCTTTCGCGTCTGGGAAAAAAGGAAGTCCTGTGTATTTGGTGTATAGAGGAAATAAAATATACTTTGAGCCTTGTCAAGACGCAATAATATTTGCAGGGTATGAAGGTGACGAAAAAGAAATTTATATCTTTTTTGATAGTGCAATCTATATTCGAGAAGATTATATACAGATACAGGATATTTGGCAGTAAAAGCAGTGTATTGAAACCAATTTTCAGGGGCAAGTGGTGGTGGGGCACCAGTAGAATCAGTGGTCGTATATATGACTTTTACAAATGCGCCAAATTATAAGAAACTATTATATTTAAATAATACGAGGAGCGTGATAAAAATTTTCATATTCAGGATATTAGGGACATCTCTATTAGGTTTCTGCGCAGGATATTTATGCTTGTGGATTAGAAATAAAATATTACGTCTTGGATTTACCAAAAAAGAAAATTTTTATTTTGCAATAGTATTTGCACTATCTATAATGGTATATGCTATTTACCTAGAATGTAAATAAGGTGCTTAATGGAGATTTACCAAAAATCAGTTAATAGCAAAAAGATATTTAGTAACAGGTTAAAGCTATATAGGAAAGAACGGATATGATGGTATGAAATTATAACGACAAGGATTTTATAAAGAGATGCCACATGGCAAAAGCGATGATCCATCCATTTTTGATTTTATTCAAAAAGAGGAAAACGCTGATGAAGAACAAATGATAAATTATCTAAAGCAAGGAATCATTTTTGTTGCATGTGGAGGAGTCACAAATGATATTATAAATCCTGACAATGGAATTGTGGGTATCCCGGATATGTTAACTGATGGAATCTGGTTATGGCCAGGCGATTTATCATATTATTTGAAAAGGTACCATGTCGTGTTAGGCACTGAATTTACAAAACACATGCAGGAAAATAAAGGGACAATTAGTGATTCATCTAAAATTGATTTTGATGATATTGAGATATGATAGTAGGTGGCATTAATAATAGAATCCTTATCATTAGCAGACGGTATGCGGGCAGTTCTTATTGTTTAATGAAGAAAAGATATGAGTACAAAATTTGGGACAATTGCCTTATATAAAACTGACAAAAGAAAGATAATGGATTTGTGCGAATTACTGGAGCAGGAAAACTGGTTTTCAGATTATATCATTTTATCAGGAGTAAAGGGATGGAATACGATATATGATGAAAATCTGGAGTGGGGCAATATAGATATTTATGTGAAATTAATCTCTAGCCAAATTAAAACAACTATTTTATCGGTGGAATATGATGACAACCAGGTGCGTTATAGAGTTTGGAAAAGCGGAGAACTTTTGAGTGAAAAAAGCATAGGGCATATGGGTACATCTTTAAAAGGGAACAGGCTGATAAATAGAATTTTTTCGGATGAATTACAGATAAAATATAGTTTGATTTCTAAAATTTTTATAGTACAAGAGGCAGAACAGAGTGTAAGATTAATGGAAAGCGTTTTGCAATGTCAACTATGGAGATGGGAGGAATCGGTTGAAAATAATAAAATTGTTACTGGTGAGTTTTATCCCATAAGCTATTTTGATGAATTTTTTAAACAAAAAAATTCGGAACAAATGAATTATGGTAGTGATATAAAAGAAAATTTTATTGTAGAAAAAGCAATTAAAGCAAAAGGGATTTTGCATGAGTTCAGCTCGGAATATCCAGTGCTTTTTAATAAAGAAGACGACAAAGGGGTCTTTTATTTATTCAATTGTTCGGGAGAAATACATCAGGAATTAAGTGTATCATTAAAAATTTTAGCTCAAAATTTTGCGCAAAAAACATATGCTGGAAAAGGGAAAATCGGGTTTTTGACAAAAGAAGAAGGTTTTGTTTTATATGAAAGAAATGAAAAGATTTCATCATTCCCGGATATTAACGGATATGGATTAGGAAAATGGCATGCCTTTATGCCTGATGATTATACAATTTTTATGAACTGGGCGTGTTATGATATAAAGAGTGGAAAGAAGAAATGGGATTTTCCGTTACCGGTACAAAAAAAATCCTGGAAGCAATTTTTACAACAGGAAATGTGGCAAGAGTTGCCCAATGATATGTTTGTAATGCAAGTAAATGTTGATCAAAAAACTTTGTATCTTATCCTTATGGATCGAAATGGATATATAGAAAAAAACTTATCTCTAAAGATTTCTTATCTGTATTATAGAGTTGGAGTTGGAAAAAAATATATTTATATGATGCGGAGGATAGAAGGGAATCCGAATTTGATCGAGGTCGTGTTATTTGACTTTGAGTTGAATGAAAAGGGACGATATCGATTTAAGTTTGACTCTAAATATTACGGTCTGCATTTTGACTCGGAAAGCAAATATTTTTATGTTATTTCTGAACAAAAAATAGTCCGAGTATACATAGCCAATCACGAAAAAGAAGAATTTTCTCTTCCTATACTTAGGAATCAAATATGGATAAACACCTGGCGAATATTGGAGGAGGATGTTTTGCTGATTGTTTTAAATGATGCAGAATTGTTGATGTTGGATACGAAAAAAGATTTAGAATGTGTTTTTTACCACAAATTGAAGGGGCTATATCTGGCAGATTATTCGCTGGAAAATGGAGAAGTATTGATCCTTTCTCAATCTAAGAAAGCTGATGGATATGTAGTTACTCAAAAAATAATCCGGGGGATGAATAAAATTGGAAGAAAATGAGAAAAAAGAATATTTTTAAAATCATATTATGTCTGGCAGCGCTTCTGGCCGCTGCCGCAGTACTTTGGATATACGCAGTATACCATGGCTATCTGCTTCTGAACCATCCATCCAAAACGCGGTTTCCAGTCCGCGGCGTTGATGTCTCCCATTATCAGGGGAGCATTGACTGGGAGGTGCTGTCACAGGAGGATATCCAATTTGCATATATCAAGGCGACGGAGGGAAGCCGCCATCGGGACGACAGGTTTTTGGAGAACTGGGAGGCGGTAAAGGAAACAGAGCTGAAGGCTGGAGCCTATCATTTCTTCAGCTTTGACAGTCCGGGAGAAAGCCAGGCTCAAAATTTTATAGATGCGGTGAATGCGGGCTTTGAAGGTGCAGGTCCTGTGGGCGAGGACCATAAGGGCGCCGATGCAGATGGAACAGATCTTATCCGGGTAAACAGGGAAGCCGGTGGAATGCTGCCGCCAGTAGTAGATGTAGAGTATTATGCGGATAAAAAACAGAACCCTCCCGCGGTGGAGGACGTTCAAAGGGAGCTTCAGATCATGCTGGACGCCCTTGAACAGTATTATGGAATGAAACCGGTCGTTTACTCCACGGAGGAAGTCTGGGAGAAATACTTAAACGGTTGTTTTGATGCGTATCCGTTGTGGATTCGCAATGTTTTTTATCGGCCTGCGGTTCCGGATGAGAAATGGACCTTCTGGCAGTACAGCAACCGCGGGCGGCTGAAGGGCTACTCGGGTGCGGAGGAATATATTGATCTGAATGTTTTTAACGGCAGCGAGGCGGAATGGGAAGAATTTTGTCATCCGGTATGAGGTTGTTTTACAGAACCCATACCGGATTTTTTTGAAACAGTATGTCCATTTTCTCCAAATCATGATAAAATAAAAAGATAATAACAGGAAATCACAAAATACAAAACAGGAGAAGGAAATTATGGATTACAGAACATACTTGAAAAATTACCCGGACGAGAACGGGAGATTCGGACCTTATGGCGGGGCATACTTGACGGATGAGCTGATCCCGGCATTTGAGGAGATTGCGGACGCATACCAGACTATCTGTCATTCCTCTCAGTTTATCAATGAGCTGCGGAGGATCCGCAAGGAATTCCAGGGGCGGCCCACGCCGGTGTATCACTGCGAGCGGCTGTCCAAGCAGCTGGGGAACTGCCAGATCTATTTGAAGCGTGAGGATTTAAACCATACCGGAGCGCACAAGCTGAACCACTGTATGGGCGAGGGGCTTTTGGCGAAGTTTATGGGGAAGAAGCGTCTGATCGCCGAGACCGGGGCAGGGCAGCACGGGGTGGCGCTGGCGACTGCGGCGGCATTTTTCGGGCTGGAGTGCGAGATACATATGGGCGAGGTGGATATTGCAAAGCAGGCTCCCAATGTGACCAGGATGAAGATCCTCGGCGCTAAGGTGGTGCCGGTCACCCATGGACTGAAGACCTTAAAGGAAGCGGTGGACTCTGCTTTTGAATCCTATGCGAAGAATTATAAGGATTCTATTTACTGCATTGGTTCTGCGCTGGGGCCGCATCCGTTCCCGCTGATGGTGCGTGATTTCCAGTCCGTGGTCGGTTATGAGGCCAGGGACCAGTTCTTTGAGATGACGGGGATGATGCCGGATGAGGTCTGCGCCTGCGTGGGCGGCGGCAGCAACTCCATCGGCATGTTTATACCATTTTTGGATGATCCTGTGGATATCACGGGTGTGGAGCCTCTGGGCAGAGGGGAAAGGCTGGGGGATCATGCGGCATCCATGAAGTTCGGGGAAAAGGGCGTTATGCACGGGTTTGAGAGCATCATGCTGAAGGATGAGGCGGGCGAACCGGCGCCGGTGTATTCTATTGCCAGCGGACTGGATTATCCGTCGGTAGGACCGGAGCATGCATTCCTGCACGACCTGGGACGGGTAAGATATGAGACGGTGGATGATGAGCAGGCCATGGATGCATTCTTTAAGCTGTCACGGCTGGAGGGCATCATTCCTGCGATCGAGAGCGCTCACGCTGTTGCCTATGCCATGAGACGTGCCAAGGAGATGAAAAAAGGCTCCATCCTTGTGTGCTTAAGCGGCCGCGGGGACAAGGATATTGACTATGTGGTGGAGCATTATGGATATGGAGACCAGTTCTTCAAGTAATAGAGGAACGGAGGAAAGAGAATGAGAAAATACCATGTTATGATGACTGCCGTTGTGTTTGCTGCGCTTTTGTCGGCCTGTTCGGGTAAGTCCGGGAAAGCGGCGACTGAGAAATCAAAAGAGAATGCGCAGGAGACAGTGCAGACGGAGACAAGAACGCCGGACATTCAGATATTGGGAGAGACGGAGACTTCTGCACCGCAGGAAACCGGCGCACCGGCGGGCACGTTGATCTCCGGTGGTGAAAACGCCGGGGCAGCAGGAGGGATTGCAGCGGGCAGCGCCGAAACAGGCAGCGCAGCGGGAAGCGCGGGAGCCCAGGCGGCAGGGGCGGAGGCGAATGCAGCCGTGAAAGCAGAGACAGCTGCGGTCAAAGAGACGGAAGCGGTGAAGGTTTATTCCGTGGAGGCGTTTGAGACGACTATGTACGCCGCGTCTGCAGTCAATGTACGGGCCAATTATACGACCCAGTCCGATGTGCTGACCAGTCTGTCACCGGGACAGAAGGTCAAAGTGACCGGTCGCTCGGCCAATGGATGGATGCGCATTATTTATAACGGCAAGGACGCATTTGTGTATGAAAAGTATTTGAGCGACAGCGCACCCAAACAGAGTGCGGCTGGGCCGATCCCCGTAGAGAATAAGACGTCGGGGACGTCACAGACAGAAAGCGTGTCACCGGGTACCGTGGTGGCGCCGGGCGGTTCCTCCGATACGTCCTTTATGACGCCGGGGAATGTGACTATTGTGGACCCGCTGCCGGGTGGGACGTCAGTACCGGGTGGAGCATCGGCGCCGGGCGGCGCGTCGGTACCGGGTGGGACATCACCGGGACCAGGTCCGGGCGCTTCCGGCAGCATGGGCGGCGGACCGGGCGGCAGCCAGGGAAGTTCATCCCCGATGGCTGGCCCCGGAATGTGAATGAACAGCAAAAGGAGAGCGGTTTGATTCGCTCTCCTTTTGTATACTTACATCTGATCACGATTCCGTTTCCTTCATCTCTTTGATATGGACGGCTGTTTCATGGTCCAGCAGCTCCCGGAGCTTGAGCAGCAGCGGGCTGTCAGAAAAATACTGTTTGCCATAATCAAGATTGAAGTCATAGTCAAAATCGGAGGGGTTTTCCCCCTGGTTGTGCTGGATAATGGTTTCGGCCTTGTCGAGGGCTTTGACAAGACGGGCTTCCGGCGTAGAGCAAGTGTTATATTCCTGCCACAGGGACAGAAGCTCCTGCCCCTGGGTTTCAGGGAGCAGAGAAAGCACATGCCGCACATCCCGTTCTTCCTCGGCATGTTTTAGTGTCTCGTCAGGGTTGGTGGCTGCTGAGATATCTCCCATGTAGAGTTCTCCCAGGTCATGGACCAGACACATCATCAGTGTCCTGCCCATGTCCACCCCGAAGTTCGGGGCGAGCAGTCCGGCCAGAAGGGCGAGGCGCCAGGAATGTTCCGCCGTACTTTCTCTGCGTCCGGTAGTGGTCCATGCTTCGCGGAGGACAGACTTGAGGCCTTCCGCCTGTTTGATAAATTCCAGCTGCTTTTCTAATGTATCCATAAAAAATCTCCTTTTTATCCGGTTTGATTTCGAGTGTTCATAGTATACCACAACTTTTCATTTGTGTGTAGCCTGGCTGCCCAGCCCTTTTGCCCGCCTCCCCTGTCCCGCCGCCGCTGCAGCATGCGGAATCCAGGGATTTAACCATTGAAAATGCAGCGGAAACAAATTATAATGGGAGTACATATTTTTATGATGATACAGGGCGACAAGAAAGGAATTTGAGCAGATGCAGATACAGATCCCCCGGCAGGTGGAGCAGATTATAGAAAAACTTAACGAGAACGGCTATGAGGCATATGCCGTAGGCGGGTGTGTCCGGGATACGCTCCTGGGACGGGTACCGGAGGATTGGGATATCACGACTTCCGCCAGGCCGGACCAGGTCAAGAAGCTGTTTCGGAGGACCATTGATACGGGGATCCAGCATGGAACGGTGACGATCATGATGGACCGGAATGGTTATGAGGTGACCACTTACCGGATTGATGGGGAATACGAGGACGGACGGCATCCCAAGCAGGTGGAGTTTACGAAGAATCTGCTGGAGGACCTGCGGCGCAGGGATTTTACCATCAATGCCATGGCCTACAGCCATGAGACCGGGATCGTGGATGCATTTGGCGGTATGGAGGATTTAGAGCTTGGCGTGATCCGCTGTGTGGGGGAAGCCATGGAGCGGTTTACGGAGGACGCCCTGCGGATTTTGAGGGCGATCCGTTTTTCGGCGCAGCTGGGATTTGCGATCGAGGAGCAGACCTGGGATGCCATCTCGGTGATCGCGCCGAATCTGGCAAAGGTGAGCCGGGAGCGGGTGCAGATGGAGCTGACGAAGCTGTTATGCTCGAAGCATCCGGAGCGGATCCGCGAAGTGTATGAGACGGGGATCAGCCAGTATGTTTCTCCGGCATTTGCCGGGCTTCCGAGGGAGAAAGTGAGGATACCGGCTGAGCTTCCGGCGGTGAAATATGTGCGCTGGGCTGCATTTTTGCGATGTGCGAAGCAGGCGGATGCGGAGCGGGCCGCTGATACGGCTGCAGGCATCCTGCGCGACCTGAAGCTTGATAATGACACCATCGGAAAGGTGAAGACCCTGGTATTCTGGTCCGGAGCGGAGCTTCCAGCCGATGCGGAGGCGGTGCGCAGGATCATGAGCCGGATGGAGCCGGAGGTGTGGGACGTGCTGATGGACCTAAATGAGTATGGCGCTGATATCCGTGCGCTGACGGCGCAGATCCGCAGCGACGGGGACTGCCTTTCTTTAAAAGAGCTGGCTGTGAAGGGACAGGATTTGATTGAAGCCGGGGTGAAGCCGGGAAAGGGGATCGGGGAGATCCTTGCCAGGATGCTGGACCATGTGCTGGCATGCCCTGAGGACAACCAGAGGGATGTGCTGCTGAAGAAGTTTTGCGGATGATGATAGTATTACGATTGCGTGAATGAGGTGATGGATATGGTACTTGTGATACCGGGGATGCTGACAGCATCGTTTCTTTCTCTGTTTTACTGCTGCATGATGCCGGAGAACAGCAGAAAAGACAGGATGAAGGCATTTGAAAAACAGTATATTGCCCACAGGGGATTCCATGATAATAAGACAGACTGCCCGGAGAATACCATGCCCGCGTTTGCGAAAGCGGTGGAGAACGGATACGGGATTGAGCTGGACGTCCAGCTGACGAAGGATAAGGTCCCGGTGGTGGTCCACGATTATGACTTAAAGCGGATCGCCGGGATCGACCGGAAGGTGGAGGACTGTACGTTTGCGGAGCTTAAGGATTATCCGCTGTTTGAGTCGGAAGAGACAGTCCCGGCGTTTCAGGAGGTGCTGCGGCTTGTGGCGGGCAGGGTTCCTGTCATCATTGAGCTTAAGGTGGAGCGGAAATACAGGGAGACCTGCGAGCTTGTGGCGGCGATGCTGGATTATTATCATGGTACATACTGTATCGAATCCTTCAGTCCGCTTGCGCTATGGTGGTTCAAGCATCATCGTCCTGATGTGCTGAGGGGACAGCTGGCGACCAACCACCGGAGGGAGGGGCTGGATACTCCGTGGTTTATGGAGGGGATCCTGACCAACTGCCTGCTGAACGGTTTTTGCAAACCGGATTTTATCGCTTATAATTATCTGTTTACCAGGACATTTCCGGTGACGGTGCTGCGCAGGTTTTACAAATGCAAGATGGCGGCGTGGACCATCAAGAGCCAGAAGGAGCTGGAGAAACACAGGAAGCAGTTTGACGTGTTTATATTTGAGAATTTTGTGCCTGCAGAGGGTGGAGATAAGGAAGCATAAGATCCCCATTTTAAAGAATATTTACGTCCACAGTCTCATACTTTGGAAGTAGCTGGTAAGCGAAAGAGTGGAGGGGTGGCGTGAACGACAGTTATTTGGACGTTTTGCAGCAGTATGAAGGAGAGACCATCGTGGTCAGACGTGGGCGCGGAGCCTGGATTTGCGAGCGCTCCGACGGGGTCAGGCTTTTAAAAGAATATCGTGGGACTAAAAAACGCCTGGAGTTTGAGGAAGCAGTGATAAAAGAGCTGCAGGACCGTGGCATAAGATCGGTGGACCAGTATGTCCGCAACCGGGAAGGGGAACTGATCACCACTGCACCAGATGGGACAAAATATATTCTGAAGAACTGGTTCCTGGACCGGGAATGCAATTTAAAA
The DNA here is from genome assembly GCF_040719375.1 of Clostridium sp. AN503. NCBI lineage: Bacteria > Bacillati > Bacillota > Clostridia > Eubacteriales > Clostridiaceae > Clostridium > Clostridium sp. AN503. The sequence continues at coordinate 3,205,523 of NZ_JBFDTP010000002.1, read as the reverse complement.
GACGGCAGGGAGATTCTGGCGTGTGTGAGCCGGATCGCCGAGCTGCACCGGGCCCTGCGCCAGATCAAATGGCAGGAGGAGTGGGATCTGGGATCGATCCTTCCGCCGGGGCTTGACGAGGAGATGAAGCGCCATAGCCGGGAAATGAAGAGGGTGAGGACTTTTATCAGCAACAAACGGAAAAAGAGCGATTTTGAGCTCTGTGTGATGCAGCATTTTGAGGATTTTTACAGGCAGGCGCTGGAGGCACAGAACGGGCTGGAATTACTTGGAAAAAGGCAGGGCCAGGACCGGCTTTTTTTGTGTCACGGGGACTTGGACCAGCATCATGTGCTGATGGGCTGCGGGGATGTGGTTTTTATTGAATTCAATCAGATGCACCGGGGCAGCCAGATGACGGATCTCTACCGGTTCATGCGTAAAGTTATGGAAAAACACAACTGGAATGAGCATCTGGGGCTTGCCATGATGGAAGAATATGACCGGATCCTGCCTATTGAGAAAGAGGACCGGGAGTGCCTTTACTATCTGTTTTTATATCCGGAGAAATATTGGAAACAGCTCAATTATTATTATAATGCGAATAAGGCCTGGATTCCGGCAAAGAATGTGGAAAAGCTGAAAAATCTGGAAGCCCAGCAGGAAGGGCGCAACAGTTTCCTGGCAAAGATCAGGTAAACAATAAAAATTTCTTTTTTTGTCGAAAATAAAATAGCGGAATTTTATGCGGTTTTTCTTCCTTTTTCAGACAGCTTGTTATATAATAAAGCCATATGAAAATGTCCTGCGTGGTGTGTACAGCGCAGGAGAAATTTACAGGAGGGAGTATTTTTCTATGAAGGATTACATGAAGATTTATCAGGAATGGCTGTCCAACCCGTATTTTGATGATGCCACCAAGGCGGAGTTAAAGGCGATCGAGAATGACGAGAATGACATTAAAGAGCGTTTCTATATGGATCTGGAGTTTGGCACCGCTGGACTGCGCGGCATTATCGGCGCAGGTATCAACCGGATGAACATCTATGTGGTGCGCCGTGCGACCCAGGGTCTTGCAAACTACATCATCAAGCAGGGCGGACAGGGCAAAGGCGTTGCGATCGCATACGATTCCCGCCGCATGTCACCGGAATTTGCAGATGAGGCGGCGCGCACTCTGGCAGCCAACGGGATCAAAGCATACAAGTTTGAATCCCTGCGTCCGACTCCGGAGCTGTCCTTTGCAGTGCGTGAGCTGGGCTGTATTGCAGGCATCAATGTGACGGCGAGCCACAACCCGCCGGAGTACAATGGCTATAAGGTATACTGGGAGGACGGCGCCCAGTTCACCCCGCCTCACGACAAGGGCGTGACCGAGGAGGTTTTAGCGATCGAGGATCTTTCCACTGTGAAGACCATGAGCGCGGAGGATGCCATGGCGGCGGGCCTTTATGAGGTGATCGGCAAGGAGATCGATGACAAGTACATTGCCAATGTCAAGGCGCAGGTGGTGAACCAGGATGCCATTGACAAGATGCAGGACAGCATCAGGATCGTATACACTCCTCTGCACGGCACGGGCAATCTTCCGGTACGCCGTGTTCTGAAGGAGATTGGTTTTGAGCATGTATATGTGGTCCCGGAGCAGGAGCTTCCGGACGGCAATTTCCCGACCGTGAGCTATCCGAACCCGGAGGCTGAGGAAGCATTTGCACTTGGCCTTAAGCTGGCGAAGGAAAAGGATGCGGATCTGGTTCTGGCAACAGACCCGGATGCAGACCGTCTCGGCGTGTATGTGAAGGATGCAAAGTCCGGCGAATATATTTCCCTGACCGGCAATATGTCAGGTTCTCTGCTGTGTGAATATGTTCTCAGCCAGAAGAAGGCGCAGAATGCGATCCCGGCAGACGGCGAGGTGGTAAAGTCTATCGTGAGCACCAATCTGATCGACGCGGTTGCAGCTGCTTATGACTGTAAGCTGGTGGAATGCCTGACTGGATTCAAGTGGATCGGACAGCAGATCCTGAAAGAAGAGAATACCGGTGTGGGACATTATATGTTCGGTATGGAAGAGAGCTACGGCTGTCTGATCGGAACCTATGCGCGCGACAAGGATGCGGTTTCCGCAACGGTTGCCCTGTGTGAGGCTGCGGCTTATTATAAGACAAAGGACATGACCCTGTGGGATGCTATGGTGGCTATGTATGAGAAGTACGGCTATTATAAAGATGCGGTGAAGTCCATCGGCCTGTCCGGTATTGAGGGCCTGGCGAAGATCCAGTCCATCATGGAAGCTTTCCGCACCAATCCGCCGGCAGAAGTGGGCGACTACAAGGTACTTTCTGCCAGGGACTACAAGCTGGATACGGTCAGGGATATGGCGACCGGCGAAGTGAAGCCGACCGGCCTTCCGGCGTCCAATGTGCTTTACTATGATATGAATGACAATGCATGGCTGTGTGTAAGACCTTCTGGTACTGAGCCGAAGATCAAGTTCTATTACGGCGTGAAGGGCAGCTCCTTAGAGGATGCCGATGCGAGATCCGCTGCTCTGGGCGATGCCCTGATGGCGATGGTGGACAAGCTGCTGTAACAGGCGGAGATAGAACTGCAGCGCTTCAAAGTGAGTATGCCCTGCGGTGGCGGCGGATGTTGATTCCGCTTGCTGCCGCAGGGTGTTTTTTGGTTCATCAAAAGGGCAGCGTAGAAATTCTTTCCAGCAGCATAATTTCCCCGTTGACTTTTCTTTCCTGAAAATATATAATGAAAGCAAGAAAGCAAGAAAGCAAGAAAGCAAGAAAGCAAGAAAGCAAGAAAGCAAGAAAGCAAGAAAGCAGGAAAGGGGATATCCGCCATGTTGCCAAAAGAGAACACAAACACGGAGTTTAAGGAGATCTACACATCCGGGGTCAAAAAAGAAGTTGTCGCATTTGCGAATACAGATGGTGGTACGGTATATATTGGCGTCCGCGACAACGGGGAGGTGGTTGGAGTGGAGGACAGCGACGAGGTGATGCTTCAGGCTGCCAGTGCATTGAGAGATGCCATCAGGCCGGATATCATGCCCTTTGTCCAGATACAGACTGTGGCTCAGGACCATAAGCCTGTGGTGGAGATCCGGGTCCAGACAGGGACCAACCGGCCGTATTACCTCCAGGATAAGGGCTTGAGGCCGTCGGGAGTGTATGTCAGGAGAGGAAGCGCTTCCCAGCCCTTGAGTGAAGATGGGATCCGAGCGATGATCGTAGAGACCAGCGGGAAATCTTACGAAAAGGAGCGGAGCCTTAATCAGGAGCTTACCTTTGAAAGCCTCCGAAAAGAATTTGCTGCTCGATCCCTGGAGTTCGGGGAGGCGCAGCTGCGCACACTCTGCATGACGGGAGAGGACGGTCTCTACACGAATCTCGGGCTTCTGCTGTCTGACCAGTGCGAGCACAGCATCAAGGTGGCGATCTTTCAGGGGAGCGACAAAGCGGTTTTCCGGAGCCGGAAAGAATTTACCGGGTCGCTGCTGAGACAGCTGGACGAGGTATACACATTCCTGGATCTGACCAACAAGACAAAAGCAACCTTTTCCGGACTGAACCGGACGGACATCAGGGATTATCCGGAGGAGGCTATCCGGGAGTCGTTACTCAACTGTATTGTGCACCGGGATTATTCCTTCAGCGGGAGCACCCTGATCAATGTGTATGATGACCGGATGGAGTTTGTGTCTCTGGGCGGACTGGTCCCCGGCCTGTCAAAAGAGGCGATCTTTATGGGAGTGTCCCAGTCCAGGAATCAGAACCTGGCCGCAGTCCTATACCGCATGAGACTGATAGAAAGCTATGGGACAGGGATCAGCAAGATCCAGCGGCTGTATGCCGGTACCGGAGCTGCGCCTGTTTTTGAGACTGCACAAGGGGCTTTCAGGACGATCCTGCCGAACAGGAATGAAGTGGTCCAAGTGGCCCATCCACAGCCGCATACCGCATATTATGAGGTGCAGCGCAGCGCGCAGTACCCGGACCGTTTGGCGGAGGGCCATGTTATTTATACTGCCGGGGAAAAAAGAACCAGGCGGGATTTTGACCAGGAAAAGAAGATGGTGCTTGCGTATGCCCTGGACAATGGTTTTATCACCCGGAAGGATGTGGAGGAGCTGCTGGATATAAAAACGACGAAAGCATTCCGCATACTAAAGGAATTGTGTGAGGAAGGCAGGCTCTGCCAGGAGGGCAATGGAAAGCTGAGTAAATATCTGGCAGTAAAAATGTGAAGAAAAGGAGAGCGGATCATGATATACACATGTGCAAGCTGTACGGTCCATGGATGCAGTGAGGCAGCGCCGGAGAAGCTTCCGGCCAACTGTCCCATGAGGAATCAGGCGTTGATGGATGGGATTTTTAAAGAATATGGGAAGCCGGAGGTCCATGACTTCTATGTGGCCTGCTCGGAGATCGAAGCGCTGGGCTATGGGCAGTGGACCAGGCTGGAGGAGACCATGCAGTTCTGCAGCCGCATGGGCTATCACAGGATCGGCCTTGCATTCTGCAGGGGACTGCGCAGGGAGGCGAAGATCGTGGAGAAGGTACTGCGCGTTCATGGGTTCGAGGTGGTTTCCGTCATCTGTAAGGTTGGAGGAATCTCCAAGGAGCAGGTGGGGATTCCGGAAGAGCACAAACTGCATCCCGGTGAGTTCGAGCCAATGTGCAACCCCATGGCACAGGCGGTACTCCTCAACGAACAGAAAACAGAGTTCAATATTGCGCTGGGGCTGTGCGTGGGACATGATTCTGTGTTCTGCAAGAATTCGGACGCCTATGTGACTACCCTGGTCGCAAAAGACCGGGTGCTGGCCCATAATCCCTGTGGAGCGGTTTATGTGGCGGAAGGGTATTATAAAAAGCGGCTGGGGTTGTGAGAAAGATAGTTCTTTACTTCTTTTGAAAAAATGGATACAATATATATGTAAGGAGTAAAGAACGATGAATTCAATAGCAAATGTAAGAACAAGGGATTATATCATAAAAAATATCCGGGAACAGATCCTGTCGGGCAACTTTCCGGCGGGAATGCGCCTGGCCCAGGAGGAACTGGCAGAGGCTCTCGGGGTTTCCCGTATCCCAGTCCGGGAGGCGCTCCAGATTTTAGAAGAACAGGGGCTGGCAGAACGTCTTCCTACCCGCCATATGGTGGTGGCGGAGATTACAAAAGAGCAGTTCCGCCAGATCTACCAGACGATTGGAGTGCTGCAGTACCAGTATGGCGGCTTTATTTTGGAGAGCCAGGCGCGGGAAGCATTTTTGCAGGCCATTTCTCTGTGGGACGGCAGGAATGAGGTTTCGTTTCACCGCCTGTTTGCCGACTGGCTGGACAACGGATATTTGAGCCGTCAGTTTTACAATCTGCTGGACACTTATGTGGAGTATGCCTGCGGGCTGCAGAACGCAGGCATGGAATCGGCTGGCGATGGCGGCGGCACCACAGCGATCCTTAAGGATGTCCGGCAGGCATATATCCAGGAACAGAAGCAGGAAGTTCCGGGCCTGTTTGCGCTGTATTACCGGCTGTTGGAAGATAAGATATTGGAGGAAAGGACGAGACATACATGCAGGGATTAAAACCAATCTACCTGGCTCCGGCCAGGGAACGCGCGGCTTCCGAGCTGCGGAAAGCGATCATATCCCAGACCCTGAAGGAGGGGGAGATTCTGACCCTGGAAAGTGTAGCGGCGCTTTTGCAGATTTCTGTGACGCCTGTGCGAGAAGCATTCCAGATCCTGGCGAGAGACGGTCTGATTGAGCTGCGCCATAATAAGGGAGCGGTGGTTCTTGGAGTGACGGAAAAATATATCCGGGAACATTATCAGCTCCGGGCGGTGCTTGAAAGCTTTACCGCAGCAGAAGCGGCGCGGGAGGGAACAGATATCAGTGGGCTGGAGGATGTTTATAGGATTTCTGAGGAGGCGGAACACAGAGGGCAGTTTTCCGGTTATGCGGATTACAATCATGCGTTCCATCACGAGATCTGGAGAACCAGCGGCAATGAAAAACTGGTTGGCATGCTTTCAGAATTATGGAACGGTCTGTCAATGGGAAATGTGGTGACTGTGGATCAGTATGCAAAGGTGTCCAGGAAAGAACATGGAGAGATCCTGGAGGCTATCCGTAAGCACGACGTCAAGTTGGCCCATGAACGGATGGAAAAACATATCTACCGCAGTATGCAGGATATGCTGACACATTATCATTAGAAAGCAGTACGGTTTTGTGAAAAGTACACAATCAACTTTGATAGATTTTAACAAAGTGCGTTTTTTGGCCAATTATTTATTGACAAAGAGCGTACTTTGTTTTATTTTAGATATATGAATTGGATACATTATCATATATCACATATCAAAACAAAGCGGCCGCTGAATCCAAAAGGACTGTTCTGGATGTGAGACTGTTCCCTGAACGGCGAGAGATAATCAAACAACGTATCCAATCAGAAAGGGGGATGTCATGAATCCATCAACAATTACATTATTGTTTTTAGTATTTGCTATCGTCATGTTTGTGACGGAGAAGATCCCGCTGGCGCTGACGTCGATGATCGTCTGCGTAGGCCTGGTCATTACAAATGTCCTGGACTGGAAAGCTGCTTTTTCCGGTTTCATTGACAGCAACGTGATTTTGTTTGTAGCGATGTTTATCGTTGGAGGCGCATTATTTGAGACGGGTATGGCAAACAAAGTGGGTGGGATTGTGACTCATTTTGCAAAATCTGAACGTCAGCTGATCGTAGCGATCATGGTGATCGTGGGATTGATGAGCGGTGTGCTGTCCAATACGGGTACGGCGGCAGTTTTGATCCCGGTAGTGATCGGCATTGCGGCGAAATCCGGGTTTGCCCGCTCCCGCCTGCTGATGCCGCTGGTGTTTGCAGCAACCATGGGAGGCAATTTATCGTTGATTGGTGCGCCGGGCAACCTGATCGGTCAGACGGCTCTTCAGGAGATAGGACTGTCCTTCGGATTTTTCGAGTATGCCATAGTCGGAATGCCGATCCTGATCGTTGGGATCATCTTTTATGCAACCATAGGATTTAAACTGCTTCCGAATCATAAAACGGACGGTGGGACAGCATTTGATGAAGTAAAGGATTTTTCTGATGTTCCGGTATGGAAGCAGAACCTGTCCCTTGCTATTCTGGTCCTGACCCTGTTAGCCATGATCTTCGAAAAGGAGATTGGAATCAAATTACATATCAGCGGATGCATCGGAGCGCTTGCGCTGATTCTGACAGGCGTTATCAGTGAAAAAGATGCACTGAAGTCGATTGATTTAAAAACCATCTTCCTGTTTGGTGGAACGCTGTCACTGGCTGCGGCGCTGAAGGAAACAGGAGCGGGAGAGCAGATCGCCAACGCGGTGATCGGAGCGCTGGGCGCCAACCCGTCCCCGTTTTTGCTTACCTTTGTGGTGTTTATGCTGTGCTGTGTGCTGACCAATTTTATGTCCAACACGGCTACCACGGCGCTTATGGTCCCAATCTGTATTTCTATTGCCGCGGGGATGGGAGCAGATCCCAGAGCAGTTATTATGGCGTGTGTCATCGGTGGTTCCTGTGCATATGCGACACCGATCGGGATGCCCGCAAATACGATGGTGGTCAGCGCCGGGGGTTACAGCTTTATGGATTATGTGAAAGCGGGAGCGCCGCTTATCCTGTTGGCGACCATCGTCAGCATGGTGATCCTGCCGATCGCATTTCCATTTTTCCCGTAAAGGGACTGGAAGAGAATATTATTTTGAAGGAGGCTATTATGAGTAAAGAAGTTTTAGTAGAGCAGTTGACTACATATATGGCGAATTTTGTGAGCCACATTGGTAAGAAACTGCCGGATGATGTGATCGCGAAGTTGGAGGAACTGGGGGCAAAGGAGGATTCGCCGCTTGCCAAGGTCATCTATGAGACCATGTTTAGGAATCAGGAGCTGGCGGTATCTTTAAACCGCCCCTGCTGCCAGGACACAGGCGTGCTGCAGTTCTGGGTAAAATGCGGCACTGCATTCCCGCTGATCGGGGAGTTGGAAGGACTGTTGAAGGAAGCTGTTGTGAAGGCAACCTTTGAAGCGCCGCTGCGTCACAACAGCGTGGAGACCTTTGACGAATACAATACCGGCAAGAACGTGGGAAAAGGGACGCCTACCGTGTTCTGGGATATTGTGCCGGACAGTGACCAGTGTGAGATCTATGCATATATGGCAGGCGGCGGCTGTACCCTCCCGGGCAAGGCTATGGTGCTGATGCCGGGAGCAGGCTATGAGGGCGTGACCCAGTTTGTCATGGATGTGATGACCAGCTATGGGCTGAATGCCTGCCCGCCCCTTCTGGTGGGCGTAGGTGTTGCGACTTCTGTGGAGACCGCAGCGCTGCTGTCCAAAAAGGCGCTGATGCGCCCGCTGGGGAGCCACAACGATAACGCCAATGCAGCCAAAATGGAGCAGCTTCTGGAGGATGGGATCAATTCCATCGGCTTAGGGCCGCAGGGCATGGGCGGTAAGTATTCGGTTATGGGCGTACATATTGAGAACTCTGCGCGCCATCCTTCCACGATCGGCGTGGCGGTGAATGTGGGCTGCTGGAGCCACCGGCGCGGGCATATTATTTTTGATAAGGATTTGAACTATACGATCACAACACATTCGGGGGTGACTTTATAATGGTAGAGATGAAAGATGGAAAAAAGATTTTGACAACTCCGGTCTCAGATGAGGATCTGGCGGATATCAATATCGGTGATATTATTTATTTAAACGGAAGCCTTACCACCTGCCGCGACGTGGCGCACCGCCGCCTTGTGGAGTATGGAAGGGAACTGCCGGTAGACGTGAGAAATAACGCGATCTTCCATGCGGGACCGATCATCCGCCCACTGGAGGACGACAAGTTTGAGATGGTTTCCGTAGGCCCGACTACCTCCATGCGCATGGAGAAGTTCGAGAAGGAATTTGTGGAGAAGACCGGAGTCAAGGTTATCGTGGGCAAAGGCGGAATGGGTCCCAACACAGAATATGCCTGCAAGACTTACAAGGCGATCCACTGCGTGTTCCCGGCGGGCAATGCGGTCGTGGCTGCCACAGAGGTGGAGGAGATCATGGCTGCCGAGTGGCGTGACCTGGGGATGCCGGAGACACTCTGGAACTGCCGCGTGAAGGAGTTCGGTCCTCTGATCGTCTCGATCGACACGAAGGGGCGCAATCTGTTTGAGGAGAATAAGGTGATCTTCAATGAGCGGAAGGAAAAAGCTACGGCGGAAATCTGTAAGCAGGTTGGGTTTATCAAGTAAGTTTGCCAAATAAAAAGTAAAATTCAAATTCTGCCGGATTTGATAAATGGATACGGCGGGCCGCATGGCAGGGAAAAGCTATGCGGCCTGCCGCTTTTTATTGTTTTTTTATCCTGAAAACGTGTATTTAGGGGGAGAAAATGGACCTATTTGGAAACAATTAAATATTATAATATATTTATAATGATATATTGTAACCATATCTGAGGCATGATCATAGAAACGGGGGTGGAAATATGACTTGTACGGATGATTTTTGTGCATATAATATGCCATTGACATTAGAGCAGCATTTTGAGGAGCTCAGGGAATGTTATGACTCAGTGAAAGAGCTGCACAGCTTATGGGTCATGTTAAAAAAACATATTGAGGATGAAATGATTTATTCTCGAAATGTTTTTGTAAATTACAGTCTTCATGATGCAAGTCACAGCCGTACGATTATCCAGGCTATCGAGCGGTTTCTTGGCGAGGAGAGGATCCGTCGGCTCTCAGCTACCGATACCTTTATGCTCCTTGCCTGTGCGTATGCACATGATTATGGTATGGCGCAGACATTTAACAAAGTTTATAACATCCTTGGCAGTGATAAATTTAAAGATTTTTTGAGGGATACAGAGAAAAATTCCGCAGGACTGGAAGACGAGGACTTGTGGGCGGTAAAGAATCTGCTGGAATATCTAAACGAAATGAAAACAAAGTGTTCCTTACAGGACATGTATCTTTCTATTATGATGACGGTACAGATGTATCTGAGACCGCTTCACTGGAGAGGCGTGCTGAATATCGGGGATGATTTTCAGGGCTTGTTCCAGGGATATGTAAAGAACCGATTTATTAAGGGATCTGAGGGGATTGTAGAAATATGCATGTGTCATGGACAGCCCATGAGCTCTGTCTTTGAACTTTCAGACAGGGCTGACGGGATGGCGGGGGACGAATTTCATCCCAGATTTATTGCGGCCATGCTGAGATTGGGAGACCTTCTGGATTTGGATAATGGCCGTTTTCCACTGTGGTTTGCCCGGGAAACCGCGAGAGACTGCAGTATCATTCCCAGACTTTCCGGGATTCATTATAAAAAGCACGAGGCCGTATCCCACCTTCTGATTACCCCGGAAAGGATTGAGATCAGGGCGGATTGCGGCAGGGGGCAGGAAGGATATGAGGTCGCCGGCCTGGTAAGCGAATGGACCAGCTGGCTGAAAGAAGAATGTGATAATCTGGTAGCAAACTGGAATGCGATTGCACAACCGGATTTTGGGCGTCCGCCCAGCAATATCAAGATCAATATCATTGTGGATGGAGGGCCATATTCATCCGTCAAAAGAAAAATGCAGATGTCCCAGGACCGGGTTATGAAGCTTTTGCAGGGAGCCAATATCTACGGGGACCGCTATGCAGGAATCCGGGAGCTGGTCCAGAATGCGGTGGATGCATCGCTTTTGCAGCTCTGGTATGATATTGTTCAGAATCGTTACGTTTCGTTTGAACTGTCCAAAAACACCGCGAAGACTGGATTGGAATTTATGGATTTGCTGGATGAAAAGCGGTACAGTATTTTTGGAAATTACGACATCACAGTAGAAGTGATTCAGGATAAAAAAGAGGATAAGGTATTCTTTGTTGTCAAGGATAAAGGGATTGGCATTACGCCGAGCGATGTGGAATACATAGCGGATATCGGTTCCAGCAGGGAAGAAAATGAGCGTTTCCGGGAACTTCTGGGAAGTATGCCTGGATGGATGAAACCGGCTGGTGCGTTTGGTATTGGGCTTCAGTCGGTGTTCCAGATGACAGACTGTGTAGAATTCTACACGAGACAGCATAATTGCTCGGAACGGCTGATCTCACTGCAAAGCAAAGGAAAAATCGCGACTCGTCCGGTTCCGCCCAACGAGGATGGACTGTACTACGATAATTCAGTGCCGGGGACAAATGCAAAGATTGCCATTGACAGAAACAAACTGATGCATGGGAGCAGGGGAGCAGGAGGAGGTCCTTTTATTTACTATGATCTGGAGTTTGACGAGGGCGGAACACTGGATATGCTTTCGGCAGAACTGGGACATGTCTGTGAGGATAAGCTGAAATCATCCCAATATGATTATTTTAATATTTTTTATCAGTTTGTCACAATTGAAAAAGATGGAACGATCGATAAAAGCAGAAAGATGACTATGCGCAGAAGCTTTTTCAGCCCGGTGATGAAGATGGGAGACTCAAAAAAAGAGGTACTGCCGTTTGGCGAATTGTACCCTTCATCACTAAAAACAGAAAAGAGTCCATATAATTTCATAGAAAACATGGCTTTTTACTGGGATCAAAAGAATAACCGCTGTTATCACCTCACCATCCGTCCATGTACGATCGTGGAGCGGGATGGTGTGAAGCAGGTATATCTTCCGGAAGCAGTACAGAATTTGTATCAGATCAGCTACAAATTCAACAAGATTTCTGATGTGACTGCTATTTATCAGCCAACGAACCGTTCGGGGCGTCTCCATGCGGGATTTCTGTATTGGGATATCCTGATACTGGATGAGGATGCGTCCAAGTACTTAAATATTGATCGCGACAGTCTTCGGGAAGGCGCCATCAATGAGGAAGAATTGATGACAGTCTGCAAAGATATCATGGAGAAATGGTGTGAATATTTTTGCATGCTTTATGAATCAAAAGAGAGAGAAGAAAAGAAAAACAGAGGGGAGCTGGAAAAGGAAGCGGGGAAGGGGAAGAAAAAGGAAAAGAATAATTTTAAGGAGCATCCGGAGCGCCTGCTGTCGTTGGTCCTGCTGTTTTACCAGAATGTGCCGCCGGAACGTTTCCAGAAATTTATAGAGCTGTATCAAGGTTTTTTGGAGGAATCCGGTTATGTACTGGGGAAAGATAAGATCCCTGTGACTTATTTCTGGGATGATAAAAGACTGTTCCGCGCCAATCTGGACCTGCCAATGAAGTTCATGGCGACAAAACCGGAGACGGAGGATCAGGAGGTGACGGAGATCGAGCTGGATTTGGTGAAGCATCTTCCCCACCGGCTGGTACATATTGAAAAAATCCTCAACAGCCGGGATTTAAAACTTATGTATTATTTCCGTCTGTTTAAGCCTGGAAATGAGGTGAGCGCTATCCATATGTCGGAGGCGGCCAGGCTGTATGATTATATGAAAGCGCTGGATGCATACGGGAATCAGAAGGACCGTGTGGACTATGCGTCGCTCCAGAAGAAGGTGTTTAAACCAAATGCCAGTTTTTCAAAACTGATCTTACCGCGGTATCCTCATACATTCCGAAAGGGCAGCAATCTGACTGCGAGCCTGGATTATTGTATCCGCTGGTATATTCTTTCACCGTTTGACAAGGATACTGCCAATATCCTGAAGGTGGGGATTGAAAAAGGGGTGGATGTGGGAAATGAGCTGGTAGAAGCTGTAATGACAAGCCGTCAGATGAAAAAATGCATACGGTATATCCTGAAATTGAGATATGCCATGGTGGATAATCCTGAAGAAATGGAGGCGGTTGTGCGGGCGGAATATCAGGCATTCCTGGAAGATTTCTGGCAGTTGCTCTATAAGAATAAGAGCATGGTGAAGGAACAGTTTTCAAAAGGAGGGGCCGCGGAGCAGGAGCACGGTAAAGCTGTAAAAGAATGAGTGCTTTAAAACGCTGCAAAACAGAAGAACATTTTTGTTTTGCAGCGTTTGTATGTAGTGATATATATAGTGATGTTTAAAAACATAGTTGACATTTCAAATAAAACCATTTATACTTTAAAAACAGTCTTCCGAAGGAAATCCTTTCCATCGGGATTCCAGTTTCATCTTTTTTCATTCGCGGTGTTCGCGGGCGATTCATGAGGTGTTTTGCAGCAGTTTTACCAGTAAGTGTTTTTGTGTTATGTGTTTTGCAGTATGTGTTTTTGCAGTACGTTTCTGCGTGTGTAAGTCTGGCGCTGGCAGGAACCGTTTTATTTCTCAAAATCCAGACATTCGGAAACATTCTAACGTTCAGGTGCATTCTAAAAATTCGGATGCATTCTAAAAATCCAGAGGAGGAAAAAGTATGGGTAAAAAGATGATCAAAACAGGTTTAAGCTGCAGGGTAAATGCAAAATTGATGCTGATGAAGTGTTTTCTTTCCAATGAAGCGACCCGCAGGCTCGTGATCGAGAAGATGAAGGAGATGGGAACAGGAGGTATGTCTGTCCCGGAGGAGTGCCAGGAGCTCCTCATGAAAGAATTTGGTATGCGGATAACTTCTGTGACCCGGTTAGACGATGAGGGATTAGAAAAAGTTTATGACAGATTAGCGCAGGAGGGCAGGATTGAGAAGTGGCTGAATGATCAGGCCTCTCACATGAAAGCGCGGGCAGAAAAAGTCCTGGAGTGGGAGCAGGAGGAGATCACGATCGACATTACAGGTTTTTTGGTGTATGCAGTCCTGGAGAGCGACCGGTGCAGGAAACGGCTTATGGACTGTATGGAAGAACGGGGCGAAGCGTGTTGCCAGGCCTACCAGGAGTCTGTATATTGCGATAGTCCGCTGATACGGTGGTTTCCGGAACATCAGAGACTGGATGCCATGCTCTGTATCGGACTCTTAGAACAGGCCCGGGCAGAAAATGGGAATAAGGGGGCATATGAATCCTTTATCAGGATCGCATCCGGCGGATATAAACGTGTGAGGAAATATGTAAAGCAGAGAGAGGGGATTGGTGGAAAAGAGTTTCAGGAAATCATGGCTGAGATGGAACCGGAGGATGGGGCGGATCCATTATATTATCTGTCAGCAGGAGTCATGGGGCTGGTGCTGGCAGAAGATCTGCAGATCCCGGTCCATATGGATTTTATGATGCTTTCGTTTTTACCGATTCTGCAGGAGTGGGCGCAGAGTTTTCTGGAGGAACCGGAATCAGAGGTGGTGGAACCAGGGCCGGCGGAGTCAGGAGTGACAGACGCGGCAGACACGGAGAAATCGGAACAGGCCGCGGTCTGTGAAGAGGAACTGGAGCGCCGTGTTCAGGAGATGGAAGGACGGCTGGAACGTCTGCGCCGGGAACAGAAACGTCTGCGCCGGGAACTGACACAGCTGCGTTGGGAACTGATACAGCTGCGCCAGGAGACGGATATGCTGGAAGCAAGGCTTGATAGACTGGAGCACGAAGCCATAAGAGGACAGGGACAGATGATATTATATGTGCACAGGGGCAGACTGCGGATTCCATCCATTCCCATTGACATCCACTGAGTTCAGGACTATAATAAAACTGAAATCGAACAGATGTTCTAAAATAGTAAGAGGAGGCGCAGGCAATGCAGACAGTAGTGTTTCATGTGGATGTGAATTCTGCATTTTTAAGCTGGGAAGCGGTGTACCGCCTGCGCCATCTGGGGGCGCGGCTGGACTTAAGGACGATTCCTTCCGCAGTAGGCGGAGATGTGACGAAGCGGCACGGGATCATCCTGGCCAAGTCGATTCCGGCAAAGAAGTATGGGATTCAGACAGGCCAGGCTGTGCCGGAGGCGCTGCGGAAGTGTCCGGAGCTGTATCTGGTGCCGCCCAACTATAACTTGTACCAGCGTTCCTCCGAGGCGTTTATCAATGTGCTGCGCCAGTATAGTCCGGCGGTTGAACAGTATTCCATTGACGAGGCATACATGGATATGACAGGCAGTGGGAATCTGTTTGGAGATCCACGGCGCACGGCAGATGAGATCCGGGAAAGAATCCGTGACACGCTGGGTTTTACGGTAAATATCGGAGTGGGAAGCAACAAGCTGACGGCGAAGATGGCTTCCGAGCTGAGGAAGCCGGACAGGACTCACACGCTGTTTCCGGAGGAGCTGCCGGAGAAACTATGGCCGCTGCCGGTAAGGGATTTATTTTATGTGGGCCGCGCCACAGAGAAGAAACTGCATTCCATGGGGATTCGTACCATAGGACAGCTTGCACAGACAGATCCTGCTATTTTGCGGGCGCACATGCACAAGCATGGGGAGATTATCTGGAGCTTTGCCAATGGGATTGATGTGAGCGAGGTTTTGGCGGAGCCGGAGGCGAACAAGGGCTACGGCAACAGTACGACCATCGCCTTTGATGTGACGGACAGCGGTACGGCAAAGCAGGTGCTTCTGGCTTTGGCGGAGACCGTAGCGGCGCGGCTGAGGGCAGACGAAGTGAAGATTGGCGTGGTGGCAGTCAGCATTCGCAATTACAGGCTTGAGACCTGGGGACACCAGATCACTCTCGGTGCTGCTACGGATATTACCGGAGAGATCTGGCAGGCAGCCTGCCGTGCATTTGATGAGGCGTGGGATGGCGTACCGATCCGCCATCTGGGCATCCATACCATGAAGGTCTCGAAGGAGAAAAACCGGCAGATCGGGCTGTTTGATCCGGTAGATTATGAGAAGCTGGAACGATTGGACCGGACCATCGATACCATCCGGAAGCGGTATGGCAATGATGCGGTCATGCGCGCCTCTTTTCTGGTGGGTGAGATAGACCATATGAGCGGGGGAATATCCAGAGAACGCCGGAGTGTGGATTACCGTACAGAGAAGCTCGATTAATGCAGGACAGAAAGATACGGAACAGAAAGGGGAACGGACATGTCAGCGTTTGGAATAGGGACCAATGTGAGAGAACTGGACAGCGGCAATGTACGGGGAAGACAGATTGCCATAGCATGCAAGATCTGGTTTACCAGTACAGGCTCTCCGCGTCCCCTTTCGTTCAAGTTTGAAGGGGATGACGGGGCGCTCCAAAGCGTGGCGATCTCGGAGATCATCAGCAGTGAGGACAAGAATTATGCCGGCATTCCATCCAAAGAATATTGCTGCCGTGCAATCATTGGTGGATTATTACACGAAATTAAGTTAATATTCTATATAGAAGCGTGCCGGTGGGTGATGGTATTGCCATAGAGAGGCGGCCACAAAGTATATTGCCGGGGGAAGGAGATCTGTTATGTGTGGACGTTATTATGTGGATGAGTCAACATTCCGGGAGACAGAGAAGCTGTTGGAGGAGATAAATGGCATGATGCGCGGAAAGCGTTCGCCAGGTGGAGCGGATTTTCCGGGGAACGAGACACCCGAAGACCCACATTTCCAAGGTCTGCATCCTTGTGATCTGCATCCGGGCGATCTGGCGCCGGTATTGGTATATGACCAGGACGGAGCGCATACCAGGTGGCTTCGCTGGGGATTTCCCGGTTTACAGAAAGGGAGTCTGATATTCAATGCCCGATCAGAAACTGCGGCAGAAAAGCGCATGTTCCGAAATGGCCTCGCCCTTCATCGGATTGTGATTCCGGCGCGGCAGTTTTACGAATGGAACCGGGCGAAGGAAAAGATCACTTTTCTGAGAAAGGATGAGCCGGTTTTATATATGGCCGGTTTTTATGATCAGTTCGAGGATGGGCCGCATTTTGTGATATTGACAACCCAGGCGAATGCTTCGATGAAGCAGACCCATGACCGCATGCCGTTGATCCTGGAAAAGGACGAAGCAATGCTCTGGCTGAGTGAGGAGGCAAAGCTTGCGCCAATCCTTACAAAAACTCCGCCTGAGCTGGATAAACAGGCGGAGTATGAGCAGATCAGTTTTTTGTGAACATCAGTCGTTTTTTCGTGATTCCCAGGAGCTGTGCAGTTCCTTTAAGGCAGCTGCAAAACGGTTGGAGACAGCTCCCGGGTTTCGTCGCAGGATGGAGGGACGGCGGATGTCCATGCCAAGCCGCAGGGATTCTTTCTTTTCAGAAAGCTTCACAGATAAAGCAGAGATCCGGGCTTCGATGGATTCCTTCCGCATTCCGAGGGCTTCCCTCCGTGCATCGAATGCCTCCTTGCGCGCATCAAACGCTTCCTTGTGTGCAAGCGCAGATTCCACGACAGATTCCACTACCGGTTCCATTACAGAGTCTTTTAAGGCTTCCCGGACCGTTTCCTTGACCGTATCCCGGACAGAGCCGGTAATGCTTAGGACATTCTGGGATGCCTCTGCCTTCAGGAGGGCAAGCTGTACCTGAAGTTCCTCCAGCTCGGAGCGGAGCTTTGTGATGGCTTCCAGAGCGTGCGCCAGATTGAGGGCTTCTCTGGTGGAGAGGACCGTATCATATATGAACAGGATACTGACGATTATCAGGAAGACGCCTTCCGCGGCAGGAGCCAGGTTCAGTACCAGATGCTCAATGGGGGTATGAATCACCTCTGTCATAAAAATGGTCAAAAATCCCCAGGCAACCGAGGAACTGAGACAGATATACCCGTTCAGATTGAAAGGCTGGTTGCTGTAGTCCCAGTAACGGACTTTAAAAAGCTGTTCCATCAGGTAACCGGTGATGTATTCTAGTATGGTTGCAGCGATAACGCCGGAAAGGTACACCAAAAACAGATTGTCCTTTACCGGAAGAGAGACCCACAGCATCATCACGGCGCCGGTCCCATACAGCGGCAGCATGGGCAGTCTCAGGAAGCCACGGTTGACAAAATGCCGCTTTTTCAGAGAGACATAGGTGGATTCAAATATCCATCCAAAAAAACAATACAGATAAAAAAAAGTCAGCCAGTGATACCAGGCATATGTATACATAAAAAAGTTCCTTTCATCGAGAGTCATATATGCTCAATACGGTACCAGTATAACGCTGTAGGAAAGAATCTGCAAGTGTTTGGCGTGGAGGCGCCCGGCAGACTCCATGAAGATTTAAGCTTAACCTCTGAAAAAGGACAGCTCGTGTTTGCGGTGAACACGAGAACTGTCCTTTTATGCTATAATATACTTTTTTATTGCAATATACTTTTTATGCGATCCGAACCCGTTTCTGATAATATCTTACTGCACAGGACAGTGAGAAACAGATGATGAAATAGCACAGTGCGATGAATCCGTACAGCGTGATGATCTGAGCCGGGGTACGCAGCTGTCCCATAACAACCGTACTGTTGCGCATAAATTCTGCGATATCAACCGCTTTTAAGAAGGAGGTATCCTTAATGATGGTGATGACCTGGGACAGCAGAGCAGGGATGATGCTCTTAAAGGTCTGCGGCAGTACGATATAATTTAAGGTCTGCCAGAAGCTGAAGCCCTGGGAGGCAGCGCCGTCGAACTGCCCTTTGGGGATGCCGTTCAAGCCGCCGCGTACGATCTCAGCCACAACCGCAGTGGTAAACAGGGTGCAGGCGAAGATCGCCTTTACCGTCGGGTTGCCCTGCATGGTGAACCGGATCCACAGGATCCACAGGATATTGGGCGTACACCGGAAAAATTCGATATAGGCTCCGGCCAGCCAGGATATCCAGGTCAGTTTACCGATACAGAAATGCCGGAGCATTGCCACAAACGTGCCAAAGAACAGGCTCAGCACGATGGTACATGCGGCGATGAGCACGGTCAGCAAAAGTCCCTGCATCATGAACATAAAGTTTGCTTTTGTAAAAATCGTGGTAAATACACCTGCCATCTAAGCCACCCCCTTCTGCTTTTTGGGTACAGGAGTGCGCTTTGCCCGGATCTCCAGATACCTTGCCAGCCTGGCAAGGGGGAAACAGATGGCAAAGTAAAGCAGTGCACAGGGCAGATAGGCCTGGACAAAGTATCCCCGGTCGCTGCCCCAGGAATCTGCATGATACATGAGGTCCATTCCGGCCACCATGGCGAGCACCGAGGTGTTCTTGACCAGGTTTAAGGCCTGGTTGGTCAGAGGCGGCAGGATCATCTTCATGGTCTGCGGCAGGATAATGTAGCACATGGTCTGGAGATAGTTGAAGCCCTGGGAATAGGCAGCCTCAAACTGTCCCTTGGGCACAGCCTCGATACCGGTGCGGATGACCTCGGAAATATAGGCTCCATGGTAAATCCCCACGCCGATGACGCCCAGTGTGAATTTGGGGATCCTTCCACCGATCACATATGGAAGACAGGCATAATAAAAGAAGACCTGCACGACCAACGGCGTGTTTTGGAAGAATTCCACGTATACCCTCGATATGAATTTTAAAAATTTAACCTTCGTGGTGGATAACATACCGAAGATGACCCCAAGGGCGAGCGCCAGCAGAAGTCCTGCCAGCGCTACCTTCAGAGTCATGATAAATCCTGGTATGTATTCCGTGGGGAGCACCTTCAGGAATGCCTCCCAGCGTTTTACGTCAAACAGATCTTTTATCATAAGTTACTCGATTCCCCAACCTTTCAGCATTTCGTCCATCTTGCCGCTGCTCTTTAAATCAGTCACAACGCCGTTCACCAGCTCTGCAAGACCTTTGTTATCCAGTTTGGAAGCCACACCGTACTCCTGCTCTGCAAAACGGTCAGGAAGGATGATGGTGGTCTCGTCATTGTAGCCTGCGAGGATTGCACGGTCTACGGAGAATACATCCACGTTCTTTGCAGCCAGGGCCGCAGCCATGGACGGATATCCGTCAAATTCCTCGAATTCCGGTTTTACATTATAGCCTTTTTCTGCCACGTATTTGTTGAAGCCGTCCTTTGTAGTGGAACCCTGTGAAACCGCGATAACCTTGCCGTCCAGATCTTCGATGGAGTTGATGCCGGAATCTTTGAGGACCATCAGGCCAACTGCATCGGTATAGTACGGATCAGAGAAATTCCAGGTCTCTTTTCTCTCAGGAGTGATGGTGTAGGTTGCGATAACCATATCCACCTCGCCGTTGTCGATCAACGGGCCTCTGGTCTTGGCGGTAACGCCCTGGAAAGCAACCAGCTTCTTTTCCTTGGCTTCCGCTGCGGTGCAGCCGAAGATCTTGCCTGCGATCTCGTAAGCTAAGTCAACCTCGACGCCTTCCATCTCGCCGGTAGCCGTGTTCTGCATACCGAATTTCGGAACGTCAACCTTGGCGCCGACCTTTAATACGCCTGCGTCGATGATCTTCTGTACATCAGCGCTCACGCCGTCGGCAGCGGCAGCATCGCCGGCAGCAGCCGTATCACCGGCAGCAGTGGTATCCGCAGCAGCAGTGGTTGCGGTGCTTCCGGAACCTCCGCAGCCTGTTAAAGCGGCGCTCACCATCATAGCGGCAGCCATCAGCAGGGCACTTGTTTTCATAGTCTTCTTCATAATTGTTTTCCTCCTCAAAATGAGATTTCTAACTATATTGAAAGGCTCCCCGTTTTCAGGCGGAAAGAGCCTTTAGTTAGCTTACATCGGTACAGAATCCGTTACAAAAAACATTAATGCAGAATCTTACTTAAAAATGCCTTGGTGCGTTCATTCTCCGGGTTAGTGAAGAAATGCTCCGGGGTGCCTTCCTCGACAATAGTGCCGTCGTCCATAAAGATCACACGGTCCGCAACCTGTCTGGCAAATCCCATCTCGTGGGTTACGCATACCATCGTGATATTTTCCTGAGAAAGACCGATCATAACATCCAGTACCTCCTGGACCATCTCCGGGTCTAATGCGCTGGTAGGCTCATCGAACAGGATCAGTTTCTGCTTGGTGCACAGCGCACGGGCAATAGCCACACGCTGCTGCTGGCCGCCGGACAGATTCTGCGGATAGCAGTTGGCCTTATCTGCAAGCCCTACACGCTCCAGGTATTTCATGGCATTTTCTTCCGCTTCCTTTTTCGGGACCTTCTGCAGCTTGATCGGCGCAAGGGTAAGGTTCTGGAGCACGGTCATGTGCGGGTAAAGGTTAAACTGCTGGAATACCATGGAAGAATAGTTCTTTGCCATCTCGCCGCGGTTCTTCTTTGTCAGAAGCTGGTCATTGATATAGACCTCGCCGGAAGTCGGCTCCTCCAGATAGTTGATGCAGCGGATTAAAGTGCTCTTGCCACTGCCGGACGGTCCGATGATGACGAGCTTTTCGCCTTCTTCTACGGTTAAGTTGATGTTCTTTAAAACCTCCAGGCTTCCGAAGTTCTTTTTTAAGTTTTCCACTTTAATCATAGTCTTTACCACCTTTCTTCATTCTCGATCGACGGATAAAAAAATGCGCTCCGAACTCCCCTTTCCAGGAAAGGGTTGCCCGAGCGCCATTGCTCACATCTTTCATATGGTTTTTCAATCACTTTTTCTGCATTATATGCTCTGAAAAAGGAAAAGTCAATACTTTTTTTGAAATTTAACAATATTTTTATTGTTTTTGTCACAGCTTTTGGGTTGTAGAAGAAAAAATATCCTGCTCTTGCACCGGGTTCTAAAGTGTGCTACAATCTACAAAAATACTGAATAAACCTTCTATATTAGAGGGACATTAGGAAGAAAGGAACCGATACCTATGAATTTATCCTATCAGAGTACCCGGGGCAAGGAGAGCGGCCTGTCTGCGTCTCAGGCGATCTTAAAAGGGCTGGCAGATGATGGCGGCCTGTTCATGCCCACCTTCATTCCGAAGCTGGATGTTTCCATGGAGGAGCTGGCGGGGATGACCTATCAGGAGACTGCATATCAGGTTATGAAGCTGTTTTTGAATGATTTTACGGAGGAGGAGCTTCGGTACTGCATCGAGTGCGCATACGACAAAAAGTTTGATACGGAAGAGATCGCACCGCTTGTGAAGGCGGACGGAGCTTATTATCTGGAGCTGTTCCATGGCAGCACCATTGCGTTTAAGGATATGGCGCTCTCTATTCTTCCCTATCTGATGACAACATCTGCAAAGAAGAATCATGTGGAGAACGAGATCGTGATCCTGACCGCTACTTCCGGGGACACAGGCAAGGCAGCTATGGCGGGATTTGCCGATGTTCCAGGTACCAGGATCATCGTGTTCTATCCCAAGGGCGGCGTCAGCAGGGTCCAGGAGCTTCAGATGGTCACCCAGAAAGGGGACAATACCAGCGTTGTGGCGATCCACGGCAACTTCGACGACGCCCAGACCGGTGTCAAGATGATCTTCGGGGATCGTGAGTTTGGTGAAAGGCTGGCAGAAAAACGCTTCCAGCTTTCTTCAGCCAATTCTATTAATATAGGAAGACTGGTGCCGCAGGTGGTATATTATGTATATGCATATGCCAGGCTGGTTCAGAACGGTGAGATCAAAAACGGCGACCAGATCAATATCACCGTGCCCACCGGCAACTTTGGCAATATCCTGGCGGCGTACTTTGCAAAACAGATGGGCGTGCCGGTGAAGACCCTGATCTGTGCTTCCAACGACAACAAGGTGCTGTATGACTTTTTCCGCACCGGTACCTATGACAAAAAGAGGGACTTTATCCTGACCAGTTCTCCGTCCATGGACATCCTGATCTCCAGCAACTTAGAGCGGCTGATCTATTTGAGCGCCGGCAGTGACGCCCAGGCAAATAAAGCCATGATGGAGCAGCTTTCCGCTGCTGGAGCCTACACAGTGACCGACAGCATGAGAGAGTTTATGAAAGATTTTGTCGGAGGATATGCGACCGAGGCGGAGAATGCAGAAGGAATCCGTCATCTCTATGACGAGACCGGCTACATGATCGACACCCATACCGGCGTCGCTTCCTGCGTCTACAAAAATTATGTCCGTGAGACCGGCGACAGGACTCCGACTGTGATCGCATCCACCGCCAGCCCGTACAAATTCTCTCACAGCGTCATGGAAGCAGTATTCGGCGACCAGGGCAGCAAAGATGAGTTTGCCATCATAGACGATCTGTGCAAAGCCTCAGGCGTCCCGATCCCTCCGGCTGTGGAGGAGATCCGCAGCGCAGAGGTGCGCCACACCCGCGAAAGCGACGTTGCAGATTTGGAAAAGACCGTGGCAGAAATCCTGGGCCTGTAGTTCCTGTATTTTTTGGCGAACAATGTTCGTACGAATATGCTTTCCAAAAATGGAAAAATGTATTATACTGTAGAGGAAGCAGAGTGCAGTGGGGACAGGCATGTTTCCCGTTGCCGGGCAAAGGACAATAACGAAATGGAGGCTTGTAAAATGTTAGTATCTGCAACAGAAATGCTGAAAAAAGCAAAAGAAGGACATTATGCAGTAGGACAGTTCAACATCAACAATCTGGAGTGGACCAAGGCAGTCCTGTCAACCGCACAGGAGCTGAATTCCCCGGTTATTTTAGGTGTATCTGAAGGCGCAGGCAAATATATGACCGGTTACCGCACCGTAGTGGGTATGGTAAACGGCATGATGGAGGAGCTTGGGATCACGGTTCCGGTAGCCCTGCATCTGGATCACGGCAGCTACGAGGGCTGTCTGAAATGTATCGAAGCAGGCTTTTCTTCCGTTATGTTTGACGGTTCCCATTATCCGATCGAGGAGAATATCGAGAAGACCACAGCGTTAGTAAAGCTGTGCCATGAAAAAGGCATCTCCCTGGAGGCTGAGGTAGGTTCCATCGGCGGCGAGGAAGACGGCGTTGTGGGTATGGGCGAGTGTGCAGACCCGAACGAGTGTAAGGCAGTCGCAGACCTGGGCATCGATTTCCTGGCAGCAGGCATTGGCAACATCCACGGTAAATATCCGGAGAATTGGAAGGGGCTGAGCTTTGAGACCCTGGCAGCGATCCAGGAGAAGACCGGCGAAATGCCGCTCGTACTGCACGGCGGTACCGGCATCCCGACCGACATGATCAAGAAAGCCATTGACCTTGGCGTAGCGAAGATCAATGTAAATACGGAGTGCCAGCTTTCCTTCGCAGCAGCGACCCGCGAGTACATCGAGGCAGGCAAGGATTTAGCAGGCAAGGGCTTTGATCCGCGTAAGCTTTTGGCTCCTGGTACCGAGGCGATCAAAGGTACTGTGAAAGAGAAGATGGAGATCTTTGGTTCTGTTGGAAAAGCATGATAGAGACTGAATAGGATGAACGCCGCATGGACGCGAGAAGCGACCATGCGGCGTTTTTTGCAGAGCAGACATTATTTTGGTCCAGATATTTTTATAGTGCATAACTGTTTGATCAGTAGATGCTTCCAGCCTTTCGGACCAGTTCTTCCAATAGCTTTTGCATTTTTTCAATAACCGGATGTCCGGCAAGACCATATGCATCCGCCATCAGGGCGATGCGCGGGAACGCCAGCCAGGTACTGCCGGCTTCGTCTTCCCAGACGGAGATGCGCAGCGGCAGTTCCAGGGAAATGCTCTGGTCTGCCTGCATCAGCCCGGTCCCCACTTTGGGCGAGCCGAAGACAAGTACTGTGGTAGGGCGAAGCTCCAGACCGGCTTCCCTTGCGTTCTGTGCATGATCGAACTTAGCAAACAGCGGGATACTGCGGGCTGTAAGCTCCTGTTCCAAGCGGTGGACGGTCTCATCTGCAGGGAACTGTCCTTCCAGCAGGTAGAGGCGGTTGTCATCATAGTTGGTGGACAGCAGATCTCCGAAGGCTCCCGCAATGCGCCGCCCAAGGTTAGTAAAATCCACTCCTTCTTTGTTGGCGAGCAGAGTAACGCAGACTAACTCCTCCGGATGGGTGAAACGGCTCAAGAAGCTGGAGAATCCGGGGACGCTTCCCTTAATATCCATCAATCCCCGATGCCTGTAAAACTGCCATCCTGCAACGGCAGGCATCTCCCGGCCGTCGGGAAGCTGCCAGGAGGCGTATACCAGAGCCCGGTGTTCCGGCTCGTGGATCAGTACACCGCCTGCAAGGCCGATGTCCCAGAAGGAAATATCCTGTGCGGAAGCCCAGATGTCAGAAAAACCCCGCAACGCAGAGGATTTCACTCTCTGTACCGGTCTGCCATCGCTATTGTAGCTGGCGGCATATTCGGTTGGATCAATGTACAGCCCGTTCTTTTTGAAAAGCTGGTGTACATTGTCAGTCAGAGAAACATCCTCGTGCATAAATAGATCCTCATCCTCAGCAAAGCCGGTGCGGCGCAGGCCTAAAAACCGGATCTGCCGTTCTGTTACAAAGTCATGATAGGATTTCCCGCTGACACGTTCCACGATCTCAGTGAGGAACAGGAAATTGGAAGCGTTCTGCGCCACATCTGTTCCCGGAAAAAAGTGTAGTTCCTGATGGCGGATCAGATCCAAAAGCCCTGTGAAGGTCCAATCTGTGAAGGGTGACCAATGAGGGATGTCACGGTAGTCAGGCAGTCCAGAAGCATGGCGGAGAAGCTGGATTATGGTAATGGATTTCCAGCTGTCCGGCACTTCTGGTATATGTACGGCCAGCGTATCGTCCAGACCAAGCATACCATCTTCATATAACTGCATAATGGCTACTGCCGCAAATGCCTGTGAGATCGGTCCAGCCGGCCACATGGTATTGGCGGAGGCCAGTCTTTTTCCTTCTGTATCAGACATGCCGTATCCTACGACGCGGGGGATATAAGGAGCCTGGACGATCGCCAGTGTCAGTCCGGGGATATCCTGTTCCCTCATAAAGTCAAGGATCATCTGGTCAACGGTCTGTCCGAGATAAGTGACGTCGGCGCTGCCGCGCATTTTCATGGTTTCATGTTCTCTTGTGTTCATGCTCATTCCTGCCTTTCTATGTAATACGAATTAAAATGGGTAACGTATCTCAAAACTGTTAATAAATAAATTGCAGTTAATATACTGTTATCATAATTGTTTCAGTTTAAAATGTCAAGAGGTTTTTAAGAAATAAAAATGTAGTTTACAAATCAAAGAAAATCGTTTACAATATAAAATGTTTTGAGGGAATGAAGTTCTCCCTTGGGAAACCTAAACCGCTTATTAAGCTGATGACTTCTGCGATAACAGGATCATATTGTCGCAGGGACCATCGGCTTTTTTGCATTTAAAAGGAGGAAATACGATGTTAACATCACTTGCATTTATCTTTCTGGCTGGGCTTTTCATGGCGGCGGTATGCCAGCAGCTCAAGCTGCCGCGCATCATTGGAATGCTGCTTACGGGGATTGTCCTGGGACCTTATGCCCTGGATCTGCTGGACCCGTCTATCCTTTCAATCTCTGCGGACCTGCGGCAGATGGCCCTGATCATCATTCTTTTGAAGGCGGGGCTGTCACTGGATCTGTCGGATCTAAAAAAAGTGGGGCGTCCGGCGATCCTGATGTCCTTTTTGCCGGCCAGCTTTGAGATCCTGGCATTTGTCCTGTTTGCGCCGGGGATACTCGGCGTGACAAGGATGGAGGCGGCTGTGATGGGAGTGGTTCTGGGGGCAGTCTCTCCGGCGGTGGTCGTTCCACGGATGGTACAGCTTATGGAATCCCGGTACGGTACGGAGAAAAGTATCCCGCAGCTTATCCTGGCAGGCGCGTCCTGTGACGATATTTTTGTGATCGTGCTGTTTACCACGTTCACGGGGATGGCACAGGGAGGTTCTGCCAATTGGTCGGATTTTGTGAACATCCCGGTCTCCATTATCCTTGGGATTGCACTGGGGGCATTGGCCGGATGGTTCATGAGCCTGTTTTTTGAAACAGCCTATGCCCACAGGCACTGCGTGCGCAACAGTACAAAGGTCGTGATCCTTCTTGGGATCTCCTTCCTGCTCATTGCTGCTGAGAACTGGCTGAAGGGCCATGTTTCCGTCTCGGGGCTGCTGGCTGTGGTGAGCATGGCCTGCGTGCTGAAGCTTAGAAGTACGGCATTTGTGTCAAAACGGCTGTCAGAGAAGTTTGGTAAACTGTGGATTGCCGCAGAGATCATCCTGTTTGTGCTGGTTGGCGCGGCGGTGGATATCCGCTATACACTTGGCGCAGGGGCGGCAGCGGTGGGAATGATCTTTCTGGCGCTCGCATTCCGGGCGGCGGGTGTGTTCCTATGTATGCTGCATACCCCTCTGAATTTAAAGGAGCGGCTGTTCTGTATGATCGCGTATCTCCCCAAAGCCACGGTCCAGGCTGCGATCGGCTCCGTTCCGCTGGCTATGGGCCTGCCCTGCGGCAGGATCGTGCTGTCGGTGGCGGTCCTGGCAATTATCATTACAGCTCCGCTGGGCGCTTTTGGCATGGATGTTACCTATAAAAAATTTCTTGTAAGGGAAATAAATTAAAAAAGTGCTTGCATTTTCAGGCGGGATGGTTTATTTTAATAAAGAACGATGGCGTTTTTCCAGAACGGAAGGGTGCCATCGTTTTTTGTCTGATATCCGGACTTGACATTTTTAAGAAAGGCATCGGAAAAAGTCGTTGACGAAACCGTAAAAACCTTACATAATAAGGTGGTGAGCGTTACGACAAAAGGATAAGAGCGGATATCAGACAGAATGAGGAGACCGGGAACGGTAATTCAAACGAGAGGAAGGACAGATTTATGAGTGAAATCGTAAATGTTGCTGAGGTATTTGGCAAGAACGTTTTTAATGAAACGGTGATGAAAGAACGTCTGCCGAAGAGTGTATTTAAGAAAATGAAAAAGACCATTGAGGATGGCGCGGAGCTGGACCCGTCCATCGCAGACGTGGTTGCACATGCCATGAAGGACTGGGCGATTGAGCGGGGGGCGACCCACTACACTCACTGGTTCCAGCCGCTGACAGGCGTTACCGCTGAGAAGCACGATTCCTTCATCTCCGCACCGGATGCAGAAGGCAAGGTGATCATGGAGTTTTCCGGCAAAGAGCTGATAAAGGGAGAACCTGACGCCTCTTCTTTCCCGTCCGGAGGCCTGCGCGCCACATTTGAGGCGAGGGGCTATACCGCGTGGGACTGCACCTCTCCGGCGTTTTTAAGAGAGGATGCGATCGGCGTTACTCTCTGCATTCCGACGGCATTCTGTTCTTACAAGGGCGAGGCTTTAGACCAGAAGACCCCGCTCCTGCGTTCCATGCAGGCGATTGATGAACAGGCCTTAAGGATCCTGAGACTGTTTGGAAATACCACGGCCAAGAGAGTCTGCCCGTCCGTCGGGCCGGAGCAGGAGTATTTCCTGGTTGACCGTGCAAAATATTTACAGAGAAAAGACCTGATCTATGCAGGCAGGACCCTGTTTGGGGCGATGCCTCCGAAGGGACAGGAGCTGGAAGACCACTACTTCGGCGCGATCCGTGAGCGGGTTGGTTCTTATATGAAGGAAGTCAATGAGGAGCTTTGGAAGTTGGGCGTTACGGCCAAGACACAGCACAATGAAGTGGCTCCGGCGCAGCATGAGCTTGCCCCGATCTATGACCAGGCCAACCTGGCGGTGGACCACAACCAGATGGTCATGGAGACCTTGAAAAAGGTCGCAGGACGTCACGGCCTTACCTGCCTGCTTCACGAGAAGCCCTTTGCAGGGGTAAATGGCTCCGGCAAGCACAACAACTGGTCCCTGACCTCTGATGACGGTGTGAATATGTTAAGCCCCGGCGAGACCCCGCATGAGAATATTCAGTTTTTGCTGGTGCTGGCATGTATTTTAAAGGCAGTGGATAAGCATGCGGACCTGCTTCGCGAGTCTGCGGCTGATGTGGGCAATGACCAGCGTCTGGGCGCCAATGAAGCTCCGCCGGCGATCATTTCCGTATTCCTGGGAGAACAGCTTCAGGACGTGATCGACCAGTTGTGCAGCACAGGCGAGGCGACCCACTCGAAAAAGGGCGGCACATTAAAGACTGGCGTTGCGACTCTGCCGGATCTGGATAAGGATGCCACCGATCGGAACCGTACCTCCCCGTTTGCCTTTACCGGCAATAAATTTGAGTTCCGCATGGTTGGATCTTCTGATTCTGTGGCATCGCCCAACGTGGTATTGAACACCATCGCTGCCGAGGCGTTCAAGGAGGCGGCAGACGAGCTGGAGAAAGCGGAGGATTTTGATACTGCGGTCCACGATATGATCAAACGGCTGTTAAAAGAGCACAGAAGGATCATCTTTAATGGCAATGGCTATTCTGATGCATGGGTTGCGGAGGCCGAGAAGAGAGGCCTTCCAAACATTGGCTCCATGGTGGACGCTATCCCGGCCCTGACTACGGACAAGGCTGTGAAGCTGTTTGAGGCGTTCAACGTATTTACCAGGGCAGAGCTGAAATCCCGCGCAGAGGTGGAGTATGAGGCATATTCCAAGGTCATCAACATTGAGGCCAGGACGATGATCGATATGGCGAGCAAGCAGCTGATCCCGGCAGTTATCAAGTATACCACACAGCTGGGAGGCTCCCTGGGTGTGGTACAGTCTACATGTCCCCAGGCGGATACCAGTGTCCAGACGGAACTGTTGGTAGAAACCTGCGCCCTTTTATCTGACATGAAGGTTGCGCTGGCTGCGCTGATCGATGCAAACGATGCCTGCTCTGCCATGGAGAGCGGCGAGGCCCAGGCCCATGCTTATCATGAGAAAGTGGTGCCGGCGATGGCCGCACTGCGCGAGCCGGCTGACCGGCTGGAGATGATCGTGGATAAAGACCTGTGGCCATTCCCGAGCTATGGGGATCTGATCTTTGAGGTGTAGGGACTGAATTGGGATTGTGACAGATTTGTTGTATTTGATAAGGTAAGACAGGGAAGCGGCAGGAACACGGACAGGGAAACGTGCTCCTGCCGCTTTGTATCTCGCCTGTTGGCGCTGCAAAATGGCTGCAAAATGCGGGAAAAC
Source organism: Clostridium sp. AN503 (assembly GCF_040719375.1). NCBI lineage: Bacteria > Bacillati > Bacillota > Clostridia > Eubacteriales > Clostridiaceae > Clostridium > Clostridium sp. AN503. Next base: position 3,175,794 of record NZ_JBFDTP010000002.1, on the reverse strand, counting down.
AAGCAAATAATCTTTTGCAAAATATTTCGTGATATGATATACTGAATTTCTCAGTACAGAAGTCTTCTGTATGGAATCTGCAATTTAAGGCCGGTTCGGCCACGATTTCAGAGTGTTGAGGTTAGTAGTATTGTTAGTTGTTTTATTCTATTTCTCTTTTTATTCAAAAACGTTCAAGGGGGTATTCTATGAAATCTGAGAAGGCGGTAAATGTGAAACTTAAGGTGCCGGGACACGACAATTTTTTTGGACCGGCGGAGTCCAGAAAGGAGGTCATGAGGCGGATTCAGGAGCAGGAGGAGGTTTATACTCAATTCCAAAAACTGACGGACAATCTCCAGGAGGAATTTGTCTCATTTTGTATGGGGGTCCGGGGCCTGAATGTGACTTATGACCCGGTATTCAGCATGATTTTCAACCCGGAGCGCCATCCGGAGCGGCTGGAGGACTTTCTGACGCACTGTCTGAAACGGGATGTGGAAATCCTGAAGGTGATGCAGAATGATTCCCAAAAACTGGTACAGGACGGGACGTATCTTTCGATGGATATCGTGGTACGGTTAAAGAGCCGGGAAACGGCCAATGTGGAAATCCAGAGGGTGGGCTATCTATTCCCCGGGCAGCGGTGCACCTGTTATTCCAGCGACCTGGTGATGCGCCAGTATTCCCAGGTACACGAGGAAAAGAAGCGGGCGGGAGAGAAGTTCTCTTACCAGGACATCAAAACGGTCTATACGATCGTTCTGATCAAGGACAGTACGGGGGAATTCAAGGCAATCCCGGACCAGTACCTGCATTATGGAAAGCAGGTCTTTGATACGGGGCTTGAGCTTGATATGGTACAGGAATATCTGCTGATTCCACTTGACATCTTCCTGCAAAACCATCACAATATAAGTAGCAAGCTGGATGCATGGCTGTATTTCCTTGCATCGGACAGTCCGGAGGATATCCGGAAGGTGGTGGAGGCGTATCCGGAGTTTGAAGAGTTGTACCGGGAGATATTCTATTTCCGGTACCATGTAGAGGAGTTGATGAGTATGTTTTCGGAAGCGTTGAGAATCCTTGACCGCAATACGGTGGAGTATATGATCGAGCAGAAGCTGGCACAGGTGGAGCGGCTTGAGGCGGAGAACCGCAGGCTGGAAGAGGAAAGCCGGAGACAGGCAGAGGAGAGTCAGAAGAAAGTCGAGGCCCTGGAGCGTGAGCTTGCCCGGCTGAAAAAGCAGGATAGTAAGAACTAGTTCATTAAAGAAAAGGCGGAATAACATCAATGAAGAAATATGATTATGTACTGGTAGGAAGCGGTCTGTATGCAGGTGTCTGGGCTTATGAGGCCAGAAAGAAAGGAAAGACCTGCCTGGTGGTGGAGAAGCGGGACCATATTGGCGGGAACGTATACTGTGAGGATGTGGAGGGCATCCATGTGCACCGGTATGGGGCGCACATTTTCCATACCAGCGACCGGAAGGTATGGGACTATGTGAATCAGCTGGCAGAATTCAACCGGTATACCAACAGCCCGGTGGCAAATTACAAGGGCGAGATGTACAACATGCCGTTCAATATGAATACCTTTAGTAAAATGTGGGGAATCTGTACTCCCGCGGAAGCGAAAGCGATCATTGAGAGCCAGAAGGCGGCAGTGGCCGGGGAGCCGAAAAACCTGGAAGAGCAGGCCATTTCTCTGGTTGGGACTGATATCTATCAGAAGCTGGTGAAGGGGTACACGGAGAAGCAGTGGGGCCGGGACTGTAAAGAGCTTCCCGCATTTATCATCAAGCGCCTGCCGGTGCGGTTTACTTACGACAACAATTATTTCAATGACCTTTATCAGGGGATACCGATCGGCGGCTATAATGTGATCATTGACAAGCTCTTTGAGGGCTGTGATATAGAGACCGGCGTAGATTATCTGGAGCATAAGGAGCATTATGACAGCCTGGGAGAGACGGTGGTCTATACCGGGACCATTGACGCTTACTATGAGTACCGGTTTGGGAAGCTGGAATACCGGAGCCTGCGTTTTGAGTCCGAGGTGCTGGACGAGGAGAACCACCAGGGCGTGGCCGTGGTCAATTATACGGATCGGGAGACCCCGTATACCCGGATCATTGAGCACAAACATTTTGAGTTTGGGACACAGCCAAAGACCGTGATCACCAGGGAGTATCCGTCGGATTGGAAAGAGGGGATGGAAGCTTACTATCCGGTCAACGATGAGAAGAACCAGACACTGTATCAGCAGTATGCTGAGCTTGCGGCAAAGGAGGAGCATGTGATCTTCGGCGGACGGCTGGCTGAGTATAAATACTATGATATGGACAAGGTGATCGCGTCGGCGTTAAACCGGGTGGAAGCCTGTATGTGAGGTGACGGAGAATGTACGAGACCCTGAATGTGGTGTATGCATCCAATGACGCATTTGCAAGGCATCTGGGCACATCCATGTGCTCGCTTTTTGACAGGAACGAGGGATTTTCAGAGATCCAGGTCTATGTGCTCTCCATGGGGCTGACAGGGGAGAGCCGGGCGTCCCTTGAAGAGATTGCCGCGCGGTACCACAGGAGCCTGACTTTTCTGGAAATGGGAGATTTAAAAGATCGGTTTGACCATGAGGTGGACCTGGGAGGATATGATATCAGCATCATGCTCCGGCTGTTCATGGGCGAGATGCTGCCCCAGGATGTGGAGCGGGTGATCTATCTGGACTGTGATACGGTGGTGGCACAGCCCTTAAAGCGGCTGTGGAGAGAAGCGCTGTGCGGAAATATCATCGGCGCTGTGATGGAGCCTACCATATACGAGGCGGTGAAAGAATCCATCGGCCTGGGGCCGGAGGATGCATATTATAACTCCGGCGTGCTTCTGGTGGACCTAAAGCGCTGGAGGGAGGAGCATGTGCAGGCAGGCCTTTGGATTTCTGGAAAGAGAAGGGCGGAAAGCTGTTTGCCAGCGACCAGGATGTTATAAACGGCGCCCTGAAAGGCAGGATCCGTACGCTGCCGCCCCGGTACAATTTTTTTACCAATTACCGGTATTTCTCTTATGGGACGCTTGTGCGGCACTCCCGCCCCTACCGTGCGGTGACGAAGGCTGACTTTGCAGCGGCAAAGCGCCACCCGGCAGTCATCCACTATATGGGGGATGAACGGCCGTGGATCGCGGGAAACCGGAACCATTACCGCCGTGCCTATGAGAAGTACCTGTCACAGACGCCCTGGGCGGGGACGCCGAAAGAAAAAGGAAGAGAATTCTATATGTTTGCATACCATATGCTGGATTATGCGACGGCGGTCTGTCCCGCAGTGCGCTGGGCAGTCAGCAGGAAGCTGGGGATGAAACTGGTGGAGAACCGGAAAAAGAAATAGGAGCGGACAACATGGTAACTGTATTGATGGCCACATATCAGGGAAAGAAATATTTGGAGCAGCAGCTGGACTCTATTCTTGCGCAGACCGTCCCGGTCCGTATTTTTGTGTCGGACGACGGCTCGGATGACGGGACCAGGGAGATGCTCTTTAAGTATCAGGGCTGGTATCCGGAGCAGGTGTTTTTGATGCACCGTCCGGTCGTACCGGAGGCAGGCAGGAACATTCCGCCTGCCGCCTGCAATTTTTTCTGGCTCCTGGGCTGCGCTGCCCGGGAAGGCAAAAGCGATTACATTATGCTGAGTGATCAGGACGATGTCTGGTTCAACTGCAAAGTAAAATGCATGCTGGCGAGGATGAAAGAACTGGAGGAGGAGCTTGGAACGGAGCATCCGATCCTGCTCCATTCTGATATGGAGGTGACTGATGAAAGGCTGGATCAGATCCATCCCAGTTTTTTTTCCTATCAGCACTGTGATCCGGAGCGGGCTTCTTTTGCGGAGGTGTTGGTGGAGAATCCGGTGACCGGAGGCGCTCTGATGATGAACCGGGCGCTGCTTGAACTGGTGACCGGGATGAAAAAAGGCAGGGCAGAAGCGGAGCCACTGGAGAAAAGATGGCAACAGCTGCTGCCCTGCGCCTGCTATATGCATGACTGGTGGATCGCCCTCGTCGCATCCTGCTTTGGGACGATCGACTGTATCCAGGAGCCGCTCTATCAGTATCGGCAGCACAGCGCCAATACGCTGGGTGCCAAGAAGACGGGAAGCCTGGAGGATATGACAGAAAGGCTTGGCAGGCGGCAGCAGGTGAGAGAGAATTACAGCAGGATGTTTCAGCAGGCGGTGGCCTTTGGGCGGCGGTACGGGAGAAGTATGAGTCCGGAACAGAAAGACATCCTGCGGGCGTTCCTTGCTCTTCCGGCCCAGTCTCCGGCAATACGTTTTAAAAATATCCGGGCCCATCATCTGTATAAGAGCACGCTGACTCAGATCTTTGGCATGTGTTTGCTGATGCCTCGGGTAAAACCGGGGACCCACACTGTAAAGAACCGGAGGCGAAGGCGCGCATGAAACTCAACTGTGTGATCTTGAACTACAATGACGCGGACACGGTGCAGAAGCTGGTCCGAATGATTCACGATTATCGGGTGCTGGAGCAGATCGTGCTCGTGGACAATGCTTCCACGGACGATTCCATGCAGAAGCTTATGCTGCTGGTGGATGAGAAGGTCAAGGTCGTCCGCGCGGAGCAAAACGGTGGCTACGGGGCAGGGAATAACCTGGGCGTCCGGTTTGCGGCGGAGCAGAATCAGGCTACCCATGTACTGATCGCCAACCCGGATGTGGAATTTTCTGAGGACTGCCTGGTAAAGCTGCTGAGGATTTTTGAATATCATCCGGATGTGGGCGTTGCGGCGGCTAGGATGGAGGATGCACAGTATGGCAGCCTGAAAAATGGCTGGCCTCTCCGCGGTTTTTTGCGGGAGCTTTTTTCCATGGGGCCGGTGAGCCGCCGGCTGCTGGGACGTTTCCTGGACTATCCGGAGACTTATTTTCGGGATAAAAAGGCTGTTTATGTGGACGGGGTCCACGGATCCATGCTGATGGTAGATGCTGGGAAATTTTTAGAATGCGGTGGATATGACGAAGGAATCTTTTTGTATCAGGAGGAGGCTGTGCTGGGATGGAGGATGAAGACATCCGGTTACCGGACAGTCCTGCTTTTAAACTGCAGTTACCGTCATGAGCATTCAGCATCCATCAGCAAATCCTGGAAAAGCCAGATGGCGCGCCAGCGTCTGCGGGAGGAGAGCGCGCTTTATTATATGAAGAATTATCTTTTCATCAACTGGTTTCAGGAGTGGATTGCCAGGCTTTGGTTTGCCGGGATACGGATGGAACTGCGGATAGCCGGCAAAATTGGGATCACAAAATGAATGGAAGAAATGAAAAGGAGGCAGTCCGGTTTTATATGACACCTCTTAAGTGGATTTTGGTTATTTACCTGGTCTGCTTAGGGGTATCATATCAGATTCGGAAGCCTCCTTTTATGTATGCAGTTAACTTTAAACAGATGATTACGGATTGAACTTCGCAATGATCCGCGCAGTCTCCGCGTCGATCATCTCTTGCGTCACGTTCGGGTCAGTCGGATCCCAGGTCTGCTCAAACGGGATCTCGTACATAATGGTAGGACGCTCGAACGGTCCGGCAATGGAACTGTTGTAGACCACCACCGTGGTACCGATCGCACAGTTATCATATACCCACTTGGCATCGGCGGACGCAAGGCGGATACAGCCTGCGGAGCGGGCGATACCAAGGTTGTTGTACGTGCTTGCCCATACCGTAAACGGATTTGGCGCATCGTAGATGATGGAGTGGATCAGGATCGGCATTCCTGCGCCCAGCCTTGTTGCATACTGGGTATACAGATCGTGGATCATCAGCCTCCAGCGGTATTTCTCCGGGGTCCGGAAGGTACCGATCGGGGTATCATCACCAACAGAGGTCAGGAAAGACTTCACGGGGATGATAAAGCCATTATCGCCATCCTTGGCATAAACGGTCAGGCAGTTCATCTCTTTGTTGATCTTGAGCATAAACGGGCCGCCAGTGCCGATGATCGGCTCCACATCCTGTAAAAGGCGTCCGTCTTCCTGGAAATAATACTTGAAGCCGTCAATATACTGCCATCCGGTCACAGGCATGGAGTCTACAAAGTAGTAGCGGTCATCCTGCTGCCAGCCCCATCCGGTGTAGCCGCTGCCGTCACCGTGGATGTACTGCATCACACCGTCGACCATCTGGATGCCGTCCTGGTGGGCGGATACTAAAACGTTGGTGGTGTCAAGCTCAGCAGTTCCTTTCACGAAGAAAGCAAGGCGGAAACCTGTTATGTACAGTCCCTGGTTCATGGTACCGGCAGACTCGCCGTTCTTTGCCCAGCCGGTTCGGGTACCGTCACTCAGTATCGTAGAGTAGTAAATGTCGTACTTGTCTGCCACAGGGCCGCTGAAACGATACTGGATGGCTTCAACCGGGACCCAGGTGGTGGCGTTGGCAGTCTGCTGTCCGTTCAGGGCCCATGCGGTCCAGCCGTTTACAGAGCTGTAGGTACGGTACAGCACATTCCCGTGGATATTCTCAAGGAATGTGGAAATGGAGCTGAAGCCTGCGGCAGCGCCCTCGATCTGCTGGTCGTTGACGTAAGCCTGGGACCAGGCCTGCGCGTCATTTAACAGGATCGTGGTCTGAAGATGAGCCTCCCGGTCCGGGACGACTAATGGGTTGTTGAGGTGGCTGGCCTCAGCTTCTGCCTGGGCTTTTTCAGCCTCCAGCTCTGCGCCCTGCTGTTCGGTCAGAGCGGCATTCTGTCCATCCGTGAACCCGTTGGTCTCAGAAGATGCAGCGCTTCCATCGGGAGAAGTTGTCTGAGCAGATGTATCGGAGGTTCCCGGGACGCCAGGGGTTTCCTGGGATGACCCTGTGGTTCCCTCCGTAGTTCCGTCAGTCTCGCTGCTGCCCTCCGTGCTTTCCCCGGCAGTGATCACACCGCTGCTGGATTCGGCGGTTTCCTGTGCGCCCTGGGGAGCATCGCCTCCCGGTCCGCTTAAGGAAATACCGGATGAGGTCTCGGTGGTGCTGGACGAACCGCCCACTACACCGGGGCCGCCTTCTTCTGCAAACGCCGGAATAACTGTACTGGCAAGCAGCGCACCGGTCAGCAACATGGCCAGGCCTGCTTTTGTATGTCTATACATAAAATCCTTCCTCCTAACTAAAATACTTACCATAGCCTAATCTAACACAAATAACTGGAAAATTCCATATCTGATTTACAATTTATGGGCAATATTGTAAAATAAAAGGTAATGGCAAGGAAAATGTAAGAATATCGTTATAGATATGGTAAATGATAGGAGTTAAAATGAAGGATAACTGTGAGCAGATCCTGGTCAGCATCTGCTGCATCACATATAACCAGGCGTCCTATATCCGGGATGCGCTGGAGGGTTTCGTAGGACAGGAGACGGATTTTGCCTGGGAAGTGCTGATCCACGACGACGCCTCCACCGATGGGACGGCAAAGATCATCAGGGAATATGCGGAAGCATATCCCGACCGGATCTTTCCGATCCTTCAGACAGAGAACCAGTATTCCAAAGGCCTGACCAATATCAGCGGGACCTTCAATTTCCCGCGGGCCAGAGGTAGATATATCGCCATGTGCGAGGGGGATGATTACTGGACGGACCCACATAAGCTTCAGCGGCAGGTGGACTATATGGAGGAACATCCGGACTGCTCCCTGTGTTTTCACAGCGCGGGCGTGGAGGTCCAGGGCAGGGCAGTGACAGAACGGCAGATGCGGCCATACCGGGGGGACAGGAAAGTGACGCCGGAGGAGATCATCGACAAGACCTCCGGATATCCGACAGCGTCCCTGATGTTTCGGACGGATATGGTAAAGCTTTTGCCGGATTTTTATGTTTTGGCGCCCATCGCGGATATCCCGCTCCAGCTTATGGCGGCGGCGAGAGGCTGGGCTTACTATATGGACAGTCCCATGTGCGTATACCGTCTTGGAGGCGCGGCCTCCTGGACAACCCTGATGAAACAGGGGAATTACGAAGAGAAACAAAAGGATTACGCCTGCGCCATGGAGGAGATGTACCGGGGCTTCGACCGGGAGAGTGGCGGCAGGTTCCATGATACGGTGGAACATGCCATACGGCGTCTGGTCTTTTTGACCCAAGTGAATACGAAGCAGTATGATGTTGTTTTGGACAGGAGAAACCGGGAGTTTTACCGGGAGCTGAATGGAAGGACCCGCTTCTTTATCCGTTTTGAGACAATGATGCCGGGGCTGTACCGATGGCTCCAGCGGGCGTTCCATAGAATGTAGAGGGAGGCAGCCTGTGACGGTCAAGGGGAGAAAGCAGCCAGAGGCAGCCGATCGAGGCAAGAGGAAGAAAGCGGCCTGAGGCAGCCGTCCCAGGCTGGAGAACGACGGCGGACAGCGAAGGAGAACATAGTGGCAGAGACAGATATGAAGCAGAAGGTGGTAAAAGGGCTGTTCTGGAAGCTTTTAGAGAACGGCGGCGCCCAGGGGATCCAGTTTGTGATCGCGATCATCCTGGCGCGGCTCCTGACACCGGCGCAGTACGGTGTGGTGGGGATCATCATGATCTTCATCACCATTGCAAATGTGTTTGTGCAGAGCGGTTTTTCCACGGCGCTGGTGCAGAAGCAGAAGGCGGATGAGGTGGATTTTTCGTCAGTGTGTTATTTTGAGCTGGCGGTGGCCCTTGTCATGTATGTGCTGCTTTACCAGGCGGCCCCGTCGATTGCGTCTTTTTATGGGATCGCGGAGCTTATGGGGATTGTCCGGGTACTGGCATTCGTGCTGTTTCCGGGGGCTGTGATCTCTGTACAGACAGCGTATGTGTCGCGGAATATGGAGTTTAAGGGGCTGTTTTTCTCTACTTTGGCAGCGTCGGCGGTGTCCGGCGTGATCAGTATCGGCATGGCGGCTTCGGGGCTTGGGGTGTGGGCCATGGTGGGTCAGCAGATCAGCTACTATATTTCCCTGATGCTGGTTTTATTTATCACGGTCCGGTGGAGGCCGCGCCTGTGCTTTGCGGTAGAGCGGGTGCAGGGGATGTTTGCCTTTGGCTGGAAGCTCTTGTGCGCATCTCTTCTGGATACGGTATTTAATAATTTATATGGACTTTTGATCGGAAAGATCTATAATGAAGAACTGTTGGGAAGTTATAACCGGGGCGAGCAGTTCCCGAAGCTGATCGCGACGAATCTGGGAGCCGCGATCCAGGCGGTGCTGCTGCCGGCGTTTTCTGCAAGGCAGGATGACAAGGCGGCGGTGAGGGAGATGGTGCGCAGGGCGATCCGGTTGAGCTCCTTTGCGGTGATCCCCATGCTCCTTGGACTGTTTGCGGTGGCGGACACGCTGGTCCTGGCGCTTTTGGGAGAAAAATGGATGATCTGCGTGCCGTTTCTGCGGATCATGTGCATTTCCTACTGCTTCTGGCCGATCCATATCACGAACCTGCAGGCGATAAACGCCATGGGACGGAGCGATATCTTCCTGAAGCTGGAGATCGTGAAAAAAGGCTTGAGCCTGTTAGCACTGGTCGTGGGGATGCAGTTTAATGTCTATATCATGGTGTGCTTAAAGGCGTTTCAGGATTTTGTGTGTACGTTTATCAATGCGGCGCCGAACCGGAAGCTTCTGGACTACAGTATTTTTCATCAGTGGATGGACGTGATGCCGTCGGCGGCGCTCTCAGCCGTGATGTGCGCGGTGGTGATGGCAGCAGGCTCCCGGATGCCGGAGATGTCCGTGTGGCTGAAGCTGGCGGTGCAGATCGTGTGCGGCGCGGCGGTATATGCGGGGCTTGCGTGGGCATTTAAGCTGGAGAGTTTTTGCTATTTATGGGGTATGGTGAAGAACCGGCTGCGCGGGAAGGACTGATCTCCGGCGCAGACAGGATAAAATAAACGATATTATGGTCATACAGGGTGAGAGGAGGACAAACAGATGCAGAAAACGATTTTGGTAACGGCGATCGGCTCTTTTTCCGCGGGGGCGGTGATCAGCGCCTGCAAACGGGACGGCTACTGGGTAGTGGGATGCGACGTCTATCCGGCGGAGTGGGTTGTGAATTCCATGGAGGTAGACGCCTTTTATCAGGCGCCCTATGCCACTTCAAGGAAAGCATACCGCAGCTTTATGATGGACGTATGCAGCAGGGAGGAGATTGATTACATCATTCCCCTGACAGATGCGGAGGTGGACACGTTACAGGACTGGTACAAGGCCTCCGAGGAGCTGGGAGCGGTCATCTGTATGTCCGGGTATGAAACGATCGCCCTGTGCCGGAATAAGGAGCGGATCGAGAGGTTTTTGGATTCCCGCAACATCTGTAATGCAATCCCGGCCCAGCATCTGTCGGAGGTCATCGGGACAGAGGGGGATTCCCGGTACGTGGGACTTTCTTACCCGCTGGTATTGAAACCGCAGGACGGCAGGAGCAGCCAGGGCATGCGGGTCATAGAGAGTGCGAAGGAAATGATGCTGGCGGTGGAGCTTTTGAAGGCCCAGGCGGAGCGCTACATCGTACAGCCCAAGATCGAGGGCAGCGTGGTGACGGTGGACGTGGTGCGGGACCCGGAGAGCGGGGACTGCGTGTGCCTGCCGCGGAGGGAGCTTTTAAGGACTCCCAACGGGGCGGGGACTTCCGTATATGTATTCCGGGATGAATTGCTGGAGAAGCAGTGCAGGGAGATCGCGGCGGCATTGGAGATCCGGGGCTGTGTGAATTTTGAATTCATCGAGCGGCAGGGTGAGTGGTATTTCCTGGAATGCAATCCCCGGTTTTCCGGTGGTGTTGCATTTTCCTGCATGGCGGGTTATGATATGGTGAAAAACCATCTGAACTGTTTTACAGGAGGCGGGCTGGAGCCTGAGGGAGAGATCGGCGGACAGTACCTGGCAAGGCGGTATACGGAATACCGGATGCCGGAGCGTCCGACGGAATGACGGAAGATACGAAAAGCAGGACGGAGGAAATAAAAGTATGACAGCAAAACACGAGCCTCCCATCATGGTGACACGCTCCTCGATGCCGGCCTTAGAGGAATATGTGGAGATGCTTAAACCCATCTGGGAGAGCGCATGGCTGACCAATATGGGCGCATACCATGAGGAGTTCAAAGAGCAGCTGAAGGGGCTGTTAAAAACGCCGGAGCTGGAGCTGTTTGTCAACGGACATATGGCGCTGGAGCTGACGCTGCAGGCTTTTGAGCTGAAGGGAGAGGTGATCACAACGCCGTTCAGCTTCGCCTCCACGACGCACGCCATTGTGAGAAACGGGCTGACCCCGGTATTTTGCGACATTAATGAGGAAGACTATACCATAGATGCGGAGAAACTGGAAAGCCTGATCACGGAGAAAACCACCGCGATCGTGCCGGTCCATGTCTACGGGAACTTATGCGACGTGGAGCGGATCCGGGAGATTGCACAGAGGCATCGGCTGAAGGTGGTTTACGATGCGGCCCATGCCTTTGGCGAGGAGTTAAACGGCACGGGCGTGGGGCAGTTTGGAGACGCTTCCATGTTCAGTTTCCACGCCACCAAGGTATTTCATAGTATTGAGGGCGGCGCGGTGACATTTCAGGAAGAATATTTAAAGGACCGGCTCTACCAGCTCAAGAATTTCGGGATAACCGGATATGAGAGCGTGGAATTTGTGGGGGCCAACGGAAAGATGAATGAATTTCAGGCCGCCATGGGCCTGTGCAATCTGCGGCATTTAGAGGCGGAGATCGGGAAACGCCGGGCGTTGGCCGGACGGTACCGGGAGCGGCTTGAGGGTGTGAAGGGCGTTCGCCTGTGCAAAGAGAAACCGGGAGTCCGCTACAATTACGCCTATATGCCGGTGGTATTCGACGGATTCTCCATGGACCGGGACCAGGTGTTTGCGGCACTGAAGGAGCGGGGGATCTTTGCGCGGAAATATTTCTATCCCTGTATCAACAGCTATGCGTGTTATCAGGGGCAGTTCCGCGCGGAGGACACTCCGGTGGCGCAGAGGATCGCGTCCCAGGTACTGACGCTGCCGCTCTATGCGGAGCTGCCGTTAGAAGTGGTGGATGAGATCTGCGATGTGATCTTGGGCGGCGTGTAAATGATGTGACAGGAGATTAAGATGGACAAGGTACTGGTGGTGATTCCCGCCTACAATGAAGAAGCGAATATTGAGATGGTGGTTGAGGAGCTGGAGCGGGATTATCCGCAGCTTGATTACGTTGTGGTCAATGACGGCTCCAGCGACAGGACTGCCCAGATCTGCCGGGAGCGCGGCTACAACCTTCTGGATCTGACGGTGAACTTAGGGCTTGCCGGATGCTTTCAGGCGGGGATGAAATACGCTTACGCGAAGGGCTATGCCTATGCGATCCAGTTTGACGGGGACGGGCAGCACCGGCCGGAATACATTCTCCCCATGCAGGAAAAAATGAAGGAAGGGTATGATATCGTCATAGGAAGCCGTTTCCTGGACGAAAAAAAAGACCTGTCCATGCGGATGGTGGGAAGCCGTTTAATCACGGCAGCCATCCGCCTTACCACAGGCGTACATGTGGCAGATCCGACCTCCGGAATGCGGATGTTCAGCCGTGAGATGATAAAGGAATTTGCGCTGAACATCAACTACGGACCAGAGCCGGACACGATTTCCTATCTCATCAAACAAGGCGCAAAAGTAGCAGAAGTACCCGTTATCATTGAAGAACGGGCAGGAGGCGAGAGCTATTTAAAACCAACTGTGGCGGTGAGGTATATGGCACGGATCCTGATATCAATATTGTTGATTCAAAACTTTCGCAAGCGATGAGCAGCGCGGGAGTCACCTGGCGCCACAAGTTATAGGAACACAAACCGGAGGACACCACATGAACCAATGGGCAGACACCCTGATCAGAACAGGCCCCAACAGAGAAAAACAGAATATGGTCTGGAACATGGCGGGCAGCTTCTGCTACGCCTTTGCCAGCATGGTGCTGTCCTTCCTCGTAGTGCGTCTCGCCGGTGCCGAGCAGGGCGGGATCTTTGCCATAGGCTTCAGCACCGTCGGACAGCAGATGTTCCTGGTAGCTTACTTTGGCATCCGTCCATTCCAGATCACCGATGGATCAGGAGAATACCGCTTTGGCGATTATCTTCACCACCGATATTTAACCTGCGCGGCTGCATTGGCAGCCGGCGCTGTTTTCCTCATATACAGAGGCTACCGCCCAGAAAAAGCATGGATCATATTTCTCCTGATCATCTACAAGGTGATAGACGGTTTTGCCGACGTCTACGAGTCAGAATTCCAGCGCCAGGGGAGTCTCTACCTGACCGGAAAGTCCAACATGTTCCGGACCCTTCTCTCCGTGGGCGTATTTTTAGCGGCGCTGGCAGCAGGAAGAAACCTGCTTTACGCCTGCGTGGCTGCGGTCTGTGCCCAGGCCGCGGGAGTGCTGCTCTTTGATATCGTGGTGCTTCGCAGGCTCCACCATCTGGACGGAGCGGCAGATTACGGCTGGGACAAGTCAAAGCTCATAACCCTGACAACAGCGACCGTGCTGCTGTTCCTCTCCGTATTCCTGGATTTTTATGTGTTTTCCGCATCCAAATACGCGATCGACGCCCATATGGATGATGCGTCATCCGGATATTTCAATGCGATATTCATGCCCACGTCGTTTATCAATCTGGCGGCGGGCTTCGTCATCCGTCCATTTCTGACTTATCTGACGGTCTGCTGGAACGAGGGCAGATACAAAGATTTTGCCAGGAAAATGGGACGCCTCTCCGCTGTGATCGGAGGCCTGACTGTGCTGGCAGTCCTTGGCACTGCAGTGCTTGGAAAACCGGTGCTCGGCATCCTGGAGCTGGTGTTCGGGCCTGCTTATGCAGGGAAACTGACGGTCTATCACAGAGCCTTCGGCCTGATCGTGCTGGGAGGAGGATTCTATGCGATCCTGAACCTGCACTATTACGCCTTAGTCATTATGCGCAGGCAGAAGACGATCTTTGGCATCTACCTGGTGCTGACGGCGGCGGCCCTCTGGCTGGCCCCTGCGCTGGTGATGAAACATGGAATCCCCGGCGCTGCGTGGGCCTACCTGATCTTAATGGCCGGAATGGCGGCTGGCTTTATCCTTTTGGCCTGGCTTGGCTTTGCCCGGGGCAGGAAAACAGCAGAATAGGAAAGGAGGAAACGTTTATGACAGTAGATGTGTTGATCCCGGTATACAAACCGGACAGGAAATTTTCAAGACTGCCTGCAGATGCTTGCCAGGCAGACGGTTCCGCCGGACCGGATCATTGTGATGAATACAGAACGTTCCTACTGGAATGAGCAGGGGTATCAGGGGATCCGCGGACTGGAGGTAAAGCACCTGACAAAGGAGGAGTTTGACCACGGCGGAACGCGGAATCTGGCGGCATGGTATTCTGAGGCGGATGTGATGATCTTTATGACGGATGATGCGGTTCCTCAGGATGAATATCTGATCGAGAGACTGACGGAGGCGCTTTCCGGTGCTGGTCCGGAGGGGGAGCCTGTGGCCATGGCTTATGCCAGACAGCTTCCCGCTAAGGACTGCCATACGATCGAGCGCTACACCCGGCAGTTCAATTATCCGGCGGAGGGGAGGATAAAGACTGCCAGGGATCTTCCGGTCCTGGGGATCAAAACATACTTTGCATCCAATGTGTGCTGCGCTTACCGGAAGGACCTGTTTGAAAAGCTGGAAGGTTTTACGAACAGTACCATATTTAACGAGGACATGATCTATGCGGCGGGAGCCATTCAGGCGGGATATGCGGTTGCCTATGTGCCGGAAGCAAAAGTAATCCATTCCCACAATTTATCGCCCATGCAGCAGTTCCACCGGAACTTTGACCTGGCAGTGTCCCAGGCGGAGCACCCCGAGGTGTTTGCCGGACTTAAGTCAGAGGGCGAGGGCATCCGCATGGTGAAACAGACCGCCCGCTATTTGCTGAGGAGCGGCCGGTTCTGGCTGCTGCCGTCGCTGGTTGTGAGCAGCGGCTGCAAATATCTGGGATACCGGATGGGAAAACAGTATCAGAGGCTTCCCCAAAAAATGATACTGAAATGTACCATGAGTCCCCTGTACTGGGAGAAGAAATGGAGGCGACAGCCATGATGACACTGACACTTCGGATTGCACTGATCCTTGCCTCGGTGGGGACTTTTTATCTGATCATGAGGAAGATCCGCCAGTCCAAGGTCCAGATCGAGAGCGCGATCTTCTGGATCGTGCTGGCGATCGTGCTGGTGATATACAGCCTGTTCCCGCAGGTGGCGGATTTCTGCGCCCATGTGCTGGGAATCTATGCGACCACCAATTTCCTGTTCCTGTTTGCGATCTTTATCCTGATCGTAAAGGTATTTTATATGACGATCCATATTTCCCAGCTGGAGACGAAGGTAAAAGAGCTGGTTCAGCAGATGGCGCTGGAGGAGAAGAAGCATGAAGAAGAAGGGTAAGCTCCGCCCGGGCTTTTCTCTGGCGATGTTCATAGCAGTGGCGCTTCTGGGGCTCTGGCATGTACAGGATGTGCGCGACGGCGCAGTGGCCTGTGGAGATCTGTGGCTTTTGAAGGTTTATCTGGTGCTGGCGGCTGCCGTGCTGGTAAGCCTTTTTGTGCTGGGGCGGGGATTTTTTGGAAGTATCTGCTTGGAACGGCTCTATCCCGTGGCGGCCCTGCTTCTGGGGCTTATGTACTTATTTGTCCTGCCCCCGCTCTCTGCGCCGGATGAGATCAGTCATTATGTCAGCGCTTACCAGTTGTCCAGCCGGATGCTGGGGCTGCCGTCCAATGACCGGTATGGCAGGGTGATGCTGCGCCCGGAGGATGCCTGGGTGGAGGACTTAGAGGGAATCCGTGTTTACGAGGCGGACGAGGACGGGAATCTGCAGGTGACGAAAGAAAGCCTGGAGGGAAATGTGCAGTTCGGCGAACTGCTGGATGAGTCCACCTATCAGACATTATGGGAGCTTGGCGTGTCGGGGCAGTATATGCCGGAGCGGCTGGACCATATGAGAGGGGAGTGGGTAAGCTCCCAGTATCCTCCTGTGGTGACAACGCCCCTGGCCTATGTGCCGCAGGCAGTCGGCATATCCGTGGCCCGGCTGCTGGGTATGACTACGGTGCCGCTTCTCTACTTGGGCAGGTTCTGCAATCTGTTGTTTTTTGTGGTGATGACTGCGCTTGCTATGAGGCGGCTGCCTTTCGGCAGGGAAGTGCTGTTCGGCGTGGCGCTGCTGCCTATGACGCTGCATTTGTCGGCATCATTTTCCTATGACGTGATGATACTGGGCTGTATGTTTTGTTTTACGGCAGTCTGTCTGGATCTGGCTTATAAAAAGGAGCGGGTATCCTGGATCGATATAGCCATTCTGATGGCTTTGATGGCGGCGGCAGGGCCGTGCAAGATGGTCTACGCGGTGATGATGGGCCTGTGCCTGCTGATCCCGGTCCGCAAATTCGGCGGCTGGGGGAAATGGGCGCTGGCGGCGTTTCTTGTGGGCGGCGCCTGGGCTGTTTCCATGTTTCTGGTCAACAGCCAGGTCCTGGTATCCTACGCCACAGAGACGGAAAGCTATGTGATGTGGGCGGAGGAGCCGGGCTACAGCCTGACGCTTTTGCTGCACCAGCCCATGCGTCTGGTAAAAATGTTCTACCAGACGATCCTGTGGCAGGCGGAGCATTACCATCTGACCATGATCGGAGCGTACCTGGGCAATCTGGATGAGGTACTGGAAGTGCCGTACCTTGTGGTGATAACGTTTACGTTCGGTCTTTTGGAGCTGGCATTTCGGAAACCGGGCGAAAGCCTGAATATGAGCGTGCGGCAGCGGGTGTGGGTATGCGTGGTGTGCGCCGGATGCGCGGCGGCTACCATGGCATCCATGCTGATCGCCTGGACGCCGATCAGCTCCAGGATCATCAACGGAGTGCAGGGAAGGTATTTCCTTCCATTTCTGCCGGTGCTTTTGATGGCGTTAAAAAATGACACGGTGGTTTTGACAAAGAACCGAAACCGTAGTATATTGTATCTGATGTGCTGCTTAAACGGCTATGTGCTGCTGCGGCTTTACAGCATTGTGAGTATGAGGCTGTAAACGCCAGTACTCTGCCGCAAAAACAGCGGACAAAATGAAAATTCAGAAATCGGAGATCAAGGATAATGGGAAAGATTAAAGTAACCCCCTGTGAGATCGAGGGGCTGTATGTGATTGAACCGACTGTGTTTAAGGACGAGCGCGGCTATTTTGTGGAGACCTACAACCAGAATGATTTTAAGGAAGCGGGGCTTAACATGGTGTTTGTCCAGGATAACCAGTCCATGTCTGTCCGCGGAGTGCTGAGAGGCCTGCATTTCCAGAAGCAGTTTCCGCAGGGCAAGCTGGTGCGTGCCATCCGCGGTTCTGTATTTGATGTGGCGGTGGATCTGCGCGCAGATTCAAAGACTTATGGAAAATGGTTTGGCGTGGAGCTGACTGCGGAGAACAAGAAGCAGTTTTACATCCCGGAGGGATTTGCACATGGGTTCCTGGTGCTTTCGGATGAGGCGGAGTTTGCGTACAAATGCACGGATTTCTATCATCCGGGCGACGAGGGCGGACTGGCGTGGAACGATCCGGAGATCGGCGTGGAATGGCCGCTGCAGGATGGCGTGGAGCTGATCATTTCCGACAAGGATAAAAAGTGGAGCGGACTTAAGGATACGTTTAAGTTCTGACAAGAGAGGAATGAAAAACTATGACCTATCTGATTTCGCTGCTGAAGGAAATCGTGAAAAAGAGAAGGCTGATCTGGGATCTGGCGAAAGCAGACTTTAAAAAACGGTTTGTAGGCTCCTACTTCGGGATCGTGTGGATGTTTGTGCAGCCGCTTGTGACGGTGCTGATTTATTTCTTTATATTCCAGGTGGGATTTAAGAGTGTACCGCCGGTTCCGGGAGTGCCGTATGTTTTGTGGCTGGTGCCGGGGATCGTGCCCTGGTTCTTCTACAGCGAAGCATTAAACTGTGTCACCAACTGTCTTCAGGAGTACAGCTATCTTGTAAAAAAAGTGGTGTTCCAGGTGGAGATTCTGCCGATCATCAAGCTGATCTCCTGCCTGATCGTTCATGGCTTTTTTGTGCTGATCATGTTGCTGATGTTTTTCTGCTATGGCAGGCTGCCGCTTGCCACCTGGGTTCAGATTGTGTACTATACCTTTGCGGCTTCCATGCTGGCTCTGGCGATCGGATATCTGACATCTGCAGTCAATGTGTTCTTTAAGGACATGGCTCAGATCGTCAGCATCTGCCTGCAGTTTGGCATGTGGCTGACACCGATCATGTATCATGAAAGCCTGTTTGCGGACAAGGCTCCGTGGGTGGTGACTCTTTTAAAGATCAATCCATTCTATTACGTGGTCGCCGGATACCGGGACAGCATGCTGACCGGCAACTGGTTCTGGGAGCGTCCAAAGCTGGGACTTTATTTCTGGCTGGTGACGGTTGTGCTGGGGCTTTTGGGCTTAAAGGTATTTAAACGGCTGAGGCCACATTTTTCGGATGTTCTGTAAGGCAAACGTTTTACCATATATTTCTTGACGAGGCAGGGATACTGCCGTATACTAACAGGCATAGAGAGTGGACGGCACAAGCCGCCATGCGGTACCGAAGTACCTGCGTAAGAAAATCAGATTCAGAGATCAGAGCCAGGAAGGCATACCGCGTCCCCAAGGGATGCAGCGCTTTCCCGGCTTTTTTGATCCCTAAGGAATGAAAGACAGTGAAAACAGAGACAGGAGACAGAGTATGAAAAAAGCATGGTGGATTTTGGCGGGGTCTATGGCAGTGATGGCTTCGGCGCTTGGCGGCTGCGGACAGAGCGGCGCGGGTTCCGCTGCGGAGGTGGCAGGCAGCACAGGGAGCGCGGCCGGGAATGGAAGTGCAGGCAGTTCGGTCCGGGAGGATGTGATCGTGGTGATGGGGCCAACCTCGGAGCCGGAGGCAGGATTTGACCCGGCTTATGGTTGGGGAGCTGGGGAGCATGTACATGAACCGTTGATCCAGAGTACCCTGACTGTGACAACGCCGGATCTGAAAATTGACTATGACCTGGCAACCGCCATGGAGGCAGGCGAAGACGGGCTGACCTGGACAGTGGATATCCGCAACGATGCCAAATTTACAGACGGGGAGCCGCTGACGGCGGAGGATGTGGCGTTCACCTACAATACTTTGAGGGATACCAGTTCGGTCAATGATTTTACGATGCTTGAGTCAGCGGAGGCTGTGGACAGCGATACGGTGGTCTTTCATATGAAACGTCCCTATTCCATCTGGCCGTATACCATGGCTGTCGTGGGGATCGTGCCGGAGCATGCCTATGGACCGGATTATGGGGAACACCCGGTTGGCTCCGGGCGTTATATTTTGAAGCAGTGGGACAAGGGACAGCAGGTGATCCTGGAGGCCAACCCGGACTATTATGGAGACGCGCCGAAGATGAAAAGGGTGACGATCCTGTTTATGGACGAGGATGCGGCGTTTGCGGCAGCCAGGTCCGGGCAGGTGGATCTGGCCTATACGGCCGCCCCTTACTCAGATCAGACGGTGGAGGGATTTGAGCTGCTGTCCTTTGAGACTGTGGATAACCGGGGCTTCAACCTTCCGGCAGTTCCGGAAGCAAATAAATTCACAGCGGATGTGAACGTACGGCGGGCCATCAATCTGGCGATCAACCGGGAGGAAATGATCGGGAATGTGTTAAATGGTTATGGCAGCCCGGCATACAGCGTCTGCGACAAAATGCCCTGGTACAACGACAAAGCTCAGGTGGAGTATGACCCGGCTCAGGCGGAAACGCTGCTTGATGAGGCCGGATGGAAAAAGGGAGAGGACGGGATCCGGGAAAAGGATGGAGTCCGGGCGTCCTTTACCCTGATGTATCCGGCCAGCGATTCGGTGCGTCAGGCGCTTGCGGCAGATACCGCAAACCAGCTTAAAAAGATCGGGATAGAAGTGACGGCTCAGGGTGTGGGCTGGGATGAGGCTTATGACCGGGCGCTGAGCGAGCCGCTTATGTGGGGCTGGGGGGCGCATACGCCGATGGAGCTTTACAATATCTATCACAGCGCGCCAGGCGGCGGATACGCAGAGTACTCTCCTTATTCTAACGAGACCGTGGACCGGTATATGGATGAGGCGCTGGCAGAGAATGATCTGGAGGCGTCCTACAGGCTGTGGCAGAAAGCCCAGTGGGACGGCGTTTCAGGAATCACCCAGGAGGGGGATATCCCGTGGATCTGGCTGGTAAATATCGATCATCTCTACTGGGCGAAGGACGGTTTAAAGGTGGCACAGCAGAAGCTCCATCCTCACGGACATGGCTGGTCCATCGTAAACAATGTAGATGAGTGGAGTTGGGAGTAACATGATATCTTTTCAATTTATTGCGAAAAAAATAATACGGATGGCGGTGCTTCTGTTCCTTGTGAGTGTGCTGACCTTTGCTCTTGTCTCTGCGTCTCCGCTGGACCCGCTGGCTACCAACGTGGGCCAGGCTGCTCTGGGAAGCATGAGTCAGGAGCAGATTGCCAGGCTTCAGGAATACTGGGGCGTGGGTGTGCCGCCGGTAGAACGTTTTTTCTCCTGGGCAAAGGATTTCTTCCGGGGAGATTTTGGGATGTCTTTATTGTACCGGCAGCCGGTCATGCAGGTGATCGGGGTAAAGCTTAAAAATTCCCTGTGGCTGATGGTGACGGCGTGGGTTTTGTCCGGGCTGGTTGGTTTCGGTCTGGGAATCCTGGCCGGGAAAAAGCCGGGCAGCGCGGCGGACAGGATCATATCAGCGTATGCCCTGGTCACGGCGAGCACGCCGGCATTTTGGCTGGCTCTGGTCTTTCTCATGGTGTTTGCCATATGGCTGGGATGGCTTCCGATCGGGTTGAGCGTGCCGATCGGTGTGGAGGCGTCGGGAGTGACTATGGGTGACCGGATCGCCCATGCGGTCCTTCCTGCGCTCACCCTGTCGGTCACGGGGATCTCCAATATTGCGCTGCATACGCGGGAGAAGATGGCGGAGGCCATGGAAAGCGATTATGTGCTGTTTGCCCGTGCGCGGGGAGAGTCCGAAGGGCGGATTGCCATCCAGCACGGGATCCGCAATGTGCTCCTTCCGGCGATGACCCTTCAGTTCGCTTCCATCAGTGAGATATTTGGCGGATCGGTTCTGGTGGAGCAGGTGTTCTCCTATCCGGGGCTGGGGCAGGCTGCGGTCAGCGCCGGACTGGGGGGAGACGTACCGCTTCTATTGGGGATCACGGTGATCACGGCGGCGATCGTTTTTGCGGGAAATCTGACTGCCGATATCCTGTACCGGGCCGTGGACCCGAGAATCGGCGGAGAGGGGAGACGGGTATGAGGTCTGGCAAAGGAAACCGCCGCCAGATAACAGTATATCTGGCGGTTTTCTGCCTGGTCCTGCTGGCGGTCATCACGGCAGCGGGCCAGCTTTGGGCGGAGCGCGCCCAGGCTGTGGATTTTTCCAGGAAAAATATAGCTCCCTGTATTCAATATCCGTTTGGGACCGACTGGATGGGGCGTGATATGTTTGTGAGAACGGTCGCGGGACTGTCTCTCAGTATCCGTCTTGGGCTTCTGACCGCGGCGGTCAGTTCGGTCATCGCGCTGGCCTTGGGCCTGACGGCGGCCATGGGGCGGTTTGCGGACGGCGTGATCGGGTGCGTGATCGATACGGTGATGGGAATCCCTCATATCCTTTTGCTGGTGCTGATCTCTTATGCGGCGGGAAAAGGCTTCCGGGGCGTGGTCACAGGCATTGCCCTGACTCACTGGACTTCCCTTGCCCGGCTTTTGCGGGCGGAGACTTTGCAGCTTAAGGAAAGCCAGTATGTGCGGATTGCCGGAAAGCTGGGAAAAGGGCGGCTGTATATCGCGCATAAACATATGGTCCCACATTTACTGCCGCAGCTGTTTGTTGGCATGGTGCTGCTTTTTCCTCATGCCATCCTTCATGAGGCGAGCATTACGTTCCTGGGCTTCGGGCTGCCGCCGGAGCAGCCTGCTATCGGAGTGATCCTGTCGGAGAGCATGAAATATCTTGCTATGGGGCGGTGGTGGCTGGCGTTACTGCCGGGTGTCCTGCTGGTGTCCGTGGTGCTCATGTTCCATGCGGTTGGCGCTGCTGCAAGCGGGCTTTTGGACCCTGGGCAGGCCCATAGATAGGATGAGAAATGAAGAGATAAGGGGGCGGTTTTATGAACCGGTCGGAATCGGTATTAAAAGCAGAACATTTATCGGTAGCCTTCACCCAGTACGGACGTGGATGGTCGCGCAGACAGGTGACGGGGATCCGGGACCTGAGCCTGGAGGTCCATGAAGGGGAACTGGTGGCGGTAGTCGGTTCCAGCGGCTCCGGCAAGAGCCTGCTGGCCCATGCCATCATGGGGATACTGCCTTACAATGCGGTCTGCAGCGGAACCATTTATTATAAAGGGGAACTGCTGACGGAGAATCGTATAAAAGATCTGCGGGGAAATGAACTGGTGCTGGTCCCCCAAAGCGTTTCTTACTTAGACCCGCTTATGAAGGCAGGGGAGCAGGTGCGAAAGGGCAGGAAGGATCCACAAAGCCGCAGGAGGTGCCGGGAGATCCTTTCCCGCTATGGGCTGGGGGAGGAAACGGAAAGGCTCTATCCTTTTCAGCTGTCGGGTGGGATGACCAGGCGGATCCTGATCTCCACAGCGGTGCAGGAGTATCCCAAGCTGGTGATCGCGGATGAGCCGACGCCGGGGCTGCATCTGGAGGCGGCAAAACGGGTGATGGGACATTTCCGTGAGATCGCCGATGAGGGCGCGGGCGTACTTCTGATCACCCATGACCTGGAGCTGGCGCTTGAAACTGCGGACCGGATCGTGGTATTCTATGCGGGAATGAATCTGGAGGACGCGCGGGCGGAGGATTTCTCGGAGGAGGGCAGGCTCCGGCATCCGTATACGAAAGCCCTGTACCGCGCCATGCCGCAGAATGGATTTGCGGCACAGCCGGGGACTCAGCCATATGGAAAGGAAATGCCGCAGGGGTGTCCTTATGCTCCTCGATGCGAGGCGTGCGAAGCCCGGTGTGCGGAGCCGGTACCGTACCGGAGTCTGAGGGATGGTATGGTACGATGCTGGAAGGCGGAATGAGATGGCAGATCGGGTGACGGCAAGCGGAATGATACAGTAGAACCAGCTTACCACAGACAGAGCAAAGCGGAGGTTGAGAAGAAGGTTATATGAAACTGAAGGCGGAGAATATTTCGTTCCAATATGACAATGGAAACCGGAAGATACTAAATGAGGTCAGCCTGGAGCTGGACAGCGAAGACAGACTGGGGATCGCAGCTCCAAGCGGATTTGGCAAGACTACGCTCTGTAAGATCCTGGCGGGATATGAGGCGGCGGACGGCGGACAGGTCCTGTTGGACGGAAAGCCGATCGCTTCCTATGGCGGATACTGTCCGGTACAGATGATCTGGCAGCATCCGGAGCTTTCCGTGAACCCACGCCTGAAAATGAAGGAGGTGCTCAGGGAGGGTGACCGGGTTCCCCAGAGGATCGTGGAGGAGCTGGGGATTGAAGCGGAATGGCTGGACCGGTATCCTTCCGAGCTTTCCGGCGGGGAACTGCAACGGTTCTGCATTGCACGGGCGCTGGGGGATGGAACCAGGTTTTTGCTGGCGGATGAGATTACAACTATGCTGGATTTAATCACTCAAAGCCAGATATGGGATTTTTTGTTGAAGGAAGTGGCAGCACGGGAGATTGGCCTCCTGGTGGTGAGCCATTCGGAGACACTTTTAAGCCGGGTATGCACCCGGATCATGAATTTACAAAAAGGAGAATGAAGCATGGATGTACAGGCATTACTCCGTCAGGTAAAGGACGGACAGATGGAGATCGGGGAGGCACAGAAGCTTCTCAAGGACCTTCCATATGAGGATCTTGGCTATGCCAAACTGGATCACCACAGGGCGCTGCGCTCCGGATTCGGAGAAACCGTGTTCTGTCAGGGGAAACCGGACGCGTATCTGGCGGAGATCTTTAAAAAGTTTTATGACAGGGACGGACAGGTGCTGGGTACCCGGGCGTCTGAGGAACAATATAAGCTGGTGAAAAATGTGGTGCCTGCAGTTACATACGACCCGATTTCCCGCATCCTGAAGGTGGAGCAGGAGGGAAGAGAACGGACGGGTCTTGTGGCAGTATGCACCGGCGGCACGGCGGATATTCCGGTAGCAGAGGAAGCGGCGCAGACTGCCGAGTATTTCGGCTGCAGGGTGGACCGCATCTATGATGTGGGTGTGGCGGGAATCCACCGGCTGCTGTCCCAGAGAGACCGCCTGACTGCTGCAAACTGTATTGTGGCGGTGGCTGGAATGGAGGGCGCGCTGGGAACCGTGGTCGCAGGCCTGGTGGAATGCCCGGTGGTGGCGGTGCCCACTTCGGTAGGATACGGTGCAAGCTTTCACGGATTGTCAGCCCTTCTTACCATGCTCAATTCCTGCGCAAACGGAATCTCAGTGGTAAATATTGACAATGGATATGGCGCCGGATATCTGGCGACTCAAATAAACAGACTGGCGGTGAGATAAATATGGGGAAAATACTGTATCTGGAATGTAACTCGGGAATCAGCGGAGATATGACCGTGGGCGCCCTCCTGGATCTGGGCGCAGACCGGCAGGAGCTGGTGCGCGTGCTGGACAGCATGAATGTGGACGGGTATCATCTGCATTTTGGAAGAAAGACAACCTGCGGGCTGGATGCATATGATTTTGATGTACACTTGGAGGATGATGGGCATGAGCACAGCCACGACCATGAGCATAGTCACGACCATGAACACGGTCACGACCATGAGCATAGCCACAACCATCGCCATCCCCACACTCACCGCAATCTTCATGACATTTGTGCCATTATCGAGCGCATGGATACCAATGACCGCGTAAAAGAACTGGCGCGCAGGATGTTTTTGATCGTGGCGGAGGCGGAGTCCAAGGCCCATGGTCTTCCGGTGGAGCAGGTGCATTTTCATGAGGTGGGGGCGATCGATTCCATTATTGATATTGTCAGTGTGGCAGTGTGCGTGGACAATCTGGGTGTCACGGAAGTGGCGGTCTCCCCTCTTGCGGAAGGTCACGGACATGTCCGCTGCCAGCATGGGATCATTCCGGTCCCGGTGCCTGCAACGGCGAATATTGCGTCCGCCTATGGACTGGAATTTTCCTTTACAGACAACCAAGGGGAAATGGTGACGCCAACCGGTGCAGCAGTAGCAGCAGCGCTGCGCACCAGGGACAGCCTTCCTGCGGGATGTCGTCTTCTGAAGATTGGTATGGGTGCGGGTAATAAAGAATTTCGCCAGGCCAATGTACTGCGCGCCATGCTTTTAGAGGAGACAGGACAGCCGGACAACTCCGGCATGTGGGTGATGGAGGCCAATTTAGATGACTGTACCGGGGAGATGCTGGGCTTTGCCATGGAAGAGCTGCTGGCAGCAGGTGCGGCGGATGTGTGGTACACCCCGATTTTTATGAAGAAGAACAGACCGGCGTATACCCTGTCAGTATTGTACCGGGAGGCGGATCAGGATAAACTGGAACATATCATCTTTACCCAGACTACGACCATTGGAATCCGCCGCTATCCGGTGCAGCGCACCATATTGGACCGCAGACAGATCATGGTTGAGACGGAATACGGTCCAGTGGAAGTGAAGTTCTGCACCCATAAAGGAAGACAGTATGCTTATCCGGAATATGAGAGTGTAAGGAAAATCTGTAAGGAAAATGGACAGGATTTTCAAACCGTATATTGTGCGGCAAAGTTTGCGGCAGAGGAGAGCTAAGATCAGAGAGAAACTGAGATCAAAGGTGAGCTACGATCAGAGGGGAGCCGAGATCGGAAAAGAGCTGAAATCAAAAGAGAGGTAAGATCATACATGGCAGAAGAGACTTTAAATGGTGGGAATACGATTCCCGGTTCTGTGAAAACACCGCGTGAAAGACTGGAAGAAATGATGCAGAGACTGGCTGGGCAGGATATCTGCCTTGCCTTTTCCGGCGGGGTAGACTCCAGTCTGCTTTTAAAGGCGGCGGTGGACGCAGCGGCGCAGACAGGTGTAAAGGTATATGCAGTCACATTTGACAGCAGGCTCCATCCTTCCTGCGATCTGGAGATAGCCCGTCGCGTGGCGGAGGAGCTGGGCGGAATCCATCATGTCATTTCAGTCGATGAGCTGGAGCAGGAGGCCATCCGCCACAATCCGGCGGATCGCTGCTATCTCTGTAAATATCATCTGTTCGAGACACTGAAAAAATTTGCAGGAGAGCGCGGTATTTCCTGTATCCTGGACGGGACCAATGAGGATGATATGCATGTGTACCGGCCGGGGATCCGTGCTCTTTCGGAGCTGGGGATCATAAGTCCGCTGGCGCAGCTTCATATCACCAAAAAGGAGGTCAAGGAGCTGGCTGTGGAATATGGTATCTCTGTGGCTTCCCGCCCGTCCACTCCCTGTATGGCCACAAGGATTCCCTACGGCATGGATATCGATTATGATATGCTGGTGCGGATCGCGGAGGGAGAGGCATTTCTCCGTACCCGGGTGGAGGGAAATGTACGGCTGCGGCTTCACGGCAATGTGGCACGCATCGAGGTGGATGCGGATGCTCTTGCGAAGATTGTTGTGCAGAGGGAGGAGATCATAAAGAGGCTGAAAGAACTGGGATTTGTCTATCTGACTTTAGATCTGGAAGGGTTCCGGTCGGGGAGCATGGATATTTTTTGAAATATTATCTTTGCAAATGCATATGCTCTTATGTTAAAATAAATATTGGAAAGCACTCATGACAGGAGTGGCAGCCTCCCGGATTCTGTAAGCCCGGTTCGCCGGAGTACATAAGAAGGTCGCTGGATGTCCGGTGGACATCCGATTAGCGAGGACCGTAGCGGAGCGAAGACGGTGACGCAAATGACAGCTTATGAGATCGTTATGGTTATCATAGGGATATTAGCACTTTTGATATCCTTTGGCGGATTTATGATTGCGTTGCTTGCCTTTCTCGATAAGAGAAACAAGCGGAAATGAAATGCCCATCCTGTCGCCAACAGGATGGGCGGTGTCCGTAAGGACATTTAAAACCCTCATCTAGGAGGCATCCACTTTGGAGTGGGTGCTTTCTTTTCACTTTTATTATAATCAATCCCTTTCTAAATTTCAAGGGATTTTAGAGTTTTTGCGAGTATTTTATATTTGGCATTCATATGCTTACAGGGGCGATTGCCGCGTTAACATATCGATACAGACCACGCGAAAGGAGGAAAACACCCCATGACCGAATCACAATTCCGCAATAAAGTCACCTGGTTTTCGTTTGCCTTCAGCCTGTTAGTGGTCTGGGTCCACTCTTACAACGCCGAGCTTTTTCTGGGGCTTACCGCCGGAATGGAAGAAGTATACCGTGCGGAGCACTGGATCGGGGACAGTCTCGGGCAGATCGCGGTGCCGGGATTTTTCATGATATCGGCATATCTGTTCTATCGGGATTTTAGTTGGGAAAAGCTGTCGGGGAAATGGAAACGCCGCATCCGAAGTGTGCTGGTGCCTTTTATTCTGTGGAATTTTATCTATTATCTGGGGTATGTGATCGGGAGCAGACTGCCATGGATGACGGACGTGGTGGGAAAAGGGGTCATACCCTTTAACTTGTCCGCAGCGGTGGACGCGGTTATTCACTATACCTATAACTATGTATTCTGGTATTTATTTCAATTGATCCTGCTTATATTACTGGCTCCGCTGCTGTATCCGGTGCTGAAAAACATATGGAGCCGATGTTTGTTTTTTGTGGTTCTCTGGACCCTTGTGGCGGCAGAGATAGAACTTCCGTACCTGAATGCGGATGCGCTGATCTACTATTCCTTTGCCGCTTCTTTGGCGCTGTCTTCTGAAAATGGACCAATGATCGCCTGGAAGGAT
This sequence comes from Clostridium sp. AN503, assembly GCF_040719375.1. Taxonomy (NCBI): domain Bacteria; kingdom Bacillati; phylum Bacillota; class Clostridia; order Eubacteriales; family Clostridiaceae; genus Clostridium; species Clostridium sp. AN503. Next base: position 3,147,768 of record NZ_JBFDTP010000002.1, on the reverse strand, counting down.
CCGGTTATGCAGGGTGGGAGCGCTGGACGGATGGGAACGGGCGCGCTATTCCTGATAGGCGCGGTCCTGTCCTGGCATGTGGGGCTTAGGACAGCATTTGTGCCGCTGTTCGTGCTGTGCCGTCTTCTGGCAGTCTCTGGACTGTGGCTCCTGGTGCCGGGGGAGAAACTGCCGGAAGCGAAGGATTTTATGCGCCATAATTTCTTTTTATATGCCACGCATTTTGCCTTTGTCCGGTTTATCAACAAGGCAGCAGCCATGGTGATCCCAGTGAATCAGTGGGGACCATTTGTGCTGTACCTGTTCATGCCGTTTCTGGTGCTTTTTGTGAGCGCGGTGCTGGGCAGGCTGCTGCGCCGCATCCTGCCGGAAGCATGGAGGCTGCTCAACGGATACCGGTGAGGTCTACGCCTGATTTGCCAGCAGCCGGAAAGCAGTGCCCATGACAGCCTTATCGGCAAGCTCGGCAAGCTGCTTTTTGGGCAGCTTCTGACCGGTGTCGATCCACTGTCTCAGCATTCCGATCAGCCCGTAAGTGACAAATTCAAAAAAGCAGTCGGTGATATCTCCCTCTGCGCCGGGAAACATGGTCTCTATGATCTCCAGGCCATTATGATGGATCAGGCTGTGGAACCGGATCAGAAAATCAGTGGAGGCATTGTTCTCAAACATGATACGGCAGATGGCTTCATTGTCACTGATATAATCGATGACCGGGATCAGCACCGGCATCAGGGTATCCCTCTGGAAATTATGCTTGTAGCAGTTGATCATCTCCTGAAAGCTTGACAGGACTTCCTCCTCGATATCCTGCAGCAGATGATAGGTATCACTGTAATGGAGATAAAAGGTGCCGCGGTTTAAGTCGGCCCGTTCCGTGATGTCTTTTACGGAAATATTCTTGAATTCTTTTTCCTGCAGCAGCTCGATCAGGCTGTCTTTTAGCAATTTTTGAGTTCGCCGGATCCGGCGGTCCTGCTTTTGTTCTTTCATAGAAACCTCCTTTTTCTTAATTGATAAAAAACATTTTCGAGGTATTTTTATTATTTGACGACATAAACGATAAGAAGTGTTGATAAAACATCAGTCAAAAATATATTGGTTATTGATGCCTTTTGACATATGTATTATAATATACACGTGTTGAAAAGTCAATAACATGTCTTCTAATGGAGTGGCGTATGAATAATAGAAATAAGACGTTTTTTGATAAGATTGTCCATTTAATTGTAAGCAAAGGAAAGCATATCGAGCGGGTCTTTCTGGCGGCGACGATCCTGTGTGCAGTCTGTTTTCCGTTTGTCGGCGTCAATTATGATCTGAGCAAATACCTGCCGGATTTTGCGCCCACGAAACAGGCGCTGGATGTGATGGAAGATGAGTTCGGATATCCCGGCACGGCGCGGATCATGGTGAAGGACGTCTCTTTGCAGGAAGCAAAGGCGATCCGCAAACGGATCTCGGAAGTGGACGGCGTGGACTTGGTGGTGGGAGCGGATCTGGCTACCAACGTTTACATGGGCGACGGATTTTTGACCAATGACCTGACGGATGAGTTTTACAAGGATGGGAATGCGGTCATGGAGATCATTTTTGAGGATGGTGATTCTGACAAAACTACCCACAAAGCCATCGATGAGATATACGAGATTGTAGGGATGGACCGGGGATGTTTTGCAGGCAGCGCGGTATCCAGCAAAGAGCGGGAGGCGTCCATCACCCGCGAGATCGCCATTGCCATTGGTCTGGCGCTGGTGATCATCTGGCTGATCCTGACGCTGACCACCACGTCCTGGATGGAGCCGTTCCTCTTTATCTTTGTAATGATCGTGGCGATCCTTTTGAATATGGGGTCCAATATTATATTTGGCAGGATCTCATTTTTTACATTTTCCACGGCGGCGATCCTGCAGCTTGCGGTATCCATGGACTACTCCATATTCCTGCTGCACACATTCAATGCGTACAAAAAACAGGGAATGGAACTGCATCTTGCCATGGAGGAAGCGCTCAAGGAGGCCTGCAGTTCGATTCTTGCCAGCGGCGCGACGACGATCGTCGGCTTTATCGTGATCGCATTCATGCGGTTTACCATTGGTAAGGATGTAGGGTTCGTCCTGACGAAGGGGATTATTTGCAGTCTGTTGGCGGTGCTCCTCCTGATGCCGACATTGATCCTGCAGTTCGATGACAAGATCGCAAAGACCGCACACCGTCCGTTTATCCCGTCCTTTGACCGGTTTGCCGGACTGATGTATAGGATTCGCCGAATTGTATTTGTACTTGCGATCCTGGCTGCGGTGCCCTGCTATTTCGGGCAGGGAATGAACCATTTTATGTATGGGGACAACGCCATCGGGGCGAGTCCCGGCACCCGCGTCTATGAGGATACCAAGAAGATTGACGCGATGTTCGGCAAATCCAATCCGGTGATCGCCATGGTGCCCAACGGCTCGGTGGTCCAGGAGCGGAAGCTGACGGAGGCGCTGGATGATCTGGATTATGTAAACTATGCACTCTCCATGTCCGGCACGATCCCCACGGGGATCCCGGAGAGTTTTCTGCCGAAAGCCATACGGGACCAGTTGAGGACGGACCATTACGCACGGATCATGATTTCCGTAGATTCGGAGCAGGAGAGCGAGTATGCATTTGAGTGCAGCCAGGGTCTGGAAAAGGTGCTCAAAGAATATTATCCGGAGGATTCCTATATGATCGGCATGACGTCGACCACCATCGACATCCGGGATATCCTGACGGACGACTACAAAAAAGTATCCTTGCTGTCACTGGCCGGGGTTGCGCTGGTGGTGATGGTTACCTTCCACTCCATCCTGGTACCGGTGCTGGTCATCATACCGATCGAGGTGGCGATCTATCTGAACATGACGCTGCCGTATATCATGGGTGAAAATATGATCTACATCGGGTATATTATCGTGAGCTGCCTGCAGTTGGGGGCGACCATCGACTATTCGATCCTGATGACTAACAACTATCTTGGATTTCGGAAGACTCACGACAGGAAGCAGGCGCAGGTCATGGCGATCTCCAAGAGCACCCTGTCCATCCTGACTTCCGGCGGGATCCTGACGGTGGTAGGTTACCTTTTGTTCTTCACCTCCTCCATCCAGGCCATCTCTCAGGTGGGACGCCTGGTCGGACGCGGCGCCATCTTAAGCATGGTGCTGGTGTTGTCACTGCTCCCGGCGCTCCTTAGCGCATTTGATAAGCCGATCCAGAAGCAGCAGTTGAAGGCGGCAAGAAAGAAAGAGAAAAAAGCGGCGACGGCGGCAGAAAAAGCAGCGGGGCGGACAGGGGGGTCTGTTCTGGAAGAACCTGTTGAAGAAGATCTACAGGCAAAAATGGAACAGACAGAACCGGAACAAATAAAACTGGAACAAATAGAACCGGCGCAGGAAGAAGGAGGAGAGACCGTATGAGACGGACAAAAAGAATATTCGCGGCAGCGCTTGCCGGGATCATGGCCTGTTCATGCTGGATGACGGGATATGCGGCAAGCCTGTCCCCTGCCTGTGACGAAACCATGTATATCACGCTGGATGAGGAAGGAAACATAGAGGAGAGCAGCGTAGTCAAGCGCTACGATGTGAAGGAAGACGGACAGATCACCGATTATGGTACATACGAAAAGATATCCAATTTGACGACCAATGCCCAGGCTGTTGCAAATGGCGACGGCAGCTACAGCTTTCCGGTGAGCGCAGCCGACGGTGCATTCTATTTTGAGGGAAAGACAGCGGTAAAAGAGGAGGAGCTGCCCTGGACGATCCGTGTAAAATATCTGCTCAATGGTGTGGAGACTCCGGCAGAGAAGCTGGCGGGAGAAAAAGGCCTGGTAGAAATACAGGTGGATCTGCTGCCCAACAAGCTGGTGTCCGCATATTACCGCAACAATATGTCACTGATCATGAGCACCATGGTCAATATGGATGATGCCTTGAGCGTCAGGGCGGAGGGCGCCCAGGTCCAGACCGTGGGCAATATGAGCGCCGTTATTTTTGTCGCCCTGCCCGGAGAGGAATGTCATTACACGGTGGCGGTCGGCAGCGATGACTTTGAATTTACAGGACTGATCTTTATGATGGTGCCGCTGACCTTAAGCCAGCTGGACCAGGTATCAGATCTAAAGGATGCAAAGGAAACTCTGGAGGACTCCAAGGATGCGCTGAGCGACAGCCTGGATGTGCTTTTAGATACCATGGAGCAGATGCAGACCGGCATAGCGGATACCGCAAGCGGACTGCGCGGTCTGGACAATGCCAGAGAGATCATCCACTCCTCCAGGGACGATGTATATGCAAAAGCAGATGCGGCTCTGGAACAGCTCGACGGCCTGGCAGAGTCACTAAAACCGTTTAAGGAGCACACGGACCGGGCGCAGAATGCGCTGACGGAGGTCCGCGGCGATATCAACAACATGACCTATGATATCAATGAATTGGAGCCGAAGCTGGGGGATCTGAAAGATACGGTGAGGTACCTGCGGGATGATATCGGTATGATCCAGGAAATGCTCGGCAGCCCCCAGATGGATTATGCATCCCAGACCTTCCTGCAGCTGCTGGAAAAGACGAAAAACGATCTGTTGACACTCAGCCAGTCCCAGGCGAATATGAGCCAGTCCATCGGCCAGCTGGGGCAGCTTCTTGCCAGCCTGCAGAAAAACGGCGCCAGCCTGGAAGAAAGCGCTGCGCTCCTTGCCAGTCTGGATCTGGATACGGATTATGACGCCGACGAGATGGAAGAGCTGCTGCTTGGCATCCAGGACAATGTGGAGTTGTACAATGATCTGGGCACACAGGGATCAGGAGATGACGGAAGTAATATAGCCGGGGGAGAAAGCCGGATACTTGCTGATGCCTCAAGGCAGACCACATCGAACTGGACCATCCCGCCGGAGGCAGAAGCGGCCCTGGGGCAGTTGATCTACACAACGACGGACTTTACCGGGAATAATGGGATTGAAGCAGATCTTGCCGGAATGATCAGCCTGACCCAGCAGGTTTTAGCTGCGCTGGAGGCACAGGAAAAACAGGATGGCGCCATGAGATCCGCGGTACATGAGACAAAGGATCTGCTCACCAATATCGGGAAGATCAGCCAGGTGGCGGAGGATATCTGCAGCGATATTGACGAGTTGAACCAGACTCTGGAAAAATATCACGAGGACGCGCTTTCGACGCTGGCGGACATGGGCCGCCTGACGGATCAGACCGCGGCCGGGGTGGAATCCTTGAGCAGCTTCTTTAAAACTCTGGAAAACCAGGTGAAGTCGGCGGGCGGAAGCCTGGATGAAGGGACAAAAGCCACCTTAAACGGCCTGGCAGATGTCCTGGACCATGCCGGGACCGGTTTAAACCAGACTGGTATCCTGCGCAACGCCAAGGATACGATCATTGACACCATTGATGACAAATGGGATGAATTCAGTGAGGAGCATACGACCATCCTGGATATCGACCTGGAAGCAGACCCGGTATCATTAACCTCCGACAAGAACCCGTCCCCGCACAGCATGCAGATCATCCTCCGCACAAAAGAGATCACGAAGGATGATGACGATAACAAGGTGGAGATTGACGAGACTTATTATCCGGAAGGAAATATCTTCCACCGGATCGGGATGATCTTCAAACGGATTTGGGAAGCGATCTGCTCCCTGTTCGGATGAGCATGGCATCGATAAAAAGAAAAGCAGCAAGGGCGCGGAATCCCGCGTCCTTTGCTGCTTTTTCTTCTGCAGTTCTACCGTGGTCCGGATTGTAGTTTCAGCTTCCAGGCTGCCGCCGAAAAACCTGTTTTAAAATCTATAAACTGGAGATCTCAATAGTTCCTTTTTTTACCCAAGTATGATACAATCATCCTATATGCACTTTTAGAAAAAGAAGTGTTTCAGGAGGATAAGCTTTTGATTAAAAATATAGTGTTTGATATGGGAAAAGTCCTGGTGGGATATGACGCTATGCGGGTGTGTGAGCGCCATATCGCGGATGCGCATGACCGGAAGCGGGTGTGCACGGCGGTCTTTGTCTCTCCGGAGTGGATCCAGATGGACATGGGCGTGCTTTTGGAGGAACAGGCGATCCGTCAGATATGCGGGCGGCTGCCGGAGCGGCTTCACGAAGCAGTGAGGCTCTGTATGCGCGACTGGCACAGATACTGTATGTACACCATGACAGAGATGGAGCCGGTGATCCGCGGACTGAAGGCGGAGGGCTACGGGATCTATCTTTGTTCCAATGCATCCCTGCGGCTGCTTTCCTGTTATCAGGATGTGATCCCGGCTGTGGATTGTTTTGACGGGTCTCTTTTCAGCGGAAGTAAAGTGCATCAAACCTCAGAAGGAGATGTACCATCACCTGTTTGAGCGGTTTGGGTTAAAGCCGGAGGAGTGCTATTTTATTGATGACATCCAGAACAACATCGATGGGGCGAAGGAGTGCGGCATGGACGGATACTGTTTTGCGGACGGTGATCTGGGTAAGCTGAAAGAAGCGCTGGCGGCGCTTAAAAGTTAGATTTACGAAAAAGGGAACAATATAACACTGATGTATCAGTACGTAGAAAGGACATAACAGCAATGAGTGAGACAAATATGGCATTTGACAGCATCAATAAAGAGCTTTTGGATTTTCTGGACAACAGCCCGAGCAGCTTCCATGCAGTGGCAAATATGAAGGACATGCTGGAGCATGAAGGCTACAGTAGGCTTCTGGAAGGCCAGAAGTGGGAACTTCGGCCAGGGGCGGGCTACTATGTGACGAGGAATGATTCGGCTCTGATCGCATTTAAGGTCCCGAGACAGGATTTTACAGGGTTCCAGATCATGGCAAGCCACAGCGATTCCCCGGTGTTCAAGATCAAGGCCAATGCCGAGATCGAGGTGGATAAAAAATATGTGAAGCTGAATGTGGAAAAGTACGGCGGCATGATCTGTTCTCCATGGCTGGACCGCCCCCTTTCCGTGGCGGGCCGGATCGTAGTGCGTACAGAGGACGGCATAGCCAGCAGACTGGTGAATGTGGACAGGGATCTGATGATCATCCCCAATCTTGCGATCCATATGAACCGCAGTGTTAATGAGGGGTATGAGTTCAATGCGCAGAAGGATATGCTCCCCCTGTTCTGTGATTCCGACGGAAGCGATGTTAAGGGGACGTTCTTAAACATGATCGCCCGGGAGGCGGGGGTTAGTTCAGAAGATATTCTGGATACAGATCTGTTTTTATATAACCGGATGAAGGGGACGGTGCTGGGACTGAATGGGGAATATATCGCCAGCCCGCACTTGGATGATCTGCAGTGTGCATTTGCCTCCCTGAAGGGATTTTTGGCGGCGGAGCCGAAAGACAGCGTTGCGGTGCACTGCGTTCTGGACAATGAAGAAGTTGGCAGCGGTACCAAGCAGGGGGCGGCGTCCACCTTCTTAAAGGATGTGCTGCACCGGATCAACAGCGCCATGGGGCGCACAGAGGAGGAGTATCTGACAGCCCTGGCCTCCAGCTTTATGGTGTCGGCGGACAATGCACACAGCATCCATCCCAACCAGCCGGATAAAGGGGACCCGACCAATCGTCCGTATATGAACCACGGGATCGTGATCAAGTACAGCGCCAACCAGAAGTACACCACCGATGCGGTTTCGGGCGCGCTGTTCAAGGCCCTGTGTGAGAAGGCAGGCGTACCTTACCAGACATTCCACAACCGTTCAGATATGCTGGGAGGCTCGACCCTGGGCAATATTTCCGGTACACAGGTGGCGCTCAACAGCGTGGATATCGGTCTTGCACAGCTGGCAATGCATTCCAACTATGAGACTGCAGGGAGCCGTGATACAGCATATCTGATCGAGGCGGCAAAGGTGCTGTTTTCGACATCTGTTTATGGCACAGGAGACGGGGACTACAGGTTTTAACGACAGAGGAGGCTGCTTGTGGCAGAGGAGAAGGGGTACCAGGAGGAGTTGGAGCAATATGTGGAGACGCTCCGTTTCTTGAATGAGAGTACGGAAGAATATCTTTATCTTCTGGATCTTCAGACGGAACGAATCCGCTTTTTTCGGGATCTATACAGCAGGTATGATCTGCCGGAGAAGGCGGATGAAGGATATAACCGTGCAGAGTGGGAGCATATTATCTATGCGAGAGATATTCCGGCTGTCCGGGAGGAGATGCGTGCACTTGAGCGGGGAGAGCGGGACCAGCACAGTATCCAGTACAGGTTGGTGGACCGGAAGGGGACCCGCGTATGGATCAGCAGCAGCGGCAGAGTCAGGCGGGATGTGGACGGAAGGCCGAGGATGATCATCGGCCGGATCACCGATACGATCCTGGGCAGGAAAACAGACCTGATCACAGGACTTCTCAATGAAGAGAAGCTGATGGAAGACCTGGCCGAATGCTTAAAGGCAGGAGGACAGGGATATCTGCTGGTGCTCGGTGTGGATAATTTCAGGAATGTAAATATGAAATACGGACGGGCCTTCGGCAACCGGCTCCTGAAGCGCATAGCTGACAGCCTGGACGAGATGGTCGTATCTGACATGCATATCTACCGTCTGAACGGGGACCGGTTTGCGGTGAACCTAACCGGGCAGGGGCGGGAGGATGTGGAGCGCGTTTACTCGGAACTTCAGGACAGGATGGCTTCCATGTGCACCCTTTCCGCCGGCGCGGTTTTTTATGGAGAGGGGATCGAGCGGGACGGCGGGCGTGTGTTCCAGTATGCGGAAAATGCCATGGATCAGGTCAAAAAGAGCGGCAAGAACGGTCTGGTGTTCTTTTCTGATGATGACTATGTGAGGAATCTTCAGATGGTAAACCTGCAGGATGAGCTGAGAAAAAGCGTGCAAAACGGGTTTAAAGGATTTTATCTGTGCTATCAGCCGCAGGTAGAGAGGAAGACATGCAGGATGCAGGGGGCGGAAGCGCTGCTCCGGTTCACATCACCCAGCCGGGGGCTTGTAGGCCCTGTGGAATTCATCCCAATCCTGGAACAGACGGGACTGATCAAGCAGGTGGGGAGATGGGTGCTCCGGACGGCTCTCCTTCAGTGCAGGGAGTGGAGAAAACGAATGCCGGATTTCCGGATCAGTGTAAATATCTCTTATGTGCAGCTGCGCGTAAAAGATGCGGAGCTGTGGGTGCTGAAGCTTTTGGATGAGCTTGAGATCCCCGGCGAGGCGCTGACTTTGGAGCTGACGGAGAGTATGCAGCTGCAGGATTACCAGTATTACAACAGGATCTTTTATCAGTGGGAAAAAGCTGGCATCCAGATCTCCATTGATGACTTTGGGACGGGATACTCAAGCCTTGGATACCTAAAGAGCGTGGAAGTCAATGAGGTCAAGATCGACCGCTGCTTTATCCGGGGGATCCAAAACAGCGCTTACAATTATAATCTGCTGAGCAATATGATAAACCTGGCTCACAGCGCCCAGATCCAGGTCTGCTGTGAGGGCGTGGAGACAGAGGAGGAGTTTCTCACTCTCCAAAAATTGAAACCGGATCTTTTGCAGGGATTTTTGTTCTGCAGGCCTTATACGAAGGAGCAGTTTGAGGAAACGTATTTTAGCGAGAGGACGGAGGCCTGGCGTGCACGGGAGGCGCGGGAGGAATATTTCCGGAGCCTTACTGCCAGGGAGGAACAGTATCATGTGCAGAAGCCGGAGGCGGATGAACTGGGCCTGGTGGTAGAGAATCTGGAGGAGATGATCTGCGTATGCGATCAGGATACCCATGAACTGCTGTATCTCAATTCCATCGGACGGCATATGACCGGATGTTTTGACTACAAAGGCAGGAAATGTTATGAACTGCTGTATGCCCGGACTGCCCCATGCCCGTCCTGCAATGAATGCCGGGACCGGAAAGATGAATTTTTTATTTGGGAAACAGAAAACCCATATCTGCACCGTCATTTTATCATGAAGGGCAAACTGATCCCCTGGCAGGGCAAGACGGCCCGTCTGGTGATCGGCATTGATGTGACGGAAAAGGAACTTACCAGCCAGCGGGTCAAGGAAAAGCTGGATTTCGAGCAAAATATTGCTGCCTGTACCAGAATGCTGGTTGAGGAACCCAACATGGAGCAGGCCATAGTAAAAGTGCTGGGAACGATCGGCGAATTCTATCATGCAGACAGAGCCAGCATTCTGGAGCCTTCCGAGGATCAGGGATACTGGGAGGACCGCTATGAGTGGTGCCGCGAAGGAGCGGAATCCCAGACCGGGATCCTCCAGCATGTTCCCGCCCATCTGATGCGCAGATGGATCACGGCATTTGAGCGGGGAGAGTCCGTAGTGGTGGAGGACTTGGAGACCCTCCGGGAAAAATATCCAGAAGAACGGCTTTTACTTAAGCGGCTGAATGTTGAAAAGATGATCGCAACCCCAATTTGGCGGGACAAAAAGATGATCGGTTACATTGCGGTGGACAATCCGCGTCACAGAGGGACCGATAATGCCTATTTAAATGCCATGGCTTGTTTTTTGGCGGACCGGGTGACCAGGATCAAGACGGAGGCGCGCCTGAACGATCTGCTGGACTGCCGGTATGAGGATATTTTAAACGCCACCAGCCTGGGCTTGTGGGTGATCCGTCTGGCTAAGGATAATGGGCGCAATGAAATGTTTGCGGACAGCATCATGCACCGTCTGATCGCCGCGCCCAGGGGATATACGCCTGAGCAGGTATATGAGCACTGGTACAACCGGATCAACGACGGATACTATAATTACGTGAACGCAGCGGTGGCGACAATGATAGAATCCCGGAAAAAGACGCAGCTGGAGTATACCTGGAACCACCCTGAAAAGGGGGAGGTGGTGGTCCGATGCACCGGAATCCGGGTAGAGGACAGCGATGGGATGATCTGTCTGGAAGGGTATCACCGGATCATCAGTGATGTGGAGAAACCCAAGTTCCTGCCGGATGCAACAGCCAGCATCATGTTTGAGTACAATGAGACAAAGCGGTCTATTTATTTCCATACGGGAAGAGAGCTGCTGGCAGGCGAAGCCAGAAAAGAAGAGAATTTCCCGGATTGCTGGATCGCTTCAGAGATGGTGCATCCTTATTTCGCAGACGGATTCCGGTCCATCTTCTCTCACGTAAAGGACAAGGAGATCTCTCACGGGGAGGAAATTCTTTTAAAAACAAAACACAATACCTATGAATGGTTCAAATTACGGACGCGACATCTGGGGAAGGAAATACAGGATGTCAATACCATTGTGGTGCTTTTGGACCCGGCGAACCAGGAACGGCTGGTGGAGATAGAGAATCTGAGAAAAACGGATTTCTACGAGGCGATGCTTTCTGAGACGATTGCATATGCTGAGGTAGATGTGACAAACCAAAACATCATATCCTCAGGCGGGCTGTGGAGCAGCTACGAGGAGGAGGCAAAGCGCTGGGGGGAGACTTTTTCCCAGGTTATGGACCGCCATATCAGAGAACTGCTGCTTCCGGGCGACCAGGAGGAGTGCTGCAGGCGGATGAGCCCGGAATATATAAAGCAGATGTATTATGATGGAAACCATACAGGGAAGGCCAGGTTCCGCCACCGCGTGGACGGCAGATATCGCTGGGTCGAGCTGGTGGTGCATGTGTTCCGGGAGGAGTATGCGGAGAACATGTATGCCCTGATGTATTTAAAAGACATCGATATGGAAAAGAAACGCGAGCTGGCGCAGGAACGTGCTGCGAGACGGGATTCTCTGACTGGTGTATTCAACCGCGGAGTATTTGAAAAAGAAGTTACTTCTTATATGACCAGGACAAGAAATGGGACGGGGGCGCTGCTCTTAGTGGACCTGGATGATTTTAAATCCATCAACGACCGGTACGGCCATCTGGAAGGCGATGTGGCTTTGAAAAACCTGACCCGCGTGCTCAGGACTGTGTTTGGCAGGGCGGGGATCGTGGGGCGCCTGGGTGGAGACGAATTTATGGTATTTGTAAAGAACATGGATACAAAGGAAGCCATGGACCGCAGCATGGAAACCCTGGTCGAGGTCCTGGAGCGGACCTGTGCCATTCCAATCGGCTGCAGTGTGGGGATCACATTCGTAGACAAGGAGGATTTCTGCTATAAAAAGAGCGTCAAGGAAGCGGATATTGCCCTGTATGAAAGTAAACGAAAAGGAAAGAATACCTACACCTATTATGAAAACCCTTCCTTTTTGGAAAACCATGGTATATAATAGGACATGCTTAAAATGAGATTAAGGAGATTTGAGATATGACCAGGATTAGGACAAGATATGCACCAAGTCCAACCGGACGGATGCATGTGGGGAATTTGAGGACAGCGCTGTATGCGTATCTGATCGCAAAGCATGAGGACGGGGATTTCCTGCTCCGTATTGAGGACACAGATCAGGAGCGGTATGTGGAAGGTGCGACAGAGATCATCTACCGCACCCTGGAGCAGACCGGGCTGATCCATGACGAGGGGCCGGATAAGGACGGCGGCTGCGGGCCTTATGTACAGAGTGAACGCCAGGCTTCGGGGATCTATTTGGAGTATGCAAAGAAGCTGGTGGAAAAGGGCGAGGCATACTACTGCTTCTGTACCCAGGAGCGTCTGGAATCATTGAAGACAACCGTAAACGGCGAAGAGATCATGACCTATGACAAGCACTGCCTGCATCTGTCAAAGGAGGAGGTGGCTGCAAACCTGGCTGCCGGTATGCCGTATGTGATCCGCCAGAACAATCCGACGGAAGGAACCACGACGTTCCATGATGAGATCTACGGGGACATCACCGTGGATAACTCAGAGCTTGACGATATGGTCCTCATCAAGTCCGACGGATATCCGACCTACAACTTTGCAAACGTGGTGGATGATCACCTGATGGGGATCACCCATGTGGTGCGGGGCAACGAATACCTGTCCTCCTCCCCCAAGTACAACCGTCTGTACGACGCCTTTGGCTGGGAGGTTCCGGTATATGTGCACTGTCCTCTGATCACGGATGAATTTCACAAGAAATTATCCAAGCGCAGCGGCCATTCTTCCTTCGAGGACCTGATCGAACAGGGCTTTGTGGCGGAGGCCGTGGTCAACTATGTGGCGCTGCTTGGCTGGTCCCCGGTGGACAACCAGGAGATATTCTCTTTGGAGGAGCTGGTGAAGGCGTTTGATTACCATAACATCAGCAAGTCCCCGGCTGTTTTTGACATCACAAAGCTGAAATGGATGAACGGCGAATATTTAAAGGCGATGGACTTTGACCGGTTCTATGAGATGGCAGAGCCGTATATCCGCCAGACCATCAAAAAGGATTTGGACTTAAAGAAGATCGCAGGCATGGTCAAGACCCGGATTGAGATATTCCCGGATATCGCGGAGCATATTGATTTCTTCGAGGAGCTGCCGGAGTACGATACCGCCATGTACGCCCACAAGAAGATGAAGACCAGTGCAGAGACTTCTCTGGAGGTGCTGACCGAAGTACTACCGCTTCTGGAGGCACAGCAGGATTACAGCAATGACGCACTGTACGAGGTGCTGGCAAAATACGTGGAGGAGAAGGGCTGCAAGACTGGTTTTGTCATGTGGCCGATCCGCACCGCTGTTTCAGGTAAGCAGATGACGCCTGCAGGCGCTACCGAGATCATGGAGGTGCTTGGCAGGGAAGAATCCCTGACACGTATCCGCAAAGGGATCGAAATGCTTGGAAAATAGATGAGAGAAAGCCCCTGCCATGGATGATGACGGGGCTTTCCTGATTTACAGGATACAGATCTGTGGGAGATTTTACGGGAAATGGAGACGGGCGTTTGAGTGCAGGGAAAGGAGCATACAGAGAATGGAAATGAAAAAGTTGGGATTTGGGACGATGAGGCTGCCGCTTGTGAATCCGGAGGACAAGGCGGATATCGATATCCGGCAGGTGTGCCGGATGGTGGACCTCTTCTTAGAGCGGGGATTCACTTATTTTGACACGGCGTATATGTATCATCTGTATGCCAGTGAGACCGCGGTGAGAAAGGCCCTTGTGGAGCGCCATCCGCGGGAGAGCTTTGTGCTGGCGGACAAGCTCCCCTTAAGCCATTTAAAGGAGAAAGAGGATATGGCGCGTATCTTTGACGAGCAGCTGGAGAAATGCGGCGTGGAATATTTTGATTACTATCTGCTGCACAATGTGTTCCAGGCCTCCTATGAGACGGCAAAGAGGCTGGATGCATTTGGCTTTGCCAGGGAAAAGCTGGAGGAAGGGAAGATACGGCATCTGGGATTTTCCTATCATGCGGATGCAGAGCTTTTGGAGGAGATCTTAAAAGCCCATCCGGAGGTGGAGTTTGTGCAGCTCCAGCTCAACTATCTTGACTGGGAAAGCCCGTACATACAGTCCAGGCGCTGCTATGAGGTCTGCCGCCGATACGGAAAAGACGTGATCGTCATGGAACCGGTGAAGGGCGGAACGCTGGCGGATGTGCCGGAGGCTGCAAAAGCGCTGTTTAAAGAGCGCAGGCCGGAGATGTCCCCGGCGTCCTGGGCCGTTAGGTTTGCTGCCGGCAAAGAGGGCGTGATCATGGTGCTGTCCGGTATGTCTGATGAAGCCCAGCTTTTAGACAACACATCCTATATGCAGGACTTTAAACCGCTTGATGAGACGGAAGAGCAGGTGATCCGGCAGGTGACGGATATCCTGAATTCCAGCATCGCAGTGGGCTGTACCGGGTGCCGGTACTGCGTGGAGGGCTGTCCGAAGCAGATTGCCATACCGGAGTATTTTTCCCTGTACAACCAGTACCGGCAGTTCGGTGATAAGTCCAACGCCAAAGGCTATTACCCCAATTATACGGCCCGGCACGGTGCGGCGGCTGACTGCATCGGCTGTAAGAAATGCGAGCACATCTGTCCGCAGCATCTGCCCATTGCTGCACTTATGGAGGATGTATCAGCGGTGTTTGACGCATAGCTGGTGGACGGAATCCGCCAGAGATCAGATAAGAAGGGAGACGGGCGCTTACATGGCATTTCACGAATCACAATTACAGGCGATCCGGCATTTTGAAGGGCCGATGATGGTTCTGGCGGGACCCGGTTCCGGCAAAACCACCGTCATCACCCACCGGGTGAAATTCCTGATTGATGAATACGGGGTGGACCCGGGCAGTATCCTGGTCATCACGTTCACGCGGGCTGCTGCAGAGGAAATGAAGCAGCGGTTCCAGCTTTTGATGGAGGGCCGCCGCCCGGCCGTCAGCTTCGGGACCTTTCATGCAGTATTTTTCAGTATTTTAAAACATGCTTACCGGTATGATGCATCCAACATTATCCGTGAGGAGCAGCGAGTCCGGATCATAAGAGAGCTGATCGATAAGTACCGCATTGAGGTGGAGGATGAGGCGGAGTTCACATCCTCCATCCTTTCTGAGATCAGCATGGTAAAGGGCGAGATGATGAACCTGGAGCATTATTATTCCAAGAACTGTTCGGAGGCTGTATTTAAGAAGCTGTATCAGGGCTATGAGGAAGCTCTGACCGGAAAAGGGCTTTTGGATTTTGACGATATGCTGGTGATGTGCTATGAGCTGTTTGTCCAGAGAAAGGATATCCTAAAGGCATGGCAGCAGAAGTACAGGTTTATCCTGATCGATGAATTTCAGGACATCAACCGGGTACAATATGAGATAGTGAAGATGCTTGCGCAGCCGGAGGACAATTTGTTTATTGTAGGTGACGACGACCAGTCTATCTACCGGTTCCGCGGCGCGAAGCCAGAGATCATGCTGGGCTTCACAAAGGATTATCCCCAGGCAAAGCAGACGCTTTTGGGGATAAACTACCGCTCCACATCCACAATTGTGGACGCCGCCGTCAATTTGATCCGCCACAATAAAACCCGGTATGAAAAGAAGCTCTGTGCGGACCGGGGAGCCGGGAAAACGGTAGCGACCACGGTCTGGGCGGACGCTCAGTCAGAAACGAAGGGGATCGTGGAAGAAATCCAGGATTATGTGAAGATGGGATTTTCCCTGTCTGATATTGCGGTGCTGTACCGCACCAACATGGAACCGCGGCTTCTGATGGAGCGGATGATGGAATATAATGTACCGTTCCAGATGAGAGACGCCCTGCCGAATCTCTACGAGCACTGGATCACGCAGGATATCCTTGCATACATCCGGATTGCCGGGGATGAGCTGGCGGCGCACCGTCAGGCAAAACGGGCGGACGTGCTGCGGATCATCAATCGGCCGAAACGGTACGTGAGCCGGGACGCTTTGGAGGGGCAGGTCATATCCTGGGATGCGGTCAAATCCTGGTATCAGGACAAGGACTGGATGGTAGAGCGGATCGAACAGCTGGAGTATGATTTAAAGATGATCGGCAGGATGGCTCCGGTGGCGGCGGTCAACTATATCCGCAAAGCTTCCGGATATGACGATTATCTCAGGGAATACGCCGATTACCGGAGAATGAAGCCGGAAGAGCTGCTTCAGGTAGCGGACCAGCTTCAGGAGAGCGCAGCGGGCTTTAAGACCTTTGACGCCTGGTTCCTCCACATGAAAGAGTACGGGGAACAGCTAAAACAACAGGCCCAGCGCCGGGGCGAGCAGGGGGTAGAGTGTGTTTCCTTAATGACCATGCACAGCGCCAAAGGGCTGGAATTCCCCATCGTCTATATCCTGGACGCCAATGAGCGTGTGACGCCCCATCACAAGGCGGTCCTGGATGCGGATTTAGAGGAGGAGCGGCGCATGTTTTACGTAGCCATGACCCGGGCGAAGGACCGGCTGCATGTGTGTTATACAAAGGAGCGCTACGGGAAACAGCAGGACCGGTCAAGATTTATTGACGAATATCTGGAGGGACGAAAATGAGAGGATGCATCCATATTTACTGCGGAGACGGCAAGGGGAAGACCTCGGCGGCAGTCGGGCTGGCAGTCCGGGCGGCAGGCAGAGGAAAGACCGTGCTGGTGGTACGTTTCTTAAAAACGGAGGATTCTGGGGAGGTCCCGGTACTGCGCCACATTCCGGGCATCATGGTGGTGCCCTGCGACAAAACCTTTGGCTTTGTATTCCGCATGACGCCGGAGGAGAAAGCCGAGGCCGCAGCTTACTTTGGGAAACGGTTTGACCGCGCCTGCCAGGAAGCGGTACAGGGCGGATATGATATACTGATCCTGGACGAGATCCTGGCGTCCTGCAACTACGGCATGGTCCCGGAAGACGAACTGGTAAAGTTTTTAGAAAACAAACCAGAACAGCTCGAAGTAGTGCTGACCGGAAGAGACCCGTCCAAACACCTGGCCGGTTTGGCTGATTACGTATCAGAGATCCAAATGAAAAAGCACCCATATACCGAAGGAATCCCAGCGCGGGAAGGAATTGAATATTAGATAAGGCTTTTAAGCAAATTCCGGATGTTTACATCCCCTTATGGTCGAAACCGGAACAAAAACCCATGCCGCCGGACTGCCGGGCCGGGACCGCCGCAAAATGCGGACCCCCCTGGCAATATTAGCCCTTGATTTTGCAGCAGTATTCTGATAAAGTGGAGTTGTGAAACAGATCGTGTCACAGACTAACAGAGAAAAGAAAGAGGTATCCATATGGCACAGAATCCGAATGAAGAACTGGAGATGGAGCAGGAGGAGATGACCGTTACCCTGACCCTGGATGACGGAAGTGAGCTGGAGTGTGTAGTACTTACCATTTTTGATGCAGGAGAGCGGGAGTATATCGCACTGCTTCCAGTGGAAGGCGAGGAGGCTGAGGAGGGCGAAGTATATCTGTACCGCTACTCTGAGGACAAAGAAGGCAATCCAAACCTGGATAATATCGAGGACGACGATGAGTATGAGATCGTAGCTGAGGCGTTTGATCAGCTGCTGGACGATCAGGAGTTTGATGAGCTGGTTGGAGAGGATGACGTGGAGTAAACACGGAGGGGGTTCGAGCCGTTCCCTGCGGGGGAGGTGGATGGGGGATAAGAAGACCCCCGGTGGCAGCGGAAAAAGTTTCTATGTCTTCCTGTTTACGACATGAAAAGACCGGAGCCATGTGGCTATCGGACAGCACGATGATACTGTGCAGTCCGCTTTCCACACGACTCCGGTCTTTTCATGTCTCCAAACGGAAGACATTTAGAAATCTTTTTCCGCCGCCACCGGGGGGCTTCTTATCTCGCTGAGTGCTCTGGAGGGAACGGCTGCGGCAGCCTGGGAGTCGCGGGAAGGACGGGCTGCGGCAGCCTGGGGGGCGTGGGGAGGATGGGCTGTGGGAGCCTGGGGGCGCGGGGAGGGATCTGTGGGGGATGCTGGGGAGTCAAAGGGAGATAGAGGATTATAATGTACCCATAAGTGTGGACACATTGGAAAGTGGGGGACCCTCTTTTTAGACAGACCGCCTTGTCAGCCCCTTAAATATGAACAGCCCCCTGCATTCCCGTCCCCTTATAATGCACACACTCTGCTGGTGTACCCGTTTTATTGGACTGCACCCCGGAACTTTAGCCTGGCCCCCGTTTTCTTTTGGCATATTCACTTTCCTTATGGTATTCTTAAATTAAGAACAACAGGAGGAATACCATGAGCAGAAAACCCTTTACCGAAGAAGAAATACTGTTGCTGCGACAAAACCCTTACACCTACAGCGTGACCCAGTTTCAATTGAACCTTACCAAAGAGTTCAAAGAGATCTTTTATTCAGAATACCAGAAAGGGGAACTTCCCCGGAAGATTCTGGAGGATCACGGCTATAACCCGGCCATCCTGGGGGAGCGCAGGATCTGGAGTATTTCCGGCCACATCCGGGAACAGTACAAGAAATACGGCTGTTTCTACGAAGGGAACTACACACATGGAAAGAGGCAGCCCCAGGAGCAGACGGGTGATAACCATGCATCTGAAAAAGAAGAACTGAAACAGCTTCGGCATGAGGTCGATTACCTGAAACAGGAAGTGGAGTTTTTAAAAAAAA
The DNA here is from genome assembly GCF_040719375.1 of Clostridium sp. AN503. Lineage (NCBI taxonomy): Bacteria > Bacillati > Bacillota > Clostridia > Eubacteriales > Clostridiaceae > Clostridium > Clostridium sp. AN503. The sequence continues at coordinate 3,128,797 of NZ_JBFDTP010000002.1, read as the reverse complement.
TTTCTGCAGTCAGAACTACCAGAAAGTAGGTGCACTGCTCATGAACGACTCTTCGTGTATTTTTGAGATTATTCAGCAGACCCTGGCACAGAACGGGAACACCCTCTCCGCCAAAGAACTCTGTTCGGCAGCCGGGGTTTCCAGGAGCGGCTATTATGCCTGGCTGAAAGCTGCCCCGGTCCGTGAGCAGAAGGAAGAGGAGGACCGCCGGGATTTCGAGCTGGTACTGTCCGCTTATAAGCAGCACGGTTATCCCAAAGGAGCCCGGGGCATCCATATGGCTCTGCTCCACAGTGACCCTCCGGTCATCATGAACCTGAAAAAGATCCGCAGGCTGATGGAAAAGTTCCGGCTGTCCTGCCCATACCGGGGCCCGAATCCCAATAAGAGACTCGCAAAAGCGCTCCGGACTGGAAGTGTTTCGGATAACCTGCTCCGCCGTGAGTTCGAAAGTTATGGGCCGAGGATGGTGTTGCTGACAGATATCACTTACCTGCCTTATGCCGGAAGGTTTGCTTATCTGTCTACGATCCTGGATGCTTTTACGAAACAGATACTCTCTTATGTGCTCAGCGAATCGCTGGAAGTGGACTTCGTACTGGAAACAGTGGAGAGGCTGATCGCAGACCATGGAATCTCCCTGCATGCCGAAACAATTATCCACAGCGACCAGGGCTGTCATTATACCAGCCGAAGCTTTATCAACATCCTTTATGACAGAAAACTGCGCCAGTCCATGTCCCGCAAGGGCTGCTGCTGGGACAATGCCCCGCAGGAAAGCTTCTTCGGGCATATGAAGGACCACATCAGGGGAAACCTGGCGGATTGTGCTGCGTTCATCGAAGTAAAGTGTGTGATAGATGACTATATGGAGTACTACAATAATGAGCGTTACCAATGGAAACTTGCAAAGTTAGCCCCAAACGAGTTTTATGACTTTTTCATCACTGGGAAGTATCCACTGGATATCCCCAACAGGCCGTCCTGTCCGGTGATTACAAAAAGGCCGGAGGAATTAGGAGGCAGAATACTTCAAAGTAACAAGATTACTTAAAACTATCATAGAATACCATAATAATAGAAAACAGGACATCTGAGAACAGGATGTAGGTAAAAGAGGAGGAAAAATAAACTGCCCCACTTTTAAAAATGTCCTTGACAAGGGGGACAGTTCAGATTGGGGGGATGGAAGGATGCTGGTTGGGGATCGGGGAGGGGGGATCGGGGAGATAAAGATGGGGCTGTTTTTTTGGATTTGGGGATGTTATAATAGAGTTATAGGATTCCTCTGCATGTGTGGGGGATATATATGGAACAGAAAAAGACGTTGCGTGATTTGACGCTGAAGAACAACTTTATGTTTGGCGCAGTGATGGCGGATGAGGAGAATTGCCGCCGGTTTTTGGAGCTTGCTCTGGGGGTTTCTATTGAGCGGGTGGAAGTGAGTAAAGAGCAGAGCCTGATTTACCGGCCTGAGTACCGGGGCGTTCGTTTGGATGTGTATGCCAGGGATGCGGAAAATACCCGCTATAATGTGGAGATGCAGGTGGCGAAGCATCTGTCTTTGCCGAAACGGGCAAGGTATTATCACAGTCAGATCGATATGGAGCTTTTAACGAAGGGAGAAGACTATTCGAAATTGCCATATACCTATGTGATTTTTATCTGTGATTTTGATCCGTTTGGAAAGGGGCGTTATTGCTATCATTTTGTAAATCGCTGCGAGGAAGATAAGGAACTTGCATTGGAGGAAGGAAACCATACGATATTTTTGAGCACTTGTGGCAGGAATGAACACGAGGTGCCTGAATCTATGGTAAAATTCTTAAAGTTTGTGCATGCAAATCTGGAAGAGAGCCAGCAGGATTTTGATGACGAATTTGTAAAGCGTCTTCAGGATTCCATTCAGCGTATCAGGCAGAGCCGCGAGATGGAGGAACGTTATATGTTGTTTGAAGAATTGCTGCGGGATGAACGTGCTGCCGGACAGGCGGAGGGAAAAGCTGAAGCAGTACTGCTGTTTCTTGAAGAACTGGGAGAAGTACCGGATTCAATCCGGGAGAAGATTCTTTTGGTTAAGGATTCTGCTGTTTTGGATGTTATGCTGAAGAGCGCTGCAAAAGCGGCGTCAGTAGAGCAGTTTATGAAAGATGTTCGATTATAATCAATAATCATATTCTTTGGAAGCTGCCGCCGGGGTGCGGCAGCTTCTGATCAGGAACATATCTATGTCATGTAGGACAGAATTTCAGAGAAAGCTTGCAGAGGAATTCTATATTGTGTTAGTGATAAAATTTTAAAGATAAGTGCAGCATGGAAATGGGTGAGGCAGTTAATTTTCTGCTGCGTCTGATATCTGGTTTCCGGCGGCATCCATGTGGTAGTTGGTTTCGTAGATCAGGTGGGATACGGGGACGATCTCGTAGCCTTTGGCCTGGATTCCCTGAATGATCTCTTCTAACGCGGATGGAGTGTAGGTAGCGGCCATGTGCATCAGGACGATGGAGCCGTTTCCAAGATTCTTATGGTTCAGTACGCGGTCTATGATGATCTGCCGGCCTTCGTTACGCCAGTCGATGGAGTCCACACTCCACTGGATTCCGTAGTAGCCGCAGTTTTTTACTGCGTCTACGGAGGCGTTGTTATAGTCTCCGTAAGGAAAACGGAAGAGACACATGTCTACACCGGTCAGGTCTTTTGCTGTCTGATGGGTTTCCTGGATCTGGGCGGCCATGTTCTCAGGGGAGAGTTTGGGGAAAGAGGGATGGTTGACGCTGTGGTTTCCAATCTCATGCCCGCGGGCAACGATGCTCTTTGCATCCTCCGGGTTTTGGCGCATCCAGTCGGCAGTGAGGAAAAATGTGGAGCTAATATTGTATTTTTCCAAAATATCCATAATGGCTTCGGCCTGCCCGCGGTCGGCGCCTGCGTCAAAGGACAGGGCTACCCACGGTATGTCGGTGCGGACGCGGAAGATGGGTTCCGCCTTATTGCCGGCATAGTTGTTGGACGTGGCATCTGGAATCAGACGGCGCTGTTGGGTGGAACTGGCGGCAGCCGGGGCAGATGTATTTTGACCGGGGGCTGTGTATTCATCCGGATGCCCCTGATCTTTGAGAGATGCCCCCTGAGTGATAGTCGGTGAGGATGTTTTTCGCATATCGAAGGAAGAAGCGTAGGCGGCAGGGCTGCAGGTGCCGGAAAATGTCAGTGTTAAAGTGAGAGCCAGCGCTCCTGCTGACAAGATGTTTTTATGGGGATGTTTTTTGAAAGACATGGCGGGTTTCCTTTCTATATCATAGATTATACATTCATACTAAGCTCGTATCTCGCTAAGTATTCATAGTATACCATGGTCACTAAATTCGAGCGACCCCTGCGGTACGCTCTCATTAAGTGTCCAGGTATGCATTCATACTAAGCTCGTGAAATACCTCGCTAAGTATTCATAGTATATCACATTACCATATTGTGGGGACAGGGGATAACTGAAAAAGTCGGAAAAATGAAAGAAAATCGACAGATTGTAGAGGCAAAAAAGCGTTGACAAACCGTAGTGCAAAAAGTATGATTGGGTTAGGAAGGACAGAGAATGTCTTGGATGAGATAGAAAAGGAGATTGATTTATATGAAGAAGAGAATTTTGGCGATTGTTGCAGCAACTCTGGCATTGAGCTTACTGCCGGCTACTGCGGCATTTGCGGAGACAGAAGCACACTGGGGACAGGTGGGTTCCAAGTGGTTCTATTATCTGGAGGACGGTACGGTAGCGAAGAATACCTGGATCACTTCTGTGGGCGGCACGTTCTGGGTGAACAATGACGGCACCATGGCTGCAAGCCAGTGGGTGTATTCTGACGATGCGTGGTATTATGTGGATGCAGAGGGGCTTGTTATGACGAACCAGATGCTGAAGCTGAACAACGATCTGTACTACCTGGATGAGACCGGCAGGATGGTAGTCAGCGACTGGCATCAGGACGAGGATGGTAAGTGGTACTACCTGGCTGAGGATGGCAAGGCAGTCAAGAATGGCTGGAAGCTGATCGGAGAGGATTACTATTATTTCTTAAAGAGCGGCGTGATGGCTGTGGATGCCCTGGTACCGGGCGGCGAGCGTGTAGGCGCTGACGGCAAATGGATTCAGAAGTAAAAAGGAGATGCATGAAGATGAAGAGAAGCAGACTGGCGGTTCTTCTGATGACCCTGGCCCTGTCTCTGTCTTCTGCGATGCCTGTGCTGGCAGAGACCGGCTGGGTCTACAACGGCAGTGCGTGGAACTATTACCATGCGGATGGACATATGGGGAAAACCCAGTGGATCAAGAATGGGGATTCCATGTTCTGGCTCAAGGAAGATGGTTCTATGGCAGCCAATGAGTGGCATCAGGATGGTGAGACCTGGTACTGGCTGGACGGCAGCGGAGTTGCGGCAACCGGCTGGGTGGAGATCGACGGCAAGTGGTATTATTTCTTTGAAGACCATCATATGGCCAGTGATGAGACCATCAACAGCCGCTATGTGGGAAAAGACGGAGCTTGGGACACCAGCAAATAAAACATTACCCGGGATTAAAAGTCCCGGGTAATGTTTTTTTGCTATATAAAGACCGAAAACATGTTTAAACAAATTTGTGAAAAAGAATATTGACATGTTCAAACAAGTATGATATAACATAATTAAGAAACATGTTTAAACAAGTTTGAAAACAGGTGGAGGGATCAAAGGATGGGAAGATATTCAGAAGACGCGAAACAACTGCTGCGTCTGGTGGGCGGAAGAGAGAACATTGCGGCAGTTTCACATTGCATGACAAGAATGCGTTTTGCTCTGGTGGATCCGGGAAAAGCGGATGTGGAAGCGATCGAAGGGATGAAGGTTGTAAAAGGGAGCTTTACACAGTCGGGGCAGTTTCAGGTGATTATCGGCAATACGGTGGCTGATTTTTACAATGATTTTGTAAAAGCGGCGGGGATTGAAGGCGTATCCAAAGACGCGGTAAAAGATGCGGCAAAGAAAAACCAGAATGTGCTGCAGCGGGTGGTCACAGCACTGGCAGAGATCTTCGCGCCGTTGATCCCGGCGATCATCACAGGCGGTTTGATCCTTGGTTTTAGAAACTGTATTGACAGTTTGTATTTGTTTGAAAATGGCACGAAGACCTTATGTGACATCAGCCAGTTCTGGACGGGCATCGACAGCTTCTTGTGGCTGATCGGCGAGGCGGTATTCCATATGCTTCCGGTTGGTATCTGCTGGTCTGTGACAAAGAAGATGGGGACGACACAGATGCTTGGCATCGTTCTCGGACTGACACTGGTATCCGGCCAGCTGCTGAATGCCTATGCGGTTGCGGGAACGGTGGCAGCAGATATCCCGAAGTGGAATTTTGGAGGCTTCCAGGTAAATATGATCGGATATCAGGGACAGGTTATTCCCGCGATCTTAGCAGCATTTACCCTGGTGTATCTGGAAAAATTCTTCCGGAAGATAACGCCGCAGGTGATCTCCATGATTGTGGTTCCGTTCTTCAGTTTGTTATTGTCAGTGATGGCTGCACATTTTGTATTGGGACCGATTGGCTGGAAGATTGGGGCAGCGATCTCAGCGGTGGTATTTGCAGGAATTACCGGACCCTTTAAGGTCGTATTTGGCGCTGTCTTTGGTGTTGTTTATGCTCCGCTTGTCATTACAGGGCTTCATCATATGTCAAACGCGATCGATCTGCAGCTGATAGCGGATTATGGCGGAACCATGCTGTGGCCGATGATCGCACTTTCTAATATTGCACAGGGGTCCGCAGTCCTTGGAATGATCTGGCTGCAAAAAAGAGAACCGGAAGCTCAGGAAGTCAATATCCCGGCATGCATCTCCTGTTATCTGGGTGTTACGGAACCGGCAATATTTGGTGTGAACTTAAAGAGAGGGTTCCCGTTTGTCTGTGGAATGATTGGTTCCGGCATCGCGGCGGTTGTCTGTGTGGCGACCAATACCACTGCCAATGCCATTGGCGTGGGAGGCCTTCCAGGCATCCTGTCGATTCAGCCTCAGTTTATGGCTCCCTTTGCAGTCTGTATGGCGATTGCATTTGCAGTTCCGTTCTTATTGACGGCGGTTGTGGGAAAGAAGCGCCTTCCTGCGGGCAAAGTAAAAGAGACCACAGAGCTTGCAGAAATTGCCGCCGGGACCGGTGTAAGCGCGGCAGCCGGAATCGTGGCTTCTGCAATGGGTGATAAAAAAACAGATGAAGAGACATCGGGAAAATTGACTGCATTTTTAACTGGAAGAGCGATCCCGTTGGCAGAAGTCGGGGACGGGGTGTTCTCTGCTGGAGTTTTGGGCGACGGTATGGCGATCCTTCCGGAAAGCGAGACACTGTATGCGCCGGCAGACGCAGAGGTTGCGGCTTTGATGCCAGATTCACGCCATGCCTGTGGACTAAAGCTGGAAAACGGCATGGAGGTTCTGTTACATATCGGAATTGACACGGTGAGCATGAATGGAGATGGATTTGAATATCTGGTGCAGGAAGGCCAGAAGGTCAGCGCAGGGACGCCGCTCATTCATTTTGACCGGGAAAAGATCAGGGCAGCAGGCCATCCGGATGTTACGGTATGTATTATCAGCAATGTGGGAACTGCGCAGGATATCCAGTTCCATACCGGAATGCATGCAGAAGAAAAAGAAACCGCAGTGGTAACGTTCAAATAGAGGGATGCACAGGGAGGCGCAAAATGGCAGATTTCAGTAATAAAGTAGTTTATCAGATATATCCCAAATCTTTTCGGGATACCAACGGGGATGGTTTTGGAGACATCCCCGGAGTGATCGAAAAATTAGATTACCTGCAGGAATTAGGCGTGGACTATCTGTGGTTGACCCCATTTTTTCCATCCCCTCAGCATGATAATGGGTATGATGTGGCAGATTATCGTGCGGTGGATTTAAAGTTTGGGACGATGGAAGATCTGGAGGAGCTGATCAGGCAGGGAGAAAAAAGAGGGATCGGCCTGATGCTTGACATGGTATTCAATCATACCTCCACAGAACATATATGGTTTCAGAAGGCCCTGGCAGGGGATGAAAAATATCAGAAGTATTATATTTTCAAAGATGGCGCGCCGGATCACGCGCCGACAAACTGGCAGTCAAAGTTTGGCGGCCCGGCATGGGAATATGTGCCTGGATTAAAAAAATGGTATCTCCGGCTGTACGATGTGACCCAGGCAGATCTAAACTGGGATAACCCGGAGGTACGGGAGGAATTAAAAGAGATCCTGCGGTTCTGGAAAAAGAAAGGCATCAAGGCGTTTCGCTTCGATGTGATCAACCTGGTCTCCAAGCCGGAACTGATGGAGGACGATTTCTTGGGCGACGGGCGGAGATTTTACAGCGACGGCCCCCATATCCATGAGTATCTGAAGGAGCTGGTGAGAGATGCGGGGATTGAGGATTTCGTGACGGTGGGCGAGATGTCCTCTACCTCAGTGGAACATTGTATCCGGTATTCTGCGCCAAAGGAAAAAGAGCTTTCCATGTGTTTCAATTTCCATCATCTGAAGGTGGATTATAAGGATGGGGATAAATGGGCGCTTATGCCGGCTGATTATAAGAAATTAAAGGAACTCTTTGTGGAATGGCAGATTAAGATGCAGAAAGGAGATGGGTGGAACGCGCTGTTTTGGTGCAACCATGACCAGCCTCGCATTGTGAGCCGCTTGGGAGATGAAAATACTTATTGGAAAGAGTCGGCGAAAATGCTGGCAGGCATGATCCATTTTATGCGCGGAACTCCGTATATCTACCAGGGAGAAGAGATCGGTATGCTGAATGCCCATTTCCCTTCCATAGAACATTACCGGGACGTGGAGAGCCTGAATTATTATCAGATTCTGCTGGAGGGAGGAAAGACGGAGAAAGAGGCCCTGGAAACCCTGGCAGCCAGATCCAGGGACAACAGCAGGACGCCCATGCAGTGGAATGGGCAGCAGTACGGCGGGTTTTCAGAGGAGGAACCGTGGCTCCCCATGTCTGCGGAATTTAGAAAAGAGATCACGGTCGAAGCCCAGCAACACGACGGGGATTCCATTCTCGCCTTTTATAAAACGCTGATTGCCATGAGAAAAATGTATCCGGTGATCGCAAAAGGGGATATCTCTTTTTGGGAGACCGGGACGGATATGACGCTGGCCTACCAAAGAACATTTGGAAAGCAGCAGATCGCGGTGCTCTGCAATTTGGACGGAAAGCAGCAGACAGTCAGAATCTCCGGAGCGTGGAGTGGATATCAGGTATTGCTGGAAAACTATGCAGGCCGGAAGGCGGCCCCTCAGGAAGAACTGTATACGATGGAACCATATGAGTTTATGGTCCTTGGAACCGTGTAAAGGACAGGCGGGATGGAATATGGAGAATAATATAAAATTGGTTGCTTGTTGTAGCCAGTGGAAATCAATATTATCAGTTGAGGGATGTATTTCCGGCATAAAACGGCTTCTGGACCGCTGGGGGGCTCACCGGAGCAGTGCGCTGCCTTTGGGGATGGCGGAAATGATATTGAAATGCTGAATTACTGCGGATACAGTTTTGCCATGGAGAACGGCCTGGAAAAATGATCTGTCTGGCCGGATTGGCTGGATGAGGTACAGACTGAAATGTCTATCGCTCATCCGGCCTTTTACTTTTTGTCTGTTATTTCACGGTTATCCTGGGACGGCACCGTTTATGGGGAATCACATCTTACCATATAATAACTCCCGGTTATGACATGGATTCCATTCTCGTATACTTTTTCAAAACAAATTCCCCGCTTACAGTTGAAAAAAAACTGTAAATGCGCTAAGATGAGAGGAAACACACTTAAAAAGCATGAAAATAGAGGAATAGAAAGAGGGACTGACGATGAATTGTAGGATTGTGACCATTCCCGGTGATGGAATCGGACCGGAGATTGTGCGGGAAGCCTGCCGGGTGCTGGACCAGGTGGGAAAGGTATACGGACATACCTTTACATACACGGAAGTGCTGATGGGCGGCTGTTCCATCGATGCATACGGGGTGCCTTTGACTAAGGAGGCGCTTGAGACAGCAAAACAGAGCGATGCAGTCCTTCTGGGAGCAGTTGGCGGCAACGTGGGGAATTCCAGATGGTACGATGTAGCGCCGAATTTAAGACCAGAAGCGGGGCTGCTGGCTATCCGCAAGGGTCTTAATTTATTTGCGAATATCCGTCCTGCATATCTATATCAGGTGCTTGCTGACGCCTGCCCGCTTAAGAAGGAGATCATTGGTGACGGATTTGATATGGTGATCATGCGGGAGCTGACCGGAGGACTTTATTTTGGCGAGCGCCATACGGAGGAAGTGGACGGCGTGATGCAGGCCACCGACACGCTCACTTACAATGAGAACGAGATCCGCAGGATCGCGGTGAAAGCCTTTGACATTGCTATGAAGCGGAAGAAACGCGTGATCAGCGTGGATAAGGCAAACGTGCTGGATTCCTCCAGGCTCTGGAGGAAGGTAGTGGAGGAAGTGGCGAAGGATTACCCGGAGGTGAAGCTGGAGCATATGCTGGTGGACAACTGCGCCATGCAGCTTGTGATGAATCCGGGACAGTTCGACGTGGTGCTGACCGAGAATATGTTTGGAGATATTTTGTCTGACGAGGCGAGCATGATCACCGGTTCCATCGGTATGCTGTCCTCAGCCAGTTTGAATGAGACAAAGTTCGGCATGTATGAACCGAGCCACGGTTCTGCGCCGGATATTGCCGGCAAAGATATTGCCAACCCGATCGCTACGGTACTTTCCGCAGCGATGATGCTGCGTTATTCCTTTGATCTGGATCAGGAGGCGGACGCCATCGAGGCGGCTGTCCAGAAGGTCCTGACCGACGGCTACCGCACTGCGGACATTATGGCAGACGGCTGCACGAAGGTGGGAACTGTGCAGATGGGCGATCTGCTTGTGGAAAATATCAGATAATGAGATAAAAGGAGGAGTCTAAAGATGAGAAGTGATAATGCAAAATCCGGTATGCAGCAGGCGCCGGCCCGTTCTTTGTTCCGGGCGCTGGGACTTACCGATGAGGAACTGGAGCGTCCGCTCATTGGTATCGTGAGCTCTTATAATGAGATCGTTCCGGGGCATATGAACCTGGATAAGATCGTGGATGCGGTCAAACAGGGCGTTGCCATGGCAGGCGGCACCCCGATCGTGTTCCCGGCTATCGCAGTATGCGACGGGATTGCCATGGGCCATGCGGGGATGAAATACTCTCTGGTCACCCGTGATCTGATCGCCGACTCCACCGAGTGTATGGCGCTGGCTCATCAGTTTGATGCGCTGGTGATGGTTCCCAACTGTGACAAGAATGTGCCGGGACTTCTGATGGCGGCGGCAAGGATCAATATCCCTACTGTGTTCGTCAGCGGCGGCCCAATGCTTGCAGGACACGTAAAAGGACAGAAGCGCAGCCTTTCCAGCATGTTTGAGGCGGTAGGCTCCTATGCGGCAGGCACCATGTCTGAAGAGGATGTAAAAGAATTTGAATGCAAGGTCTGCCCGACCTGCGGCTCCTGCTCCGGCATGTACACGGCCAACAGCATGAACTGCTTAACAGAGGTCCTTGGTATGGGACTGAAGGGCAACGGAACGATCCCGGCGGTATATTCCGAGCGGATCGCGCTGGCCAAGCATGCAGGGATGGCTGTGATGGATATGTTAAAGAAAAATATCTGTCCGAAGGATATCATGACAGAAGCTGCATTTAAGAACGCCCTGACCATGGATATGGCCCTGGGCTGCAGCACCAACAGTATGCTTCATCTTCCGGCGATCGCCCATGAGGCAGGCGTCGAGTTGAATGTAGACATTGCAAATGAGATCAGTGCGAAGACTCCGAACCTGTGCCACCTGGCTCCGGCAGGCCCGACCTATATGGAGGATTTAAATGAAGCGGGCGGGATCTATGCGGTGATGAACGAGGTCAGCAAGCTGGGGCTTTTGGATCTGGACTGCATGACTGTGACAGGAAAGACCGTGGGTGAGAATATCCGGGGTTGTGAGAATAAGGACCCGGAGGTGATCCGCACCATCGATAACCCCTACTCCAAAACAGGCGGCATTGCCGTGCTGCGCGGCAACCTGGCTCCTGATTCCTGCGTGGTGAAGCGCTCTGCAGTGGTTCCGGAGATGCTGCGAGCACGAAGGTCCTGCGAGAGTATTTGACAGCGAGGAAGATGCGATCGAGGCCATCAAGAGCGGAAAGATCGTGGCAGGCGATGTGGTTGTGATCCGTTATGAGGGCCCGAAGGGCGGCCCTGGCATGAGAGAGATGCTAAACCCGACCTCTGCCATCGCAGGCATGGGCCTTGGCTCCTCTGTGGCGCTGATCACCGACGGGCGGTTCAGCGGCGCATCCCGAGGCGCATCCATCGGGCATGTGTGCCCGGAAGCGGCGGCAGGTGGCCCCATCGGGCTGGTTGAGGAGGGGGATATCATTTCCATCGATATCAATGCCAATACCATCAATATGAAGGTGTCCGATGAGGAGCTGGCGAGACGCCGAGCTGCATGGACCCCGAAGACCAAAGAAGTATCCGGTTATTTGAAGCGTTATGCCCAGCTTGTAACCAGTGCGGATAAGGGCGCTGTGCTGAAAGGCAATTAAACCGGGAAAGGAGTTTTAATATGGCGGAAACGAAAGTTTTGAATGGATCGGAGATCGTGATCGAATGTCTGAAGGAACAGGGCGTGAAGACTGTATTCGGATATCCGGGCGGTACGATCTTAAATATATACGATGCGCTTTACAAGCACCAGGATGAGATCACCCATATCCTGACCTCCCATGAGCAGGGAGCGGCCCATGCGGCGGACGGCTATGCAAGGGCCACGGGGAAGGTAGGCGTCTGTATGGCCACATCCGGCCCCGGCGCAACCAACCTGGTGACAGGCATTGCGACAGCATACATGGATTCCATCCCGGTGGTGGCGATCACCTGCAATGTGGGCGTGGATCTGCTGGGCAAGGACAGCTTCCAGGAGGTGGATATCTCCGGAGTGACCATGCCGATCACCAAGTACAACTTTATTGTAAAAGACATTTCCAGACTGGCCTATGTGATCCGCCGGGCATTTACCATCGCCCAGAGCGGAAGACCGGGCCCGGTCCTGATCGACATCACCAAAAATGTGACTGCCGCGGAGTACGAATATACCCCGATGGAGCCGGAACCGATCACCCGGCAGACTGACACAATCCTGGAGGAAGATATGGAGACGGCTTTGGAGCTGATCCGCAATTCCAGGAAGCCCTTTATCTTTGTGGGCGGCGGAGCAGTGCTGTCTGACGCGTCGGAGGAGCTTCGCACCCTGGCCCACAGGATCCAGGCGCCGGTGGCGGATTCCCTTATGGGCAAAGGCGCTTTTGACGGCAGCGACGAGCTGTACACCGGCATGGTGGGCATGCACGGGACCAAGACTTCCAACTTTGGCATTACCGAGTGCGACCTGCTGATCGTGGCGGGCGCCCGTTTCAGCGACCGCGTGACAGGCAATGCATCCAAGTTCGCCAAAAATGCGAAGATATTGCAGATTGACGTGGACCCGGCGGAGATCAATAAAAACATCAGGACCCATGCCAGCATTGTGGGAGATCTAAAGACGGTCTTAAGGAAATTAAACGCCCGTCTGGACCCCATAAACCATGACGAGTGGGTGGCGCATATCGAGCGGATGAAGGATATGTATCCGCTGCGCTATGATAAAAACCTGCTGACCGGCCCGTCCATCATCGAGACGATCGACGAGCTGACCCACGGGGATGCGGTCATTGTCACCGAGGTAGGACAGCACCAGATGTGGGCGGCCCAGTATTACAAATATAAAAAGCCGAGGACGCTTTTGACCTCCGGAGGCCTGGGAACCATGGGCTACGGCCTGGGCGCGGCTCTGGGCGCCAAGATGGGCCTGGGTGATATGGGCTGTCCGGATATTCCTGTGTTCAATATTGCCGGCGACGGCTGTTTCCGCATGAACATGAATGAGATCGCCACGGCAACCCGCTACAATATCCCGGTCATCCAGGTGGTGATCAACAATCATGTATTGGGCATGGTACGCCAGTGGCAGACCCTGTTCTACGGGAAGCGGTATTCCCATACAGTATTAAATGACTCAGTGGATTTCGTGAAACTGGCGGAGGCCATGGGAGCGAAGGCATACCGCGTGACATCCAAAGATGAGTTAAAGCCTGTTCTGGAAGAAGCGATGGCACTTGGAGCGCCGGTAGTCATCGACTGCCAGATCCACTGTGACGACAAGGTGTACCCGATGGTATCTCCGGGAGCGCCGATCCAGGATGCATTTGACGATACTGATCTGAAGATCAATTAATGAACCATTAATTGTCAATAAAACATTAAACAAGGAGGAAGAAACAATGGGGAGAGTCTATAACTTTTCCGCAGGACCCGCCGTTTTGCCGGAGGAAGTCCTGAAGGAAGCCGCAGAGGAAATGCTGGATTACAGAGGCACCGGGATGTCAGTGATGGAGATGAGCCATCGATCTAAAGCGTTTGAGACGATCATCCAGGAAGCCGAGAGCGATCTTCGCGAGCTGATGAATATTCCGGATAACTACAAGATACTGTTCCTGCAGGGCGGCGCCCATTTACAGTTCTCCATGATTCCGCAGAACCTGATGAAGAACGGCGTAGCTGATTATATCATTACCGGTCAGTGGGCGAAAAAGGCATTTAAAGAGGCGCAGAAATATGGGAAGGCAGTTGCGGTTGCGTCCAGTGAGGACAAAACCTTCAGCTATATCCCGGACTGCTCCGACCTGCCCATCGACGATGATGCGGATTATGTGTACATCTGTGAGAATAACACTATTTACGGCACGAAGTTTAAGAACCTGCCGAACACCAAAGGGAAAACCCTGGTGGCAGATGTATCCTCCTGTTTCCTGTCTGAGCCGGTCGATGTGACCAAATACGGTGTGATCTACGGCGGCGTACAGAAGAATATCGGACCGGCAGGCGTGGTCATCGTGATCATCCGTGAGGACCTGATCACTGAAGACGTGCTTCCGGGAACCCCGACCATGTGCCAGTACAAGATCCACGCGGACGCCAAGTCTCTTTATAACACCCCGCCTGCATATGGCATCTACATCTGCGGCAAGGTATTCAAATGGCTGAAAGCGCGCGGCGGCCTGGCGGCAATGAAGGAATACAATGAGAAGAAGGCACAGATCCTCTATGATTTCCTGGACAGCAGCAAGCTGTTTAAGGGTACTGTGGTGAAGGGAGACCGTTCCCTGATGAACGTACCGTTCGTGACGGGTGATGCGGACTTAGACGCCCTGTTCATAAAGGAAGCCACGGCTGCCGGTTTCGTGAACTTAAAAGGCCATCGCAGCGTAGGCGGCATGCGTGCCAGCATCTACAATTCCATGCCGGAGGAAGGCGTGGTAAAGCTGGTTGAATTTATGAAGAAATTTGAGGAGGCGCACCAGGCATGAGAAAAGTCCATTGCATGAATGCCATTTCCAAGTATGGCACAGATCTTTTAGATGACAATTACGTATTAACCGACGATGTAAATGAGGCGGACGGCATCCTGGTCCGCAGCGCATCCCTCCACGAGATGAAGTTTCCGAACTCCCTGCTTGCCATTGCACGCGCCGGCGCCGGTGTGAACAATATCCCGCTGGATGCCTGTGCAGAAGAGGGTATCGTGGTATTCAACACCCCGGGCGCCAATGCCAACGCCGTAAAGGAGCTGGTGGTCGCAGCTATGGTGCTGGCTTCCCGCGATATCATCGGCGGTATCGAGTGGTGCCGGACCATCAAGGATGACCCGAACATCGCCAAGGCGGTGGAGAAGGGTAAAAAAGCCTTTGCAGGCAACGAGATCAAAGGAAAGAAGCTGGGCGTCATCGGTCTTGGCGCGATTGGCGCAGAGGTAGCCAACGCGGCTGCGGCTCTGGGCATGGAAGTGTACGGATATGATCCGTTCATCTCCGTCAATGCGGCGTGGATGCTGTCCCGTGATGTAAAGCATACCACCAGCCTGGATACCATTTATCAGGAGTGCGACTATATTACCGTGCATGTGCCGGCACTGGACAGCACCAGGGGGATGATCAACAAAGACGCATTTGCCCAGATGAAGGATGGCGTGGTGATCATGAACTTTGCCCGGGATATCCTGGTCAATGAGGATGATATGGCTGAGGCGCTGAAATCCGGCAGGGTCAAAACCTATGTGACGGACTTCCCGAACCCGAAGTCTGCCAACATGGAGGGCGCTATCGTAGTCCCACATCTGGGAGCTTCCACTGAGGAGTCCGAGGACAACTGTGCGAAGATGGCAGTCCAGGAGATCATGGATTACCTGGACAATGGCAATATCCGCAATTCCGTCAACTATCCGGCCTGTGATATGGGTGTGAAGAAGACCCCGGCCCGTGTGGCGGTATTACATATGAACGTGCCGAACATGATCGGTCAGATCACCGGGACCCTGGCTTCCGGCGGCATCAACATTTCCGATATGACCAATAAGAGCCGTGAGAAGTATGCATATACCCTGATGGATCTTGAGAAAGAGCCGGACAGCATGACCATCCAGAAGCTCAATGCGATCCAGGGCGTACTGCGCGTTCGGGTGATGTAAGCCTGAATTCTGATATACGGACGGGAGAAAACTTATGGCAGAAATAAGACCGTTCCGGTGTATCCGTCCCAATAAGGAAGTGGCGTCTAACGTGGCGGCACTTCCTTATGACGTTTACAACCGGGAAGAGGCAAAAAAAGTGGTGGAAGCTAATCCACAGTCGTTCCTCATGATCGACCGGGCTGAGACCCAGTTTGATGACGGCATGGATCCCTATGCCCCTGAGGTTTATGAGAAGGCAAAGGAACTGCTATGCAAGTGGCAGCAGGAGGGGATTCTGGTCGCAGACGGGGTAGAGTGCTATTACATCTATGAGCTTACTATGGACGGCCGGGTACAGACCGGAATCGTGGCGTGCGCATCGATGGATGATTATGTAAGCGGCGTGATTGCCCGGCATGAGAACACGCGGGAAGACAAGGAACTGGACCGGATCCGTCACGTAGATGTGACAGACGCGCATACAGGTCCGATCTTTTTGGCATACCGTTCTGATACGGAGATCAATAAGCTGGTGGAGCTGGTAAAGGGGACGGAGCCTTTATATGGTTTTACTGCGGAGGACGGCGTTTCCCACAGGGTATGGCGGATAGAAGATGCAGGCCAGATCGCCCGTGTCCAGGCGCGATTTGCGGCGATCCCCAGGGTTTATATAGCAGACGGCCATCACAGGGCGGCATCCGCCGTAAAAGTGGGCTTAAAACGCCGCCAGGAGCATCCGGACTATACCGGAGAGGAGCCGTTCAACTTTTTCTTGTCGGTACTGTTCCCGGACGACCAGCTTTTGATCATGCCCTACAACAGGGTGGTGAAGGATTTAAATGGACTTGATAAAAAGGATTTTCTGGAGAAGGTAAAGAAGTGTTTCTTCCTGGAGGAAGCAAAAGAGGGAGCTGTGAGGCCGGATCAGAAACATCAGGCAGGCATGTACCTGGATCAGGCCTGGTATCGTCTGACCATCAAGCCGGAATATACCACCGAAGACCCGGTGGAAGGGCTGGACGTATCTCTGCTCCAGAATCTGCTGCTGGGCCCTGTTTTAGGTATCGGGGATCCTCGCACTGACAAACGGATCCAGTTTGTCGGCGGCATACGCGGCACCGCAGAGCTGGAACGCATAGTGGATGGAGGAGCAGCAGTGGCTTTTTCCATGTACCCGACATCGATCCAGGAGCTGTTTGCTGTAGCAGACGCCGGGCTTTTGATGCCGCCCAAATCCACCTGGTTTGAACCAAAACTGCGGAGCGGCCTGTTTATCCACAGACTGAGCGAATAGTGCACTTTTCCGTGACATAAAAAATGCTGCAAGCCGGAGCGGTCTTCCGCATCCGGTTTGCAGCATTTTGCAAATGGTCTTCTATAAGATGACTTATGCAGCCTTTACGTTAACAGCCTGAACGCCGCGGTTGCCCTGGGTCGTATCAAACGTTACTCTCTGGCCGTCTTCTAAAGACTTGTAGCCATCTGTAGCAATGCCGGAAAAGTGTACGAACACTTCCTCGCCAGTCTCATCATTGGTGATAAATCCAAAACCCTTCGTGCTGTTAAACCACTTTACTGTACCGTTATTCATAATAGGTACCTCCAAATTATAATATTATATTCCCATAAAATAAAAAATCACATGCTTTTGTAAGTAATCAATAAAAATTCATGACTTACAAAAACATGCGAAATCAAAATCTTATTAAAAATACTCCTAAATCTTATCATAGAAATCCCACCCTGTCAAGCGCTAATTTCAGAAAATTCAAAATTTTCTTAAAAAATAACTCTATCACCCAAAACACAAAAACCACCAGCATAATTCCACCACCACCCAGCAAAGCCACCGCCCAACAAATCCACCACCCAGCAAAGCCAGTACACAGCAACCGATCCACAACCTGGCTGAGAGAGGAATCGGGCGGGGGTGCATGGGGCGGCGGAAGCAGCGCTGCATATTGCGGAGGCCTGGAGGCACTTAGGACGTGGCGGCAGAGGAGACGGGGGCTCCGTCTGACGCACCACGTCAGGCGGAGAGGGGACCGGATCCTCTGCCGTCAGGTCCTTAGTACCTCCTGCCGACGACAAACAGCAGCGCTGCCCGCCGCCCCATGCGCCCCCGCCCGATTCCTCTCCCAACGCACTTATCATCGGTTGCGTACCCTCCCTCCCCAATCCATTTACTGCAGCAACCTATCCAGATCCAGCCTCCCCCACCCCTGCTGATTTCTAGGCAGTCCGATATCGACGGCCCGCTCCCGCAGAAAAAGCTTCACATCCCGGTTGCTCATATCCGGATATTTTTCCAGGAGAAGCGCCAGCGCGCCGGATACGAATGGTGTCGCCATGCTGGTTCCGCTTTTGCAGGTGTATTCGCCGCGCTTGTTGGAGCAGCTGGTGATAGAGGCGCCCGGAGCTACGATGTCCGGTTTACAGATGCAGGCCCCGGTGGGGCCGCGGCCGGAATAGTCGATCATCCGGTTGCCCATCACATTGACCTCCTTGTGATCATCGGAGCATCCCACAGTGATGACTTTGCGGCTGATGCCCGGAGTGGTGATGGTGCCGGTCTTGGGCCCCATATTGCCCGCTGCGACTACCACCACCAGCCCGGCATCCCAGGTTTCATTGACTCCCCGCACCAGTGCGGAGTTCTCACCCATATTCCGGCGGGAAAAAGAACCGACGGAAATATTTACGATCCGGATATTGTATACATCGCGGTTTTCACGAATCCATCGGAGGCCGGACAAGACGTCTGAGGCATAACCATTTCCACGCCGGTCCAGGACCTTTACCGGGATCAGATGACAGCGGGGGGCAACGCCGCAGTATAAGCTGTTTCCGCAGCCGTTTCCGCCGATGATCCCGCAGACGTGGGTGCCGTGGCCGTTATCGTCGTAGGGGTCCGTGCGGCGCTGCACCATGTCGCAGAAAGCGGCAATTCTATTGTTTAGATCCTCATGGGGAAAACAGCCGGTATCCAGGACCGCCACGCCGATCCCCTTCCCGGTAAATCCGGCCGTTTCCTCCTCATGAGTCTCAATATCTGCCTGATTCACATAAATTACCTGTATCCTTCTTCTGTTTTCACTATTAGGGTATTCCGGGAAACGTGCTCCATTGACGGGTGGAATCTTAATAATTTCTTCAGAATCTATTTAAACAATATACACACTTTTTCTGAGGGGGTGTGTTATACTAAAGCCATAAGAGATGCAGAATTAAATCCTTAATCCTTTTTTGAAATCCGAATTCCGTAAGAAGAATGACCCCTGAGCCCCCATCACGGCACGGGGGCTTTTTCTTTGTGTTTTCGCTTGTCCGTATACATATTGTGGTCGGCACGCTCTAAAAGAGTGGTCAGGCAGCAGTTGCCTGCAGGCGGCGGACATGGCGTAACCGCAGGCATAGCTTAAGCGGATACTGCCGCTGTACTGATTGAAAAGGGAGATCGCATCCTGAATGCCCTTCAGGATGTTATGGACCTGCGCGGCTGAAGTGCCGCGGAGGATAGCGATGAATTCATCTCCGCCGTATCTTCCAACAAAATGTTCCTCCGGTATGGAAGTACGGAGGATGTGGGCGAAATTCAGGATCATGGTATCGCCGGCTATGTGTCCCAGCGTATCATTTACCTCTTTTAAGTTATTTAAGTCAAACATGATGCAGCAGGTGGGGGAGGATAAGGGCTGATGATCCGAGAAAAATTCCTCACAGCGGCTCTTGTTGGGAAGCCCCGTATGTAAATCCATATACGCCTTCTGACGCAGTTCCCGGTTGAACCGGGCCAGCTGCAGGGCTTCTAAGGATTGCTGCAGAAGGAGGAGCATAACAGCGATCGTAAGGAGGATTGACCAGGTTTCGATATGTCCTGCCCGTCGTATGCATGTTTGGGAGTAGGTTTCCGCCGCGTTGACGGCGTCATCGGCGAGCCGGAAGTATTCCTCGCTCATTTCCAGAAGCCGGGTCTGCTCATAAGGGTGGGTGCGGGCAAGAGAAAGTTCTGTTTTTAAGTCATCCCAGCAGGCGGTCAGTTCGGTCAGACTGTTGGAGTAACCTGCATCTGGAAGCGCTGGGAGATGATGGATGCCGCCTCCGGTCTGGAGCGAGGTGATGATCTCATCCAGGGAATTTTCCAGGTCTGTGTTTTTTAACCCCGCGATCTCGAGCTTTACAAGACGCTGGGTACCTCCGCGCACGAAAGAGATGTATTCCAGGACCATGGACGTTTCCTGGATCTGCTTCACATGGAATGTCATGGAGAATATGAGAAAGACCATACCGATCAGCAGAAGGCCCTGAAGGAGCTGTCTGATGTACCGGATATGGCCTGTATGAAAATGGATCACAAATATGCCTCCTTTCCCGCTGCCGCGCGGACTTTCCAGATTACAGGATTATTGTAAGTTCCCTGCGGATGGCTGTCAAGAAAAGGTCTCCGACAAAGATTGATAAAGATTGATAAAAATGGCCCTGATTTTCCCATTTTGCAGTTTGACACGTTCTCCATGGTATGATATATTGGATTTGCAGTTCAAAGGCAGTTCAGCCTGTTATCCGGCGTATCGCCAGAATCCCGGATTGGAATGTATTGCAGCTACAGGACCATGGCAGCCAGAGGCGTGGTTTTTAAAGAATGGAGGGAGTGCTGATACAAAGCGGAGATTAAACAATGATTATCAGAGGATTATTACAGGAAAAAATAAGTTGACAATTAACCAGGATTATACTATGATTAGAACAGAATAAGAACATTTGTTCGTTTGGAGGATAATATGAATAAAGATGATAAGTTAAAAGCATTGGATGCCGCCATTACCCAGATAGAGAAGTCCTATGGAAAGGGCTCCATCATGAGGCTGGGGGATTCCGGCGCCAATATGAATATTGAGACTACACCGACCGGTTCCATCAGTTTGGATATTGCCCTGGGCCTCGGCGGCGTGCCGAAGGGAAGGGTGATCGAGGTCTACGGCCCGGAGTCCAGTGGTAAGACCACGGTGGCCCTCCATATGGTTGCCGAGGTACAGAAGAGGGGCGGGATCGCAGGCTTTATCGATGCAGAGCACGCTTTAGACCCGGTTTATGCGAAGAATATCGGCGTGGATATTGACAATCTCTACATATCCCAGCCGGATACCGGTGAGCAGGCACTTGAGATCACTGAGACGATGGTGCGCTCCGGTGCTGTGGACATTGTGATCGTAGACTCTGTAGCGGCGCTGGTGCCGAAGGCGGAGATCGACGGCGAGATGGGAGATTCCCATGTGGGCCTGCAGGCGCGTTTGATGTCACAGGGGTTAAGGAAGCTTACTGGTATCATCAGCAAGTCCAACTGTTCGGTGATCTTTATCAACCAGCTGCGCGAAAAGATCGGCGTTATGTTCGGCAACCCGGAGACTACTACCGGCGGCCGTGCGCTGAAGTTTTACGCTTCCGTCCGTTTGGATGTACGTCGTGTTGAGTCGATCAAGCAGGGCGGAGAGGTGGTTGGGAACCACGTCCGCGTCAAGGTTGTGAAGAACAAGATCGCACCGCCGTTTAAAGAGGCGGAGTTTGACATCATGTTTGGGCAGGGCATTTCCCGTGAGGGTGATATCCTGGATCTGGCGGCGAAGGACAACGTGATCGAGAAGAGCGGCGCATGGTATGCATATAACGGCGCCAAGATCGGACAGGGCCGGGAGAATGCCAAGAACTACTTAAAGGAGCATCCGGAGGTCTTTGATGAGGTGGAGCAGAAGGTGCGCGAGCTTCATGGCCTGCAGGGCGACAGCGTAGCAGCGGCGTCAGCGGCTCCGGCAGGGAAGTCCGCTGCGCCCGACAGTGGGAAAGCGAAGACCGCTGACCAGCCGGTAAGCGACGATGAAAAAGCATAAATCTGCGAGGGAGTGTGCCCTCTCTCTCCTGGAGTACAGGGACCGCACGGAGCAGCAGATGCGGCAGAAGCTGAAGGAGCGGGAGTATGGACCGCAGGAGATAGAGGAAGCGCTCTCCTTTTTAAAGGAATACCATTATATAGATGACGCGGATTATGCTGAAAGGTATATCCGCGTTTATTCGCGTAAAAAGAGCACCCGCCAGATCCGGTTTGATCTGGAGCGGAAAGGGATTGCCCGTGATGTGGTGGAACAGTATCTGGAGGAATCGCCGGTGGATGAGGAGGGCCAGATCCGGGAGTATCTGCTGAAGAAGGGGTGCAGGCCGGGGGAACGGCTGGATGCGGCGGTTTATAAAAAGATTACAGCGGGGCTTTGCCGCAGAGGATTCTCTTATGAGGCGATCCGAAGGGTTATGGACAGGATGCTGCGGGAGGATGAGTAGGAGAAGTGCATGAGGGGCAAGGGAGGATTGGCGGGGGTACGCCATGCATTCATAATTTGGCGGGGCGGATGGATTGGCCGGGGGAGAGGATTTAGGCCGCCAAATTATTCATTACGGGCGTTCCGCCCTATAGAAATATGGAAAGGATTTTGCCTTTGTAAGCAAGCTTCCAAATTCAAAATTCTTTCCATATTTCTGCATGGCTGAATCTTGGAAAATATTGTCCAACAAAAAAGGAATCGGGAGCTAATAGACTTGACATTATGCATAAAACAGTTTAAAATTATACTGTTGTATTGGTGTACAATGAAAATTAAATAAGGAGGTGCTCCTGTGTCAACGATAGTAGCAGTTGTAGTAACACTGCTCGTTGTGGCGCCTATTACCTGGAGATTAGCGATCGTCCATCGGCAGAAAACTTATGAAGCCAAGATTGGGACCGCTGAGGTAAAAGCCAGGGAAATAATAGATGAAGCGTTAAAGACGGCAGAGACAAAGAAGCGTGAAGCTCTCCTGGAGGCGAAAGAAGAGTCTATTAAGACGAAGAATGAGCTGGATAAAGAGACCAAGGAAAGACGAGCAGAGCTTCAACGTTATGAAAGACGTGTACTGAGTAAAGAAGAAAACTTAGACAAAAAAGCAGAAAACATGGAACGACGGGAAGCGAATCTTGCAGCCCGGGAGGAAGCCCTGAACAAAAGGAATGCCGAGACTGAGGCATTGTACGAAAAAGGGATACAGGAACTGGAGAGAATCTCCGGCCTAACCTCCGAACAAGCAAAAGAATATCTTTTAAGATCTGTTGAGGCGGAGGTCAAACATGACACTGCCAAGATGATTAAGGAACTGGAAAACAAGGCAAAAGAAGAAGCTGACAAGAAGGCCAAGGACTATGTGGTTACCGCGATCCAGAGATGTGCGGCCGATCATGTGGCTGAGACCACCGTTTCTGTTGTACAGCTTCCTAACGATGAGATGAAGGGCCGCATCATTGGACGAGAAGGGCGGAATATCCGTACTTTGGAGACCATGACCGGCGTTGAGTTGATTATTGACGATACCCCGGAAGCAGTAGTATTGTCCGGATTTGATCCGATCCGACGGGAAGTCGCAAGGATTGCTTTGGAACGTCTGATTGTGGACGGACGGATTCATCCGGCCAGAATCGAAGAAATGGTAGAGAAAGCGCAGAAAGAAGTAGAAGCAAATATGCGGGAAGACGGCGAGGCGGCCACACTTGAGGTGGGCATCCACGGCATCCATCCTGAGCTTGTGAAGCTTCTTGGCAAGATGAAATTCAGGACCAGTTATGGACAGAACGCACTGAAACACTCCATGGAAGTAGCACAGTTGTCAGGACTTCTGGCAGCCGAGGTAGGAGTGGATGTCCGTATGGCAAAACGTGCCGGTTTATTACATGACATCGGTAAATCCATTGACCATGAGATGGAAGGCTCCCATGTTCAGCTTGGTTCAGACCTTTGCAGGAAATACAAAGAGTCTGCCATAGTGATCAATTCGGTTGAGTCCCATCATGGCGATGTTGAGCCGCAGAGCCTGATCGCATGCATTGTACAGGCTGCTGATACCATATCCGCAGCAAGGCCCGGTGCAAGGCGTGAGACTCTGGAAACATATACGAACAGATTGAAGCAGTTAGAAGATATCACAAACTCCTTCAAGGGAGTAGACAAGTCTTTTGCTATTCAGGCAGGCCGAGAGGTCAGGATCATGGTAGTTCCGGAGCAGGTAAGCGACGACGACATGATCTTGATGGCGCGCGAGATTTCCAAGCGTATTGAGGATGAGCTGGAATATCCGGGTCAGATCAAGGTGAATGTGATCCGCGAGTCCCGTGCGACCGACTACGCGAAATAATTATACGAAAATGCAGATAAATACCCCCAATTGTAAGAATCCAGGATTCATACAATTGGGGGTATTTTTTTGATCCCTAGTTCACTAAGCTTTTAAATTTGCCAGGTGAGTTAATATAGCGGCTGAAAATGGCTGCAAAATATGGAAACTCAAGAATGATACATATTGCTTTTCTCAAAAAAGTTATGTATAATTATTTTATTTGTTATAGCTTGGCAATAGAAAGCAGCAGGCAGAAATAATTTATTTGAAAACTGTGTGTACTTACATACGGCTAGAACAAAAAACCAAAAGATAACAGGCTAAAGCGAAAACAAGGAGGATTCAAAATGAGAGTTCTGTACGAAGGCAAAACCAAGAATGTCCTTACTGATGACGAGACCGGTGCAGTCTATCTGTTTTTTAAAGACAGTGCAACCGGTGAGAACGGTGTGTTTGATCCCGGCTCCAATACCGTAGGGGGAAGCGTTGAAGGGAAGGGAAAGGTTGGACTTAAGATAACCAGCTACTTCTTTGAGCTTATGGAGAAGAACGGTATCCCGACTCATTACATCGGTGCGGATATTGAAAAGGGCCTGATGGAAGTGCGCAAGGTAACGGTTCCGCCGCTGGAGTTTGTGCTGCGTTATTTCACTGCCGGAAGTATGTGCAGGCGGTTTACACTGGAGGAGGGAATCCCGTTTGACCCGCCATATCTTGAGGTGACTTTAAAGGATGACGAGCAGGGCGATCCGCTGATCAGCGACCGTTTATGCCAGATGAAAGGGCTGCTTGCACCGGGACAGTATGAGGAAGCTCTGGGCGTTCTGACGAAGGTCGGTGAAGTGCTGAGACGCGAGCTGGCTGGCATGGGTTATACCCTGATCGATTTTAAGATCGAGCTGGGTTATGATGAGACTGGAAAGGTTGTTGTGGCGGATGAGATCACACCAGATATCTGGCGTATCAAAGACGAGAACGGCAACATCCCGAATCAGATCGACTGTGCTAAGATGCTCCTGGAGAAGATCGGTTAATTCATATTAAACGCAGGAAACTGCAGGAGAATATAGTTCAAATGTACAGAGCAGGTGAGCCACGGAGGTTAAGCTTCGTGGATTGCCTGCTCTGTTTATGCCATTTTAAGGTACAAGGGCAGGATCATATGTGAAAAACAGGTCGCCAGGCTTACATTTTTCACGCTTTTAGAACACAGGAAATGGTATACTGATACTATTTAACAAGGTACGGTATTTCGGATTGGAGGTGCAGCGGATGGCATATCAGAATGTATTTAGGGTGAATGTTCGTAAAAATACAATAGAATCTATTGCATCGCCTGCATCTGGGCAGGATGGGGACAGAGCTTGCTGCTATGAACAGTGGCTTGAGGATTTTCTGGACAGCGGGCGGGATATTTTTCCGGGGATGGACAGCCATCTTCTTTCCCTGGGGGCTTTGAGGGAAGCAGTCTTCAATGGAGAGGAAAGGAGCTTGTATTTTCGGCGGGGAAAGGATGGGCTTCGGTGGTATCAAGTAAAAATATTGGCACAGCAGGGGAGTGAAGACTGCCTTGTGATCGTCATGGACATTCATAAGGGGTTTGCAGAAAAAAGGAAAGAGCGCAGGATATCCGTATATCAGAAGACGCGCAGAAGCCTGGCTTTTTTTAGGGAACGCGGTCTGACCTGCGGATTATTAGTGCGGAATGTCAATGATGATAAAATCTGCTTTTCGGATAAAAAAGTAAAAGCGTTCCTGAATAACCGATCATCTGAAGAAAACTGGGAAACACAGAGGAGCGCAGCAAGAAAACGGGTGAGAAATTCCATCGGACATAATTATATCGAAGACTCAGACTCTTATAATGACTGCTTCAGTGTGGAAATGGAGAACGGCCAGTTTCAGTGGGTTCATCTGGTTGGAGAGACGCTGGTGATGGAATCAGGAAGACGGTATCAATATCTGAGATATTTCTGTGTGCCGTTGGAGGAACGGGCGCTGCGTCCGGCGGCAAATGAGATGAAAAGCGGACGTTTGACAGAACTGGTGGAAAGCTATCTTTTTGAGTGGAATATAGAAGACAATCATTTGACACTGGCAGATAACTGGAATACCAAGTTTTGTGCGGTCGGAGCCAGCAGCCATGGATTTCGGAAAATTGAACAGTATATTTATAAGGATGATATCCCCAAAGTGCGGAAGATGTTTAATGCGATACTTTCCGGGGATATAGAAGACAATATTTTAATCCGGTTTTTTGTATATGATGAGTACGGAAAGGAGCGGGCCGACTGGTGCAGCATCAACCTGATCAGTGTGCTGTATGATGGTAAGGTTCCCATGTATGTGGTCGGAAGCGTCCGGGATTTAAGTTCCAAACTGAAAATGGTGATGGAGACAACGCTGAAGGAGCACGGAGTATCAAGAGAGATGGTCGGCAGGGCGCGGCTTCTGGTGGACCATATGATACGAAAAGGCCCGGAAGGCAGCAGACACGCTATGATTGCAATAAAAATGCGCGCCCTGGATGAGGATAATAATACAGGGATGGAGCTTCTCATTTATCAATATATGGAGCTTGTTACCCGTATGATATATCCGGATGATATTGTTTGGGTGGATAACTACAACCTGATGCTTTTTTTGCGTAATGTGGGTGACGACTTAAACGCGAGGAAAAAGGCGGAACGGATTTGCCGTATATTGGAGAATCGTGAAAACGGGGAATTGATGGCAGACGTCGGTGTGGCGATGTTTCCAGAAAACGGCGATAGCTTTGACAGCCTGATGGCACAGGTGAAGGCTGATCTATGGAATGGGACAGGAACGTTTGACTGCGGGGATGATAACATACAAAGTGAGGGGATCATGAGCGCCTACAGCTCTGTCAATATTATTTCGGATATTCTTGATGAGTGGTACCGCACGATCAAGACGAACAATGTATTGAAAGAAAGAATGGAGCTTACAAAGGCGCAGCTGCTGTTAAGCCAGATCAAGCCCCACTTCATCTACAACGTCCTTGCCAATATTAAATCACTCATCTATACGGATGCGGATAAGGCGGCTGACATTGTAGTAGCTTTTACAAAATATCTCCGGGTCCAGCTCAACGCGATTGGCAAGGAAGATATGGCTTCTTTTACAGATATTCTTGGTTTTGTCCGCAATTACATAGAGATTGAGAAAAGCCGTTTTCCAGGAAAAATAATGGAGAGCTACGATATCGGATATGATGATTTTAAAATGCCTCATTTTATATTGCAACCTGTTGTTGAAAATGCAATCAAACATGGTATCTGTAAACGTGAAACTCCAGGCAGGCTTGTGATCAGATCTTACCTTCAAGACGGGGTTGTTGTGATTGAGGTGGAGGACGATGGCATTGGGTGTGATATCTTAAACTCCAAAAAGGAGCAAAAGGACGGTGGGGTTGGGCTTGAAAATGTTAGGATGAGACTGCATCACCTGGTAAAAGGCACATTAAAGATGGAGAGCAGCCTGGGCCATGGAACCAGGGTTACGATCAACATGCCGAAGAAATAACGATATGGGGTGAGAATATGCTTGCAATAGTGGTGGATGATGAAATCAATATTCTGGAGGATATCAAAAGAAATCTTTTGAGGATAGAGGGGGTAGAGTGCCGTGGAGCGTTCTTATCTTCTCTTGAAGCACTCAAGTTCGTTCACAAAAATACCGTGGAGCTGGCTATACTGGATATTGAAATGCCGGGACTCAATGGAATTGAGCTTGCTTCCATGATGAAGGATGTGCAGCCGGATATACAGTTTATATTTGTGACGGGGTATGATGACTATGCACTGGCTGCATATCGTCTTCATGCAATGGACTACATAACAAAACCATTTTCATTTGCCGAGTTCAGCCAGGCCGTAACCAGGGTGGGGATTATGGTGGATAAGCTTGGGGCGGGGAATCAGAACCTGACCAGCCGGATTGAAGTGCGGACATTTGGAAAGTTTGATGTATATGTGGACGGCACCCCTCTTTTCTTTAAGTACAGCAAGGCAAAAGAACTGTTTGCTTATCTGGTGAACGCCAGGGGCGGGGACGTCTCCATGGAGCAGGTGGTATCAGCATTGTGGGAAGGCCGTGTTTATGATGACAAGGTAAAGCAGCTGTACCGGAAGGCGGTCTCTGTAATGCGTGCTACGTTCCGGGAAGCGGACTGCCAGGATATCTGTTCTTATTACCGGAGCTATCTGGCGGCGAACAATAAGAAGTTTCAATGCGACTATTATCAGTTTATGGAAGGGAACGGGGATATACGGAAATCTTTTATGGATAATTATATGCCGGAGTATTCGTGGGCGGAGGAAACCAATGCGATGCTCAGTAATATGATAAATTAGAACGCTTCGGCGTTCTTTTTTTTTAAGAAAAACGTCATAATTCACGCTTCTGTAGCGGATGTGAGACAGAACTGTAACTATGCTTGTGCTATGATGTAACCATAATAAAGAAGTGATAAAAACAGAGGGGATTTACCGATGGCAGAAAGTTTTTCACCAGGATTGATTTTGGGGTGCATCGTCGCGGGAACAGCAGGTTTGGTTGTTGGTAAGAGGATGCCACAGATGAGTTTATGCCTGATCAAGTACAAAGAAGCTAAAAAAGGAAAAGCTTATCCGTCTTATCTGTTTCCGGAGTGGAGAAGCTGGCTTTATGCAGCAGGGCTGGCAGCGATCTGGATCTGGACCATGGTGGTTTACTGGAACAACCCGTTGCAGACCGCGTTTCTGGCAGTGTTGTCAACTGTGGCAATGGTGATCATCTATATAGACAACCGCTACCGGATTATTGCAAATGAGATCACATTTCCTTTAATGATATGCGGGCTTGTGATGAATCTGGCGGTAGGAGGAGTAAAGGGAGCGGCAGGAAGTCTGGCTGCGGCAGCGATCGGTTTTCTGCTGTGCATGGTATCGGCTGCCATTACAAGGAATAGAGGCGCTGTCGGCGCAGGAGACGTAAAGCTTATGATGGCGGCGGCTCTTGTGAGCGGATATCCGGGGTTTATGTATCTGCTGATGTTTATGGCAGCAGCGATGGGAATTTACTGTGTGGCAGGTCTCTGTACAAGAAGATTAACCCTGAAAAGCTATTTTCCCATGGGAGGATTTATTGCAGCAGGTATGGTGTTCGCCTTTTTTGAAGGGTCATTGATGCCATGGCTTTATCAGATGCTTAGATGACCTTCTGGGTACAGGAAGTGAGGCGGGGATGAACATGAAAAAGTGGATTCAGGATGAGGAGGCAGGTCAGGGGCTGGTGGAGTATGCCTTGATTCTTATCATTGCCTCGGTGGCAGCCATTGTGGCGCTTAAGAGGATCGGAACGACGGTGTCCGGATTTTTTAGCCTGGCGGAGGGCAGTTTTTGAATCAATAAGCGGGAATACAAAAGATTCTTTGCTTTTGAGATAAAAGTAAAATACAACATAATAGCAGGAGGATGAATCATGAGAGGATTTAATGAGATGAAAAAGTGGTTTGTGGAAGAAGAAAGCGGCCAGGGCATGGTGGAGTACGGTTTGATTATCGTTCTGATTGCCATCGCCGTAATAACAGCGCTTACGGGAGTTGGCAAAAATCTGACTGATAAGTTTGATGAGATTGGCAAGGCAATTGGGGGAGCCCAGACCCCGTAAAAACCGGATTTGTTTATGACAGGAGAGAGACATTGCAGTAGAGAGAACCAAATCTCTTTATCTTGCAGTGTCTTTCTTTCAAAACGGGTATAAATACATTGCAGAAAGGGCAAGCCGATGAAGAAGACAAAACTGATCGCCCTGCTGGCGGCCATCATCGCGACATTTGCCGTGTGGTCCGCGCTGAACAGCCGCAAAGAAATACGGCTTTCAAAGGAAAGAATGATTCCGGTCGTCACGGCCAGAGTTGGGATACCGGATGGTGCCGTGATTGATGCAGGAATGCTGACAGTGAAAGAGATACCAGAGGCGTTTGTAGCCGGTTCCGTATTTGCGGAGATCGGGGATGTGGTAAAGAATGTGGCAAAAGGAGATATTGCTCCGGGAGAACAGATTACAAAGGGACGCCTTTCTTCTGCTGAAGCAGATGAAGTAGGGCTCGCCTACCGGATCCAGAAGGGCAAACGGGCGATCACGCTGGAAGTGGGGGTAGAGGCGGGGATAGCCAATATGATTGTCCCCGGCAACAAAGTAGATATCCTGGAAACGAACCTGAATGCAACCGGAGGGCTCACAACCGGTTATTTGCTGCAGGGAGTGGAGGTTTTAGCAGTGGATTCCCATCTGAGAAGGTGGGATGGGGCAGGCGCCGATGCGTATGGCAGCGTTACACTGTCTGTCACACCGGAGGAAGCACTGATTGTGGAAATGGACAGCTTCACTGCGAGAACGGTCAATGGCGGGAATATCCGTCTGCTGTTGAGGCCTCAGGACGACGACGGGCTTTCGACGGTTCAGTATGTTGAAGTGGGAGCGGTTCAGGAGCAGGTCTGCAGCGCCGTCCAGCCAACCGGAAGAACTGGGACAGGAGTAAGGGAAATGAATATCAGGACGCTGTTAGTTGGATTTGACGATAATATGAGGGACAGGCTTACTTATTATTTTAGTGAGTCTGAGATCGAGATAAAAGGTGAGATAAGGGATTTAGCACATGGAACGGAAGCGATAGACAGGTACAAGCCGGGGCTGCTTCTTGTCACGGCGTCGGAGGAACGGAAGCTTTTGATGTTCTGTCAGCAGGTTTACATCCTGTATCCGGAAGTGACCATGGTTGTGGTATCTGATACTGCCGAGCCGGAGCTGCTTGAGCTGGCTATGGAGGCGGGGATACGCAGAGTGATAGCTCCGATGCCGCAGAAGGAGGAGCTGGTCAGTACGCTTAAGGAGCTTTGCATCAATGAGAGCTCCAGGCATTTTAACCGGCTTGAACAGGACGCATCCGTGCCCAAAACAGAGGTACTTTTTGTGACAGGGGCAAGCGGCGGGATCGGCAGGACAACCCTTGCTGTGAATCTTGCCGTGAAATTGGCTGCATCACGGCGAAAGGTAGTTCTGCTGGATTTTGACATGCAGTATGGGGACAGCAGCCTGTTCCTTGGAATTGAACCCAAGCAGACGCTGGCGGAGCTTCTGCAGGAGCAGAAAACACCGACCCTGGATACGGTCAACTCTTATTTAGACTACCATCAGTCAGGGATAAAAGTGTTATTTGGACCCAGAAGCCCTGAGTATGCAGAGACCATCAGCGGCAAAAATATCGAAAAGATAGTCGGCATCCTGCGGAATTACTATGACTATATTGTGATAGACGGAGCAGTGGGATTTGGGGAGGTTAATCTGTCGGTCCTTGATTTCAGTACGACAGTTATGATGGTTGCTCAGCCACAGATCTGCAACCTGAAAAACACAAAAAAAGCGCTGCTTCTTTTGAATTCCCTCAATATGGAGCAGAAGGTACGCCTGGTGCTTAAGGAGACTCCTTCCAAATCCATTTCCATCTCTGATGTGGAGCGGGTCCTGGGAAGAAAAGTGGATACGGTACTGCCGTATGATGAAAAATCTACGACCTCAGCGCTCAACCAGGGAAAGCCTGTCGTTATGTGTGCGCCTAAAAGCCCTTATACGCTGGGGGTAGCACGTCTTAGCGCCATGCTGGAAGGGGCCGTTCCTTCGGCAGGCGGAAAAAAGAAAGCAGGAAGGCGTACGCGGAGAAAACTTACAAAGCGGGGTAAAACATGAGCCTTTTAGAGCGACTGGAGCGGGCGAAGCTCGTAAAGGCGGCACAGGAAAAGGATGTGCAGCCGGAAACCATAGAATACTACGATGAATACGAAGAGTTTAAAGATAAAATCCACATGACGTTGGTGAAGCGGGCGAACACTTCGTCACCGGATGAAAAAATGGTTGATATTAAAACAGTGATAACCCAGTTGGTGGAGGATGGCGGAGAAGAATTTTCAAAATCGACAAAACAAAAGCTGATTCAGCAGATATACGATGAAACACAGGGGCTTGGCCCTCTCGAAAAGCTTTTGAGAGATGATACGATCAGCGAGATCATGGTAAACGGTCCCTATAGTGTTTATGTGGAGCGAAAGGGGCGCCTTGAACTGACGGATATTAAGCTGAAGGATGACCGCTATGTACTGGAGCTGATCGGGAAGATAGCAGGACCGATCGGCCGGCGTTGTGATGAGGCAAGTCCCATGCTGGATGCCAGGCTTCCTGACGGATCACGAGTCAATGCGATCATCCCCCCTCTTTCATTAAAAGGCCCCTCCCTGACAATCCGTAAATTCTCAAAGGTCCCTCTAAGGGCCGAAGATCTAATTGAATATGGATCCGCTTCCTTTCAAATGATGAACTTCCTTGAGGCCTGCGTGAGATCCAGGGCCAATATTATCGTGTGCGGAGGAACCGGCAGTGGTAAGACCACCCTGCTCAATATTCTGTCTGCCTATATACCGGATGACGAGCGGATCGTGACAATTGAAGATTCGGCTGAGCTGCGAGCTCAGCCAGCGCCACACGATCACTCTGGAGAGCAGGCCGGCAAATGCAGAGGGCATGGGACTGGTCACGATCCGTGATCTGGTCCGCAACTCCCTGCGTATGCGCCCGGACCGAATCGTTGTTGGCGAGTGCCGTTCCGGCGAGACGCTTGATATGCTTCAGGCAATGAACACGGGACACGATGGTTCCATGACAACGGCACATGCCAATTCTGCCCGGGACGTTATATCCAGATTGGAGACCATGGTACTGATGGCTGGTATGGAGCTGCCCGTCAAGGCGATCCGGGAACAGATAGCCTCCGCTTTTGATATTATTGTGAACCAGGCCAGAATGAAGGATGGCAGCAGAAAGATTGTGGAAATTTCAGAAGTGGTCGGTATGGAATCAGATGTGGTTACACTTCAGACGATCTACCAGTTTCAGCTGGAGGGCTATGACAATACGGGAAAAGCACTGGGACATTTCCGTCCCACCGGGATACGGCCGAGAGTGGTGGATAAGATGGAGGACCACGGGATCCACGCCCTGGATTCCTGGTTCGCGTAGAGGAGGACGTCATGGAGATTTTGCTGTTATCGCTGTTGTTCGGCGTTTATGTATTCTCACTGTGCCTGTTCTTGCTGCGGGTGGTTTTCAACGGAAAGAGCAATTTGGAAAAAGAGCTTGATTTTATCCAGGCGATGGGCAGGAAAGGGGACGCCGGGAATCGAGAGGTACAGAAGAAAAAAAAGAAAAGGTTAACAGGATTTAATATATCTGAGAAGCTGCGGGAGGAACTGGAGGGCTCCGGGATACAGATGAGCGGACAGGAGTATCTGATACTCTGGAGCAGTTTGATCATGATCCCGCCGCTGCTGGCGTATTTCCTGACGGGGAGACTGAAGGTGGTGCTGCTGGTGCTTGTTGTCTGTACGGCGCTGCCTCCAGCCGTGGTAAAAACACTTCGGAAGAAACGGCTGGAAAAGTTTTCCGGACAGCTGGGGGATGCGCTTATGACGGTGAGCAACTGTCTGCGGAGCGGTTTTTCTTTCCGCCAGGCGATCGAACGGGTCAGCACGGACATGCCGGATCCGATAGCGGAAGAATTCAAAGCGGCGCTTTTGGAGGTCAGCTATGGGGCGTCCATGGAGAGCGCTTTAGACGGCATCGCCAGGCGCATGGAAAACAGCGATATGGAGATGATCAATTCTGCAATTAAGGTTCAGCAGCAGGTGGGAGGAAACCTGTCGGAGGTAATTGATAATATATCGGATACGATTAAAGACCGTATCCGTATCCGTCAGAGCCTGAAGACGCTGACTGCCCAGGGAAGAATGTCGGGTCTGATCCTGGGGCTGTTGCCCGTGGTTGCGCTGATTTTTATGACTATGCTAAACCCGGAGTATATGAATACCTTTTATACGACCCAATTTGGCAGATTGTTGCTGACTATATCATTTGTGATGGAGCTTACAGGATTTTTTGTAATCCGCAAAATCGTCAATATTAAAATCTAAGGAGGAGCCGGTTGGTGTGGGGTTTTATGAGAAAAAATACCTTGGCAGGATACATGGCAGGCGTATTATTATGTATTCTGATGCTGGCCCTTATACCGGCGGAAACGTTGGCGAAAGACGGCAGTTCTGGAATCAGTTATGAGGCGGCGGGCGCTACCATTATAAAGCTTATGGAAAATGAGAACTGTCGGCCGGGATACATAAAAACAGAGATTGTTTTTTTGAGCCAGGAGGAAGTAGAAGATTTTGCCAGGTATTTCTATAACCAATATTATTATGGCAGTGTTTCCGTGAAGGTGTGTTATACGATATATACAGACAAACCGGGAAAATATTATCTCAGCGTCTATACGGACAAGCCGCAGGAGGCTGCCAGGGAGCAGAGGGCGGCTGAAAAAATGCTGGAAGATGTGGCTGCCGGTATGAACGCCCAGGGTGATTATGACAAGGCGATGGAAGTTTATCAGTGGACATACGACCATTTTGAGTATGATTACAGCTTAAGAAATATCAATGTATACAGCGCGCTCAAGACCGGGGAGACGGTATGCAATGGTTACACCCGGATTTTTCAGGCTCTCTGTACGAAAAGAGGATTGGACTGTGAGATTGTGTACGGTGAAGGGCATGCGTGGAACAAAGTATGGCTGGAAGGACAGTGGCGGTATGTGGACATAACCTGGAACAAGAACCTGTCTGAAAATAGATGGCTGTTTTTGTTGGAGGATGAGATGAGCAGCCGTCACAGACCGCTGGAGGAATAGAATATGAGTGATTTGATTGCGGTATTGAGCACGGGAATCTGTATCTACTGCACGGTACTGTTCCTTTTAGGAAGAAAGAGCGAGGCGCTTCAGGCACAGTTAAACGCGGTGGAACGGTTGGGAAAGGATACCAGGGAGACAGGAAAACGGTACAAAGGTTTTTTCCTTACAAGAGCTTTGAGATCAGTACTTGGCAGCCTGATCGCCCGGATCGGGGCGGTCCTTCCGGTGAGCGCCCGGGATAAAGAAAGAATCTCCCTTCTGATGTATCAGAGCGGATTGAATATGAAACCGGAAGAATATATTGCACTCCAGTTCCTGCTGATGGGAGGAGGGGGGCTGGTTGGAGTATATTACGGTTTTGCAACGGGAGGCAATATGCTTCTGTGCGCCGGTATCGGTGTATATACTTTTTATGCGCTGATGCGTTTTAGTTCGTCAGGAAAAGCCGCCAGAAGAAAAGAAAAGATAGGAAAGCAGTTTCCGGAGCTCCTGGATCTGCTGAGTATCAGCGTAGAGGCCGGTCTGGGTTTTAACCAGGCGATGCAGTATATCACAGAACAGTGCGAGGGACCGCTGGTGGAGGAATTTCAGGTGGCAGTGCGTTCCATGGGACTGGGACAGAGCCGGAGGACGGCATTGGAGGAGATGACTTACCGGTGCGGGCTTGACGAGATCAGTATTTTTGTAGGAGCGGTGATCCAGGCGGATGAGCTGGGGATCTCACTTAAAAATATATTGAATGCACAGGCCAAAGAAATAAGAAACTTGAGAAGGATGAAAACGGAAGAAAAGGCTCAGAAAATTCCCATTAAAATGCTGCTGCCCCTGGCTGTTTTCATATTTCCGGTTATGATGATCATCATTATGGGTCCGGCTATTCCCAAGATGATGTCGATGTTTTAAGGTGGTGAGCAGAATGAAATACAGTATAAAGACCGGTGATAGAGCCGGACTGTTCCTGGAAAATGTTACGGTCGCGGATCATTTCTGGACACGGTTTCTGGGACTGATGGGCCGAAGCAGGATTGGAATGGAGGAAGGGCTTTTCCTGAAAAAGGTATCCTGTATCCATACATGCTTTATGCGCTTTCCGATCTGCGCAGTGTATCTGGATAAGGACCTTATGGTTGTGGATATGGAAGTTATCAAACCGTGGCGCTGTGGAAAGCTGTGCAAAGGGGCAGCCCATGTTTTGGAAATACATCAGGAACAGTCAAAAAATATCAGATTATCTGCAAAGCTTTTGCTGGAATGCAGCGGGCAGGAAATGGCAGATGGAAAAGGAGGCGGCAGATGAGTATGCTGGAGGAAGATCGAAAAGAACCTGTTAAGACAGATGAGTTGAGCGAGATGCGCCGGGAGTACGAACAGGCGGAGCTGGAGGAAAGTCTGAAGAGCGTACTTTTTGGCGGATATTCCAAAAAAAAGGTAAACGAAGTCGTAAGCACTTATAAAGAAATGATACACTGGATGCAGGAAAGCTTTGACTATCGATTGAAGGAGCTGAGCGAGGAAAAGGAACGCGTCTGGAATGAGCGAGTTGTTCTGAAAAAACAACTGGGAGAAGAACTGGAAAAAAACAAAAAAATAGATGTACTGAAAAAAGAGGCGGAGCAGTGGAAACAGCAGATGGAAGAAGCAGAGCACTGGAAACAGCAGTACCAGGAGGACTGCGCCGCATTAAAAGAGCAGTTGAGCATTGAAAAGGATAAAAATAAAAAGATTGGTTCTCTGGAGGCGGCAGCAGAACGCTGGCAGCATCAGTATCAGGAGATGAAAGAGAAGTATGAGCTGACATTTATGGAGCTTCAGCGGCTCAATGAGGAAAAGGCGCAGTTTTCTGCGGTCCCGATATCCGACGGGGAGGGCAGTATGTCCCTGATCGCCTCCTTAAGCAGCCAGCTGGAAGAATTGACGACTTACTGTGAATCCATGGAGAAGCAGCAGAGGAGTCTGGAAATTCAGATATCCAGTATGAAGAACATCAGCCAGGAGCTGGAGCGGCTTTCCGCCCAGTATGAAGAAAATCAGACAGAGTTAAAGGAAGCCAGACTCAGATATGCCAATGTAAAAAATGAAAACCATGCACTAAACAGCGAGATGGAATCGACCGGGCGGATTCTTGAGGAGATTTTAGAGCAGTTTGAACAGAAAGAAGCCGAAAATGATATCCTGCGCCGGGAAGTAGATGAGTTCCAGACACAGCTTCTTGCGGTGAAGAGAGACAAGCTGGCACAGGAGCAGGCCAATCTGAGCTATATGGAACGCGCCTACACTGCAGAGAGGGAGCGGCAGGAAGACAGGGAAGAATTGTACCGTGTGAAAAAGGAATTGGAGGAGCTTCGGAAAAAATGTGATTCTCTTGAAAACAGCAAGGTGATAAAAATCCAGAGTGTACCAATGCCAAAGGACGAGGGAATCTCAGAAAAAGAACGTATCGAGGAGATCCTCAAACGGGCTTCCTCTGTGGTGGTGAGAGCTGCTGAACAGGAAGAAAAGAATATAAAAGAAGGCACAGTGAGGATTGATGAGGGAAAAGAAGTCCTGTGACAAAGATAAAACGGAGGAATTTATGAGTCAGCAGACAGAACAATGGAGATGTGATATCTGCCCGAGCGCGGATAAGGAGCTTGAGGAATATATTGGGGAACTGCCTTACGAAACGTCATTTCACAGAGCAGAAGGACAGTCTGTAAAATGTGGTTTTGGCCTTCTGGGAACATGCTGCCGTCTCTGTGCGAACGGGCCATGCCGGATTGTCCCAGGAGGAGAGCGGGGAGTCTGCGGCGCCGACGCCGACACAATTGTGGTGCGTAGCTTTTTGAGAGCGGTAGCGAGCGGTTCTGGCTGTTATATCCATGTGGTGGAGAACGCGGCCAAAAACCTGAAGAAAACGGCCCTTGCAAGAGGAACCTTTACGAGTGTCAGGGCATTGGAACGTCTGGCCGCTATTCTTGGAGTCGAGATACGGGAAAATATATATGAGACGGCAATGGAGATAGCAGATACCATAAAAGAAGACCTTTACCGGGAGCCGGACAGTATCATGTATAACATAAGGGAGCTGAGTCTGCCGCAGCGGTACGAGGTCTGGAAAAATACAGGCATTCTTCCCGGCGGCGCAAAGGCGGAGGTATTTGACGGAGCGGTTAAAACATCCACCAACTTATCCAGCGATCCGGAGGATATGCTTCTGCATTGTCTGAGATTGGGGATTTCCACAGGAATATACGGACTGAAGCTGTCGAACCTGATCAATGATATTCTGATTGGCGAACCGGAGATCTACTTTGCGCCGGTAGGTCTGCAGGTGATCGATCCTGACTACATCAATATTATGGTGA
Organism: Clostridium sp. AN503; assembly: GCF_040719375.1. Lineage (NCBI taxonomy): Bacteria > Bacillati > Bacillota > Clostridia > Eubacteriales > Clostridiaceae > Clostridium > Clostridium sp. AN503. The sequence continues at coordinate 3,090,799 of NZ_JBFDTP010000002.1, read as the reverse complement.
CGGGGCATCAGGAAACACTTTTTGCCCAGATCATGAAGGCGGCGTCATCACCTGAGGGAGAGGCTGTTGCAGTGGGAGCGGGCGCAAAGGGATTCCGGATTGTGGGCTGTACCTGTGTGGGACAGGATATGCAGCAGAGGAAGGCCCGGTATCGGGATGTCTATGCGGGAACGGCAGGCAACAATTTTGTAAGTGAGGCGGTTCTGTCTACCGGGGCGATTGACGGGGTGATATCTGAGTTTAACTGTACACTGCCCGGTATAGAGAATCTCTGCTCCATACTGGATGTAGAACAAATCTGCATTGACAAAATGGCGAAAAAGAGAACGGCGGAGTTAATTCCCTATAACTTTGAGACAGCTGATGAGGATGCAAAAAAGATACTAAATAAGATAGCAGACCGATATAAGGCCAGAAGAAGCAAGGTGGAGATACGGCTGCTGGAACATCACGGCAACCGGAAGAGCCTGGCTGGCTTAAGCGAGCTGTCGCTGAAAAAGTTTTTGGGCGGCACCTGGAAACCGCTGCTTGAGCTTATTATCAGCGGAAAAGTAAAGGGCGTTGCAGGCGTGGTGGGGTGTTCCAGCTTAGACGGCGGCCATGATGTGCTGACGGAACAGCTTGTCCGTGAACTCATAAAGAAAGATATTCTCGTCCTGAGCGCAGGATGTACCTCCGGAGGGCTTTCCAACTGCGGCCTGATGGAAGCTGGCGCCGCTGAACTGGCAGGTGAATCCCTGAAGGAGGTTTGTCTCGCCCTTGGCATTCCGCCGGTGCTGAATTTTGGTTCCTGCCTTGCCATTGGAAGGCTGGAGATGGTGGCTGAGGAACTGGCTGGTGAACTGGCAATTGATATTTCCCAACTGCCGCTGGTGCTCTCCGCGGCCCAATGGCTGGAGGAACAGGCTTTGGCTGACGGCGCCTATGGCCTGGCGCTGGGACTTACACTCCATCTTGGAAAGGCGCCGTTTGTGGAGGGAAGCCCATTGGCTGTTGAGGTGCTCACAAAACAGATGGAGCATATCACAGGCGGCCGTCTGATTCTTGAGGGAGACGGGATCGCTGCCGCGGATCAGTTGGAAGAAGTTATTATGCAGAAGAGAAAAGCCCTCAACATATAGGAGAAAAAGATGAAACGCATTATGATTGACGCATCCCTGTGCACAGGCTGTTTAAACTGCAGTATTGCATGTATGAATGCCCACAGAGATCCCCGGATACCGGGTACATTTAATGCCGCAGACCCGGAGAATCCGCCCAGAAACAGAGTGGAGCAGCGAAAAACGAAATATTATCCAATTTTCTGCCGGTGCTGCAGCGACCCGGATTGTGTAAATGCCTGCATGAGCAAAGCTTTGGTGAAGGACAGAGAAACAGGGCTTGTTACATACAATGAGGAGGCGTGTGCTAAATGTTTCATGTGTGTTATGGTCTGCCGGTACGGACATCCAAAACCGTCCGCAGCCTTAGACCGGGTTGTCCGGTGTGATTTCTGCCGGGATACAGAAGAGAAGGAACCGCAATGTGTGAAAGCATGTCCTGTAAAAGCTATTTATGTACAGGAGGTGGATGCATGAGATATGTGATAATTGGCAGCAGCGCAGCGGGGATATCCGCTGCGGAAGAACTGCGGAAGCTGGAACAGAGTGCAGAAATTACGGTGATCTCCATGGAGGAACACATTTATTCCCGCTGTATGCTGCATAAATATCTGAGCGGAGAGCGCACAGTGGAGACGATGGAGTTTATTCGGGATGGCTTTTTTGCAGAGCTGGGAATCCAGTTTTTAGGAGGGCGCAGGGTGGTATCGATCCAGGAGACTGCCCATACGCTGGTTCTGGAGGATGGGGGGCAGATTCCCTATGATAAGCTTCTGATAGCGGCAGGGGCTTCCTACTACATTCCTCCTATCTCCAATTTCAGAGAGGCGAAAAACGTTCTGGGATTTCGCGGCATGGACGATGCGGATAAGATTTTGAGAGCGACGGCAAAGCCGGGCATCCGGGTTGTGGTGATCGGAGCCGGGCTGATCGGTCTGGATGCCGCTTATGGTTTGGAAAAAAGAGGCTGTAAAGTAACGCTGATCGAGAAGGAGCCTTACCTTATGCCGCTTCAGACTGACGAGTACGTATCTGAGCTGTATAAGCAGGCTTTTGAGCGGGCCGGCTGCAAAATCATGCTGGGCGCGGAGGTAAAGGATTCCGTTCTGGATGATGACGAGCGGATATCCAGCGTGATTCTGGAAGACGGCACAGATGTCCCGTGTGATTTTGTCGTAGCGGCAACCAGTGTGAAACCGAGAATGGAGTTTTTGGACGGAACGAGTATCCAGGCATTGTATATGAATTATCATATACATACGGTACTTAGCCGATTTTTGAAAAAAACGGATATCCATGTTAATAAAGGGCTGGAAGTGGATAGACAGATGCGTACCAGTTCCCCTGACATATATGCTGCCGGGGATGTAACAGGGCTCTCTGCCATATGGCCAGACGCAAAGCGCATGGGGAAAATAGCTGCAGCTAATATGTGCGGGAAAGGTGCAGAAAACCCGGATTTTTATCAGTATAAAAACATGGCTAATTTTTATGGGATAGTCATGTTCTCGGCGGGGAAGACAAGGGTGGATGAGAAGCGTTATGAGGTCCTGGTGCGGCGCAGCCGCGGGTCCTACCGGAAATTGATCATCAAAGACGGTGTGCTGGAAGGCGTTTTGATGGTGGGAGATATCTCGAATGCGGGGGTTTACCTCCATGCGGTATCCCATCATTTGAATATTGAAAAGGTACGCGGCCATCTGTTCCGCCTGTCTTTTGCCGACTGGTATGGATATGATGAGAAGAACGGAGAATTTTGTTATCATATAGAGGAGCAGGGCCGATATGAGAGGTTTGGTGAATAAAATAAAGCGCGGGTTTTTTCAAAATGAACGCGGGCAGGGACTGGTGGAATTTGTACTGGTCTTTCCGGTTTTGCTTGTGTTTTTAAGCGGCGTGGCAGATACCGGATGGCTGATCTACAACTACACCAGCTTGTTTGACTTAACGGATACGGCGGTACACGCAAACTCAAAATCGGATCCGGGGGATGCAGAGGAATATATGAAGCTGTATATCCGTAACTCATTCCCGGAATTTGATATAGATTCCATGTCGATTTCGTCTACTACCCAGGTGAAGACGTACGAATATTTTGAGTATATCTGGAAGCTAAATGAGAAAAAACACTGGAAGGTGCCGATGTACTGCAAAACCCTGAAAACAGGCCTGACCATAACCTATGAGGTGGATTATCTGACTCCTATGGGCAAAATCATATTCATGGATACAGATAACAGTATGGAAATGACTTCTCATTCCATGGCTGTGAAGGTTCTGGAAAATGAGAGCTACAAGCTGGAGGAAGACGAAGAAGATGATACGGATTGATATGAAAAGAAAGGCATGCCGCGAGTCGGGACAGGCAATGGTTGAGTTTATTTTGATTTTTCCGATCCTGATCCTGATTATTATGGGCTGCATAGAGTTCTCCTGGTATTTGACCAGCAAGTATAGTTTAAATCAGTATGCCTCGGTGGTAGGCCACAATGTGCAGAAGCCGTTTTGGATTAACTGGTCGAAACCGGTAAAACCTGGCGACTGGGTGGGCGAGGGCGACGGACGGAAACCCTCCTGGCTGACTGCCCAGGAGAAATCCCTTTGGAGTTTTGATGAGTACGACGGGTGGTATGCGTTCACAGACCCGGCTCCAGGTGACGTCATTGGCAGTAATTATTTCATGGCAGCTTATGACAGTAAGGCCGAGTTCAAAAAGCGTCTTGAGGATAGCGTCACCGTGCTTGACAAGGCGGAGCTTTCTTACACAATGAAAGGCGGCTGGTATATCAACGCAGAATCGCTCCAGATGCCAAAGGGCGGCGGCGGTGCATGGAATCTGAAGCGGTCTACAGAAAAAATAGAGCTTCATACCGCTGATATCAGAGTTGATATGGTCTATCATTACAAGCCCATCACGCCTCTTGGAGAGTGGCTGTTTTGCAGAGACGGAGCTGACTACATTGAAATGAGGACAGAAGGACGTTATATATATAATCTTCCGCCTTCAATCTATGGATAGGAGACAGCATATGAATTTAAGAAATGCCTTGAAAAACATAGCGGAGAATGAAGACGGCAGCGTTATGGTCTTTGGCGCCTTTGGAATCATTGTGCTGCTTATGTTTATGGCGGTCATGGTAGACCTGGGAATGTATTCTGTAGAACTGAAAAAATTGAAAACGGCGGCAGAATATATGGATGATGAGGTAAGACAGATGCTTCCCTACTATTCATATGCTGATGATTACCGGGAAACAATGGAACGGGAATTTTATGCGAACATGAGCGAGTTAGGGTATTCCTCTGCCAATATAGAAAGCCTCAGTGTCAAAAGAACTTATGGAAGTAACCTTGGAAACCCGCTTATAACGGTTGAACTCAATATTTCATTGAAAGACACTTACCATTGTATTTTTTTGCCGGTTTTAGGGATATCGGAGCTCCCGGTCCATGTTAAAAACAATCAGATCGCACATTATAATACAGACAAAATTTATAAAAAGGGAATGCCGTTTCAATTGTGGAAAGGTGGGATTGATCTGACGGAAGATCTCGACTGACCAGATTCTCTCGATCAGTTATTGACATATGCCGTAAATGGATTATAATAGAAAATAAATGGCATATGCCATAAAAACCCGGAGGTAATACCATGCCAAGACCATGTAAACGTCGCCGGATCTGTGCAGAACCGGATTATAGCTGGTTTGGGCCATTGCGGACCCAGGAAGACCATCAGCCGGATGTGCTCCCGGCGGTCGTCATGACGCTGGATGAATTTGAGGCCATCCGTCTGATCGACCTGGAAGGAATGACGCAGGAGCAGTGCGCGGAGCGGATGGAGGTTGCGCGGACAACGGCACAGGCGATCTACAACAGCGCCAGAGGCAAGCTTGCCGGGTGCCTGGTCCTTCAGCGGAAGCTCCATATAGACGGAGGCGATTATGTGCTCTGTGATGGGAATGCGGATGGCTGCGGACAAAGACGCCGCCATCATTGCTGCCATGGATTTTTGACAGACCGGGAGATTGATATCAGGAGGAAGAAAGAGATGAAGATTGCAGTAACCTATGAAAACGGACAGATTTTCCAGCATTTTGGACACACGGAACAGTTTAAGGTATACGAGATACAGGACGGCAGGGTAGCCGGGACCCGCATCGTGGACACTAGCGGAAGCGGACATGGGGCATTGGCCGGTTTCTTGAAGGAACATCAGGTGGACGCTCTGATCTGCGGCGGGATCGGAGGCGGTGCGAGGATGGCGCTGGCGGAGGCCGGGATCGAACTGTACGGCGGCGCTTCTGGAGATGCGGATGCGGCTGTAGATGCATTTCTTGGCGGAAGCTTAAGCTATGACCCTGATGTGAAGTGCGACCATCACGACCATGAGGGACATGCCACGGGGCATGACTGCGGCAGTCATCATTGCGGCGGACACCATTAAGTCAAAAATACAGATCCTGCTATTTCTATGTTTCAATTACGGAAATAAAAGCTGTTTCTTACAATTTTGCTCGGAATTTTACAAATTTGGAAACTCACTTGACAGTATCGCAACAATGTAATAGAGTGAAAGCATGCAAGCGATGCAGAGATCAAAAAGTAACAGAATGGGGGAATTGACGTGAAACATGGAAAAAAACTGACCTGCCTGTTGGTATCGGCTATCATGATCGCAGGTATGGCGGCCATACCCACCATGGCGGCAAGCAGGAAAAAGATCAGCTCGGTGAACATATCTGTTGAGTCGGAGATAGAGCCGGAGACGAAATACGGGGAAGAGAATATTGAGGTGACAGTGAGGAGCAGCAAGTGTTCCTTTGATTATTACGACATTGAGAATGTGGGCTTTGAGTGGACAGCGGATGATGTGCCGGAGATCACCATCTATTTAAAGGCGGATGACGGATATTATTTCTCTCTGACGACAGCGAGCGCGGTGAAGCTGAGCGGGGCCACCTATGTGAAAGCGACCAAGCAGGATTCCTCTGAGACCCTGAAGCTGACTGTAAAGCTTCCCTCCCTGGCAGAGACCGTGGGAGAGCAGACCGAGATCACACTGACCAACAACGGTTATGCGATCTGGGACGACGTGCGGGGAGCCGGCAGCTACGAAGTGCGCTTATACCGCAACGGCAACGGGATCGGGGCCAGCGTCCTGACTACGAAGAATGCTTACTATAACCTTCAGGATATGATGACCCGCGCGGGCAGCTATTACGTCAAGGTCCGCCCGGTCAACAAGGTGAACCAGGAGAAAAAGGGCCCGTGGAGAGAGTCAGAGACCATCAGTCTGACCACGGACCAGGCTACGGCGATCCGTACCGGCAATGCCGGCGGAATGCCGGTGCGCGGCACCTGGCAGAGTGATGATCGTGGCTGGTGGTATCAGCACAGCGACGGCACCTATACGAAAAACGGCTGGGAAGAGATCAAGGGACAGTGGTATTTCTTCGATGAGAACGGATATATGAAGACCGGTTGGATCGACTGGGAAGGAAAGCGTTACTACTGTGACGATTCCGGGGCGATGCTCAAGGACACAACGACCCCGGACGGCACAATTCTGGGTTATGATGGATCAGTGAAAACGGATTAAAGTGAAGGAGCGGTACTGATATTCTGCTCCACGGCCCCGCCAGGAATGGCGGGGTCTTTCATTTGCCATACCCTGTAATATTCTTTGGTCTCCTGGTTCTTGACTGTCTCGGCGCGGTTTAAGGCCAGGAATTTGGTGATCTCATAGCAGTTGATCCAGATCTCATTGTTCCCTTCCTTCTGGGATTCGTCGAAGATCAGCTGCATACCGAAGTGCAGGTGGGATTCGTCAATATTATTGGTGTTCTCCGTGCGGCTGTAACCGGTGCGGCCCATATAACCGATCACATCGCCTGCCTGGACGATGCTGCCCTCCTTCAGGGATTTGTGATAGGGATAGTTTTTTCGCAGGTGGGCGTAATAATAATAGCGTTTCCCATCAAAGCTGCGGATGCCCAGCCTCCAGCCGCCGTACTGGTTCCAGCCGATGGCTTCCACGTAACCGGATTCCACGCAGATCACCGGAGTCCCTACCTGCCCCATGAGGTCATGTCCCAAGTGCTCCCGCTTAAACCCGTAGCTGCGCGCTACGCCGAAATCATCAAAATCATTATATGGATAATTTTTGGCAATGGGAGAGAATGCCTTCAGTCCGTACTTGGTGACCCAGACAGGTTCTTTTGTGGCCTCATCAGGGATCTGGACCTCATAGACACCCACCATCCCATTTAGGACTGCGCCGTAAGCCTCCAGATAGTATGGATAATATTTCATATCCGCAGTCAGTTCCTCCATGGTGGCGCCTTCTGAAAGCTTTGCCGCCAGCCCATCCATATCCTTTTCCCGGAATTTGGAGAAATCCCCGCCGTAACGGGCGCCAAGATAAGCTAAAAGCTCCACCCAGTTGTAGTGCGGCTCTTTTCCGTAGCTGTCCACGTCGTAGCGGAGCGCCTGGCGCAGGGCTTCATTTGTCACATCAAAGTCCACCCATTTGATGAAGCTTTTAGCGTTGGAGGAGCTGGCGGCTGTCTGTGCGGCTGCTCCTGTTCCAAAGAAGCCGGGGAAACAGCGCCCGGAGGACGCAGAATAGACAAGTGCGGCAAGGAGCACGAAGAGCACCACCACTTCCGTTCCAATCAAAAAGAGAACACCGCCGGAAGCTGTGGCGGTGTTCTGAATAAATTTCTTCAGTTTCATCAGGCGAACCTCCCATTTTCAATCCATATGTTTCAATAAAGCATATGGGAGGAAGCATGATAATATTCATAAAAGTTCAGTTCTGTCTGCCAGATCACAGATCCAGGATCTCACCGTCATCCGGCACATATAAGTTCCCATGATAATACGGACGGCCCTCCGCCAGGTACAGCTCCTTGCGCTGTCCCACGGACTTGTCTTCCGTGTGCCACAATACCAGATTGGAGATGTGAAGCTCCTCTGCAAGCTCACAGGCGTCCTTGACCGTGCTGTGGTGCTTCTCGTAGGGCTTGTACTTCTCGCGTTCCCCGTAAAGACAGAACGCCTCATGCAGCAGCCAGTCGCTGCCTTCCACGTAAGGGGCGCACAGGGCGTTGTACGGCTCGTCCCCGGCGCAGGTCAGCTTCTTTCCGTTTCTCAGGACGGTGGTGAAACCGAACTGGCGGGCCTTGGTGGACTGGATGTCAAAGAAGGTCACGTCATAGTCCAGAATGCGCAGGGTCTCCCCGTCATGGACCGGGATCAGATGGATACGGTCCCCGATCATCTTGTAGAACTTGCCCTGCAGCGTCAGGCGGCAGAAGGTATCGATGGTGGATACCAGGCCGTCATGGCAGTAGATGTTTAAATCGCCTTCGTAGGAGCCGTTTTTCATCCGGGTGGCGATGAAACGCACCATCCAGACAACACCCAGCAGGTGATCGGTGTGCTCGTGTGTGACAAAAAGATGGTGGATCTGCTCATAGCGGACCTTCATGTCCTCTAAGATCTTAAGGATACCGTTGCCGCCCCCGGCATCTACCATAAAAAACTGTTCCTCGTCCCGGATAGCGAAACAGGTGTTGTAATAATGAGTGACAGCCGCGTTGCCGGTGCCAAATACGTATAACTGTTCCATAAAACATGCTCCTTTGTCTGTAGATTAGAACTTTTCATTTATCCGAGATTATGTTACTATATTTCTATTAGAAAAGCAACCGGGGAGGAAAAATAATGAGGGATCTGGCATATTTAAAGCTGCTGGCCCGGGAATATCCGAGCGTGAAGGCGGCTTCCAGTGAGATAATCAACTTAATGGCGATCTGCGGTCTGCCCAAGGGGACGGAATATTTTTTCAGCGATCTGCATGGCGAGTATGAGGCGTTCATCTATCTGCTGCGCAGCGCATCCGGTATCATCAGAGAGAAGATCAAGGAGACCTTCGGGCATATTATCCCGGAGGAGGCTCAGGTGGAGCTGGCGAACTTAATCTATTATCCGGACCGGAATATTGCGAAGCTGACCCAGGAGGGACGCAATACGGAGGACTGGCAGCGGATCACCATGAACCGTCTGGTGCAGATCTGCAAGGAGGTTTCCTCCAAGTACACCCGCTCCAAGGTCCGCAAAAAAATGCCGAAAGAGTTCGCCTACGTGATCGACGAGCTGCTGCATGTAGATTATAATGATGAGAATAAACGGGTATACTACGGGGAGATCATCCATTCCATCATTGAGACCCAGGTGGCGGACAAATTCATTGTGGCGCTCTGTGAGCTGATCCAGAACTTGACGATCGACAACCTGCATATTATCGGGGATATCTTCGACCGGGGCCCAAGGGCGGATATCATCATGAATGAGCTGATGCAGTTCCATGATGTGGACATCCAGTGGGGCAACCACGATATCTCCTGGATGGGGCAGCCACAGGCAATCCGGCCTGCGTCTGCAATGTGCTGCGCATTGCCATCAGCTACAACAGCTTTGATGTGCTGGAGGACGGCTACGGCATCAATCTGCGCCCGCTGTCCATGTTTGCGGCGAAGGTATACCGGGACGATCCCTGCGCACAGTTTACGCCGAAGATCCTGGATCAGAACATTTACGACGCGGTGGATCCGGGGCTGGCGGCCAAGATGCACAAGGCCATTGCGGTGCTGCAGTTTAAAGTGGAGGGCCAGATCATCAAGCGGCATCCGGGCTACAAGATGGATGACCGGCTTCTTTTGGAGGCGGTGGATTACAAGAAGGGGACCGTGATGATCGAGGGAAAGGAATATCCCATGCTGGATATGACCTTCCCTACCATCGACCCGCGCCATCCGCTGAAGCTGACAAAGGAGGAGGAGGAGCTTCTACACACGCTGGTGCTTTCCTTCAAGCACAGCGACCTGCTGCACAAGCATATCCGTTTCCTCTATTCCCATGGGGCGCTCTATAAGTGCTACAACGGCAATCTCATGTATCACGGCTGCATCCCCATGCGGGAGGACGGCAGCTTTGAGGAGATGATCTGCGACGGCGAGCCGTTGTCCGGGCGGGCGCTGATGGACTATATCGGAGAGCAGATCCATAAGGCATACTTTTTAGAGGAGAACCACCCGGAGAAAGAACAGGCCCGTGATTTTATGTGGTATTTATGGTGCGGAGCCAAGTCGCCGGTATTTGGAAAAGACCGTATGACCACATTTGAACACTATTTTGTGGCGGACAGGGCTACCCACAAAGAGCATATGAACCCATACTATCAGCTGAGCCAGCAGGAAGAGGTGTGCGACCGGATCCTGGACGATTTCTGCCTGTGCAGGCAGGGCGCCCATATCATCAACGGCCATGTTCCGGTAAAGATCAAGGACGGCGAGACCCCTGTAAAGGCCAACGGCAAGCTGTTTGTCATCGACGGAGGCTTGTCCAAGGCATACCAGAAGCACACAGGCATAGCCGGATATACGCTGATCTACAATTCCCGCCACCTGGCGTTGGCGGAGCACAAGCCCTTTAACCCGGAGCAGGAGAGTTCGCCCAGGGTTTCCATCGTGGAGAAGATGAAGAACCGCGTCATGGTTTCCCACACGGATAAGGGGAAGGAACTCAGCGGACAGATCGACGATTTAAAACAGCTGGTGGATGCATTCCGCCGCGGCGATATCAAGGAACAGGCCGACTAGGACACGAGGAGAAGTGAATGAGCAGAGAAGACTTTTTACAGGGACTGGAGAATTCCCTTTCCGGGAATGTGCCGCCCGCGGTGGTGCGGGAGAACCTGCATTACTATAGTGATTACATCCGGACTGAGATGGGAAACGGCCGTTCGGAGAAGGATATTATGGAGGAGCTGGGAGACCCGCGCCTGATCGCCAGGACGATCGTGGACACCACGCCGGGGGCCGGGGAGGGCATTTTCGAGGAATATCATCCGTTCGGTTCCTACAACCGCACTTCTCAGGAGAGCAGGAGCTACGAGGGCGGAAGCGAGGAGACCTACCAGAACAGGAACCAGGTCCATTATTACGATTTGAGCAAGTGGTACTGGAAGCTTTTGGGAGTGGTGCTGGTGATCGCTGTGGTAACTCTGGTGATCACGGTGGTATCAGGGATTTTGAGCCTGGTGATCCCGCTTCTTCCGGTGATCGGCCTGGTGATTGTGATCATGTGGTTTGTCCGGGGATCCGGACGATAGAAATATTACCAAATCATTCCAATTATTAACAAAATGTAAACAATTGGTAAGGATACTTGACGGGGACAGCCGTAGTGTGTATAATAAGCCCGTAACATATTTAACAATTGCGTAACATTTTGGAAAAGAAATATTAATGAATTGGAGTGATCATATGAAGAATTCCGTATTATACATAGCAGCAGTGACCGTGATGACAGGAACGATGATGTGGACAGCGCCGATGGTTTCTCATGCGGAGCCGGTGGCAGAAGCGGCATCAACTGTTTCTCAGGTGTTGACTGTACCGGATGAGGAGGACGTTACCGCAGAGACTGGTCCGGACTTAGAGGTCCAGAAGGCCCTGGCTGAGAAGCAGGCGGCAGAGACTGCGGCAGCAGAGGCAGAGGCAGCCGCGGCGTCAGCAGCCGGTGCTCGTCAGAACCTGGTCAATTATGCGCTGCAGTTTGTGGGCGGTCCCTACCGCGCGGGCGGCAACGACCCGCATACCGGTGCAGACTGCTCCGGCTTTGTAAAATACGTGATGCAGAACGGCGCAGGCATCAGCATGAACCGTTCCTCCGGCTCTCAGGCTACTCAGGGCAGGGCGATCAGCTCCAGCGAGATGCAGCCGGGCGACCTGATCTTTTACGGAAGCGGCTCCAGGATCAACCACGTAGCTATGTATATTGGCAACGGGCAGATCGTCCACGCTTCCACATATAAGACCGGGATCAAGGTATCCAACTGGAATTACCGTTCTCCGGTGAAGATTGTGAGCATGTTTTAATGAAAATATAAGAGCATGATGGATAGCAGCCGTTGGCCTGGCGAGGCGGACGGCTGTTTTTTTTTATCGTAAAGTGCGTCCTGTGAAATCAAAAATGCTCCGCGGGGACCATACTGCGGCGGACATTGGGATTTGGCGGTATGCAGCAGGGAATCAATATAAACGCAGGATTAGCAAGAGAAAAAGCCAAACAGGGGAGCGACACAGAAGACAAGCCGGAGAGTGCTGATAAATCAATACTCTCCGGCTTTTTCCTATGCTCTGATACTACTTTGATACTATGGAATCCAGGGCGGCAGCAAGATCCCTGTGCTTATTTGGGTACAGGTGACCATATATATCATTTACCATCTCTACAGTGTCTCCGATACGCTCCGCAATCAGGAGGGGCTGGAAACCCATATCAATCAATAAAGAAACATGGCTATGTCGTATATCGTGAATGCGTATTTTCTTCACGCCGGATTTTGTGCAGCCCTTTTCCATGGCAATCCGCAACTTTGAGCGTGTAAAGGGGAACAGCCGCCCCCATGCCGCTATGTCGTATATCTGGGCAATATACTGTCTAAGCTGTTCTACCAGTGATGGGGGGAGCGTTACTGTACGAATGCTGTTTTCCGTTTTGGGAGAGGTAATAACGTCAGTCCCATGTTCCCGCCGGAATGTCTTAGTTACTGTCAGGGTCTCACTATCTAAATTAATGTCACCTGGAACCAGGGCCAGCAGTTCCCCACAGCGTAACCCGGTATAAAACAGAATTTGAAAGGCAAGGTTACACTGCGGATCTGGTACGCACTCTATAAAACGCTGAAACTCGTCTTTTGTCCAGAAATCCATTCGCCCGGACTTGGATCTGCCGATGGTGCCGGTCATGTCGCAGGGGTTTTTACGGAGACCATAATATTTTGTTGCAAAGTTAAATATCATGTCCAATTGCTCATTAAGTGTCTTCTGATATGTGGGTTTAAAGTTCTTGGACAGGATTTCGCCCTGCCACTTCCGTACATCCGCTGGTGTTATGCGGTTTATTTGTTTGTTTTCAAAATATGGCAGGATATTATGCTCGCATCGGCTGATCCGTCCGGTGACGGTGGAAGCTTTTAAGCGCTGCCGGATATCTGTTAAATACAGCTCATAAAGGGAGCGGAACGTCATATCAGGATCACCCTGCAGTTGCTCCAGGAACACACGCTCCCAGGCTTTTGCGTCCCGCTGCCGGGTGAATCCGCGCTTCATCTTCTGTTTCCTGGCGCCGGTCCAGTCTGTGTAGTAGCACTTCACATACCATGTTTTTGTAGTTTCATCTTGGTATACTGGCATTGTTCGTCTTCCTTTCATTCTGGCCGGGCCGGGGCTTTAGGAATGAGAGGGAAGATATTTTACTCATTTTTGAGTAAAAGGATTATTATATCTGAAAATGTATAATATCTTGTTTTTAGATGGTCTTTATTCGTTAGATAGTAATGCTTTAATTAATTCTTGTTTCTGCTCAAGCGTTAACTCTGCGCGATTCTCACTAATTACTTTTTGCAAATATCGGAAAGATTCATTTTTAGCAGGTTCTAACCCTGTGGCATTTTCGTCTATATTATGGAAATTTCCATCATCATCCAGCATCAACATAAACTGGTTGTCAGCAAGAAGTGATGATATTGGCACTTCTAAAATTTTAGATACTTTTATAAGTGCGTCTCCACTCATTTTGTCACTGTCTCGTCGTATAACCGCATAGAGCGTATTAGTAGATACACCAGTTAAGCGTGAAAGTTCAGCAACTGTCATATTTTTTTCTGATAATAATTTTTTTAATTTAGTTCCTAATCCCATATGCAATATTCTCCCTTCATTATTAGTAAAACACAAAATCTTGCGTTTGTAAAGAAAATCTTGCAAAAGTACTTGACAGTCCTTGCATATGCAAGTAAAATAAAGAAAAAGCTTGCATATGCAAGGAGAAGGGAGGGGATGACTTGAGACTGAACACTAGAAAGATTCAATTGCTCATGGCTAAAGCCTGCATCAATCAAGCATCATTGGCCGGTCTGGCGGGTATTTCTCGTCAAACCATGTCGGCAGTGATGAACGGCAGAAACTGCCGCCCGGAGCTGTTGGGCAAGATTGCCAAGGCTTTAGAAGTAGAACCAGAAGAAATTATTGAGTAAAGCGCCGGGCCGGGGCTTTAGGAATGGGCGAGGAAGCCCATCATATCAACCGCGGGCATTTGTCCCGTGTTCCCGATCGGGAAAGTGTCGCGTTCTGCGACGGTAGGAAGTGAAAAGTTGTAACGTTACAACCGTTGCGATATCGCAACAGAAAGGAGCTTATAGTATGTGCCAAATGTACGGTGCAAAAGAAATGATGGAAGTGCTGGGCGTGAGCGAGAGTAAAGCCTATGCATATATCCGCCAGATGAACCAGGAGCTTGACGCGAAGGGCTACCTTACGATCCGGGGAAAGGTTCCTGAAGCTTATGTGAGGGAACGGTTTTTTGGCTTTAAAGCAGGAGATCAGGAGGCAGGGGCTTGAATCTGGACAAACGCCGCCCCATAACTGATGGGGAACTTGCGGAGCTGATGGCCAGGATGGATCAGGCGGAACAAGCTGGAATGTTTGGCGGGTTATTCTGCCGGGAATATGCAGCTCATGAGCCGGCGGCAAGCAAAGAGCAGCTTGTCCAGAGCATAAGCCCTTCCATGAACCTGACCAAAGGATTTTTTAAGCGGGTCTATGGCTATGATCTGACGTGGCCCGGATTTGCGGATCAGGTGACCAAGGCCTTGGAGGCTGCCGGATGCAGCAGGGCAAGAGAATACTATGATATGGTGGTGGGCGAGTGTGAAAAGCAGTATGAGGGCAGTCTGGAGGGCGTGGCTACTTGGTACGCCGGGGAGTGTGCGAAGGACTGGGAAAAGGGACAGAAAGAAGGTGAGGAGCAACGGAAGCAGCGAGAAGTGGAACCAATGAAGCCAAAATACACTCCAAAGTGGATGAAGGGACTGTATTAGACAATTTTATGGATTATCCACTGACGGATATCGGTAGTTCAAAATTGTATGCTGACATGTACAAAAATGAACTAAAATTCGTTCGTGAAATGGGAGTGTATTATTATTACAATGGAAAAGTTTGGATAAAGGATGTTGGAAGCATATTCGCTAAGAGATTGGCTAAAAAATTTGCAATTTCGACTATCCAGAAATCCAGTGAAATTCCAGATGATGAAACCAGAAAGGCATATGTAAAATACTATAATAGATTCAATAGTTTTAATGTAAGAGAGAAGTTAGTGAAAGATGCGCAGTCTGTGTATCTGATAGAATATTCAGAATTTGATAACAGGCCGGAACTTTATAATTGCCAGAACGGGACATTTAATTTGAGGACCGGGCAGCTACAGGAACATCGGCCAGGTGATCTCCTTACGCAGATATCAAAAGTAGTCTACAAGGAATCTGCCAGATGTAAACGATGGGAACAATATGTGGATGAGGTAATGAAATCTGACAGGCAAAGTATAAGCCTTTTGCAGATGATAGCCGGATACTGCCTTTCCGGTTCCACAAGGTTTGAATGCTTTTTCATGCTGTATGGAAAAACAACCAGAAATGGCAAAGGAACCTTTAATAACACCATGATGAAGATGCATGGAGACTATGCCAAAGTACTGAATCCAGAATCGCTATCAATCAAAAACTTTTACAGTAACAGTGAGGCGCCGAATGAATCCATAGCAAGCCTGGCGGGGGCCAGATATGTATGTGTTTCAGAACCGGGTGAAAATATGGTGCTTAATTCTGATCTGGTGAAGACCTTAACAGGCGGGGACCCAATTAAAGCAAGGTTTCTAAGACAAAATTCATTTGTATTTATGCCGAATTTCAAGATAGTGATTAATACCAATTTCCTGCCGAAGATACTGGACGATACTATTTTCTCCAGTGACAGGCTTATACTTTTAAACTTTAATGCACATTTTGATCAGCAGAGCAGAGATAGTGGATTGAAAAGTAAATTCTTAGAGCCGGATAATATAAGCGGTATATTTAATTGGTGTTATGAGGGGTATCGGATGTTGGACCGTGCAGGAAAGCTTCAGATGCCGGAGAAGTCAAAAGCACTGTTTGACAAGTACCGGGATGAAAGTAATCTTACAAAGCAGTTCCTGGAAGAATGCCTTGTGGCAGCAGAAGGCGCAAGGACTAAGTTCAAAGCGGTATATGAAGAATATAAGGAGTGGGCAAGAGAAAACGGTTATAAACAGTGCAGTCGAGGTACGCTTAAAAAGGATATGGAAGATCTGGTAAAGATTGAGCCGTATATTGGGCAGGAATGCATATTCGATTATGACTTGCAGACGAATTTCAAATTGCCATATTCCTGATTTAATGGAAAAATGGAAAAATGAATCTCAAATTTCATTAACAAAAATTTTCATTTTCTCCCGGGGAGTTAATGAAAAAACATACTTAAAATTCCATATTTCCATATAAAAAAGGAGAGAAAGTAAATGAAAAAGCGAACATTTGAAGCTTACGAAGAATTGGCACTGATTGTTAGAACCGTAGATCAGTTGTTGGGTTGGTCTTGTATCGTTTGCAACAGAGCAGCATTTACAGATAAGATAACACGCTTGAGAAAAAAGATGGATGTTTTAAAAAGCCAGTTAGAAGATGAACTGTTCAATGATTATCCGGAAGAAGCAACTACAGAAATGTTTTATGGGGGCAAAAGATACTCTTTGGATATAAGAAAGCATAAAGATTACATTTACTCTACTTTTGCTAAGGAAACTTGTAATGATAATGCGAAGAGAAAGGCAGGTGAATAACATGGCATATGGATACCAGAGACCGGATCCCAAAGAGCAGTTCCGTTCCTGGCTGCGCTGCCAGTCGGAATTGATCGTGATCGCGGCACAGGAAGGATACACCGAGGAACAGGCTATTGAGATGCTTAAGGCGTACTATCTGGCAGGGATCCAGACAAACACCGGGTGCATTGGTGGGAACTATTAAAAACAGGCCCCATGGGAAGCGGGAACTTCCTACAGGGCCAGAGCAGCCGGAGGCCGCTACACTCACGCAATTACAGGGTAGCATAATCCGGCCAGAAAGTCAAAAGGAGGATTGTGTATTTTGGCAAGAAAAAGCGTTATCGAAAAGGCTGAAAGCATGGTGGGAAAAATTAATAAGCGTTATATCCCTAGTGCGGGTGAGATAGCAGAATTATATGATGGATCCGATGATTGGTTTCATGCGGTATGCAATGGTTTTCGTTATGGCTATATGCAGGGCATGAAAGCAGCCAAAGCAGAGCAGAGGAGGAAGGAGGCAGCAGAATGCAGAAAGTAATCATGATCCCCGAGGATCGCTATAACAAGATGATGAAAAGCTACGATGAAGCCATGACAGAGCTTTTAGAACTTCGGGAACAGCTCAAGGACATGAAAGCAGGTGTTGCCCTTGTCAGTAAAGATTAAGGTGTCCTATGAACGCCCGGAGGAGCTGCAGCGCATTCTGGACAAGCTTTACCCAGGGGTGAAAAGCTGGCGGGTGTCCGGGAACCGGGAAGGAAAGTTTCTCAAGGCGTACATATTCATGAAGGAACAGCGAAGGAACAGCGAGGAATAATATTAAGGGGCCGGTTTTACTCACATTTGAGTATTACTGGCCCCTGTTTTATATTGTGAAAGTGATAAATAGAAATGCTGGAATACCTGATAAAACCTGAACTTTCGCTTGCATACCCCCTTGCCATTTGGTAGAATAGTGGTAGGCAAACAGAATATTGACAAGTACCCCAGTCCATCATACTGCCAGGGCTGGAAGCCTTGGAGATACCAGGCGCGGGAATGATTGAATCCAATTATGGATTTAGTTGTTCCTGCGCTTTTTTGTTTGCTGCATTGCAAAGTCTCTCTTTACCCGTGGGCGGCGGGGGAAATCCGCCCGAATATTGTCTACTGGACGTAAAACAGGAAAGGAAAAGCATATGGAAAAAAGAAACAACGTGACAGATCAGGTTACCCAGGCCGAGAACATGGGGAATGAAACAGATGTGCAGGGCACAGGCCAGGAGGCCACCCCGGAGACAGCCGGCTCAGGGAAGGATCAGAAGCTTTTTACCCAGGAAGATATTGCGCGTATATTACATGGGAAGCTGTCTTCTTTGCGAAAGCAGGCAGCCAAAGAAGGCGAAGCGGAGTATACACAGAAGCTTGCAGAGCTGGAGGCTAGGGAAATGAAACTGCTGGTTAAGGAGCGGCTCTCCGATCGGGGAATGCCGCGGGAGCTGGCAGATATCATTACCTGTACAGATGAAAAGGATTTAGATAGTAAGCTGGATGCATTACAGAAAATATATGGCGATAAAGCCAAGGATAAGCCAACCGGATTTGTGCAGATCGTAGGAGCACGCCCGGCAGAGGGAAACCATGGGTTACCCACAGGGCCTGATCCGGTACGCAGAGCAATGGGGCTTGAATATTGAGTAGAAAGGAAGTAAATTATGGCAATTTCATTAGTAACACAGTATCTTCCCTATGTGGATGAACTGTTTACAACAGAAAGTAAGAAATCACTCCTGACCAACCAGGACCTTAGTTGGACAGGGGCGCACACGATCAAGGTATATAAGGTCACAACGGCAGGAATGAACGACTACGGCCGCTCCGGTCCGGTAGACGGGAACTGGTCAAGGTATGGGCAGGTGCAGGGCCTGGACGCCACCACAGAGGAGTTTACCCTCAAGAAAGACCGTTCCTTCACCTTTGCGGTGGATAAGCTGGATAAGGACGAGACAGGCGGCCAGCTTGCGGCGGCGTCGGCGTTGGCCAGGCAGGTGCGTGAGGTGGTTATCCCGGAGGTTGATACCTATGTGTATGGGGTGATGACTGCGGGAGCCGGGCAGAAGCCGGTACCGGTGGCCCTTACTAAGACAAACGTCTACGAGGAGATCATTAAGGGCAACAACTCCCTGGATAACGAGGAAGTCCCGGAGACTGGGCGCGTACTGGTCGTGACGCCGGATATCTACCTGCTCATGAAGCAGTGCAAGGATATTACCATGGAGACGGATATCGGCAATGATCTGCGGCTGAAAGGCGTGATTGCCAATCTGGATGGCCTGACCGTGTTGAAGGTGCCGAAGAAGCGGCTCCCGGCAGATTTCGGGTTCATGATCGCGCATCCGGTGGCGACGGTGGCACCTACCAAGCTAGAGGACTATAAGACCCACCAGGACCCGCCGGGGATCAGCGGCGAGCTTGTGGAGGGGCGCATCTGCTATGATGCGTTCGTCCTGGAGAACAAGGCCAAAGCAATCTACTATCAGACAGTGGCGGCAGCCAGTAAGTAAGAAGGGAGCGCCCCGGACTTTCCCCAGCGGATTGCCTGGGGCGTTTTAGCAGGTGAAGATATGGATAAGATAGACAGGCTTATAAAGATCGCACAGAGCCGCATACCGCCCAAACCCGCGATAGACTTTAGTCATGCGTCCAATGAAGAACTGTATGAGCTGATAAACGAGGCCACTACGAAAGAGCGTTTCCATGAAATCGTTTATGAGCTGGTGGACAGGGCAGGAAGGGGCAGCTATGGCCCAAATCAGATTAAAGACCCGGACGGCCACAGAGGTACGCCGGACGCTCTCCAGGGTGATGAATATGGTCGCCAATGGCGAGATGGATAACAAGACGGCCAATACCATCATTTTAGGCTGCAATGCGGTGCTGTCGGCCATCCGAACAGACGAACAGCAGCGTAAGATTGATGACCTGGAAAGGATACTGAACAATGTCAGATAGGAACCATGAGGGCTATCACGATCCAACAGCTTCCGAGGCCATCCGGCGGGCCGATCGGAGCTGCCGGGAGATCACCGGGAGCAGTCATCTCACTTATGAGCTGCGAGAAGTCAGCGGCTTTCATATCGCACAAACAGCATTAAAGAATCAGCAATATTAACGGCGGAAAATCCCGCTGCCAGAATGGGAGGACGGAATACTATGACCAATGAACAGCTTGTGATCAGGATCAAGGCCGGAGAGAATGTGGCCGATAATATGGAGCAGCTCTATAACCAGGTGAGCCGGTTTATTCATTCCATAGCCTGGCAGTTCCGCGGGCAGGAGGAAATAGAGGATCTGGAGCAGGAGGGGTATCTTGCCCTGTACCCGGCTATTGATGGTTATGATCCTGACCACGGGGTGAAATTTCTGACCTATGCAGAGTTTCATATCCGCCAGAGAATGCGGCGGTATATCCAGATGAAGGGCAGTTGCATGAGGCTGCCGGTCCGGTGCCGGGAGCTTATGGGAAAGTATGACAGGTTTTGCAGCTCCTTCATGGCAGAGCACGGTAGGAAGCCCACAGACAGGGAAGCGGCGGACTTTATGGGGCTTACCCTGGAGCAGATAGGGGATATAAGGGAAAACGCCTGTATGGCGCGCCTGGGAAGTCTTGACGCTCCGGTAGTGGGGATTGATGGCGGAGAGGATACCACGATGGGAGATCTCGTAGCAGCCCCGGAAAGCATTGAGGATGATACCGTTGAACGAATGCAGGGGGAACAGCTAAAGGCGGCCCTGTGGGGCTGTGTGGACGCTCTGCCAGATCTTCAGTCAGGGGTGATCCGGCAGAGATACCAGGACGGGATGACACTGGCAGAGATCGGGCGGCAGCAGGGAACAACGCCGGAGGCGGTGCGGCAGATCCATGCAAAGGCACTGCGGGAACTGCGGAGGCCCCGGTATACTAAACAGATCCGTCCATTCCTGGACGATGCCAGGATCTACAGCATGGCCCTGGTCGGTAGCGGGGCGGATCGGTTTAACCAGACCTGGACGAGCAGTACAGAGCGGGTGGCGTTTCATGTGATGGACTGGGAGGAGCGGCGCCGGGAGCGGTTGGAGCTGCTGGAAAAGGTGCGGAAGAGTGTTGCGACGTCGCAACAAAATAGGGCGGTTTTGTGATACTGGTATGATACTATGATTTTAAAATCCAATAAAAAATTGCGTATATTTTACAAAAACGTACAGAGAATAGGGGCAGAAAAAGCACGAAAATACAGGGCCGGAGAAAAAGCCAAACAGGGGAGCTGTCTGGCTTTTTCTGAGGGGAGTATAAATAATTAATAAGGTTGAAGAAAAAATGACTTTAAGGGAAATCAATTTTCTTCAAGCCTATTATAAAGGATAAGCATTAAAAAAGCAAATAAAATATTTTTCTGAAAGCAAGAAATATGCAAAAGTTTTTCAAGGGATTTTTCGGAGATGGAAAAGGGCGTATCTTGCAAGGAAAAGGGGTTTGTAGTAGAATAAACAGAACGAGTAAGAGAATGGATCTGGCGGAGGGACAGGATGGCTACGATTAAGGAGATAGCGGAGCTGGCAGGCGTAAGTACTACTACAGTTTCGAACGTGATTCACGGGAAAACGAAAAGGGTATCCCCGGAGACGATAGAAAAGATCAATGCCCTTATCCGGGAGGTGGGGTATGTCCAAAAAATGGGACTGCGCGTCCTGAGTAAGGAGAGCTCCCAGCTGATCGCGGTTGTAGTCAATTATCACAAAGAGTTTAGGGACTCCCTTCTGGCCGATCCATTTTACGGGAAAGCCCTGGGCCGGATTGAGGAAAGAATCCAGAAGCTGGGATATTACCTGATGATTTATTCCGAGAAGGACGTGGACAAGATCTTTCAGATGGTGGCAAGCTGGGATATCGATGGTGTGATCGCCATGTCCTTCAGCAGAAAGAATTGTGAGAAGATATACCAGCTGACAAAAAAGCCGGTTGTAGCCATAGACGCATACGGGGAGCCAGGGAAACCGGACAGCCCGGTTGTGAATATCACTCTGGATGACCGGGAAGGCGGGTATATGATGACAAAGCATCTGCTGGAATGCGGATATGAATGGATCAAGGTCTGCGCCGGGCGTGACAGCGGCGTGGATCATCAGAGGCTTCTTGGCTGTGAACAGGCGATGGAGGAGTGTGCCGGGCGGCATCAGAAGCTTCAGTTCGTTCCTCTGGGGATGAATGCTGCAAAGCGCCAGGAGAATTATGCCTGGCTTTTGCGGAGGCTGGAGCCGGGAACCGCACTTTTCTTTCTCTCTGACCTGTATGCCATGGAGGCGATCAGCTTTTTTCATGATTACGGAATCCGGGTACCGGAGGAACTGGGGATCGCCGGGTTTGACAATATCCTGTACTCCCGTTTTTCCGTACCAAGGCTGACCACGATCGGGCAGGATGTGGATAAAAAAGCAGAGCTGGCAGTGGAAGTGTTGATGGAGCAGATCCATGCAGGCGGGAGCATGCGGGAACGGGAGATCCGCCTGCCGGTAACTCTCATGGTGCGCAGATCTACCTGTGTGCGCAGTCTGGCTGAGCGTAACAGCATGGCCGGATATGACCCGGCTGTGAGCGTTCCGGGAGAGAATGGAACCAGAAGCAAATGATAGAAGCACAGTTTACAGCATAATAGAAACAGGGAAAGTGCGGGAGCAGTATGATGCAGCTCCGCACTTTTTTGATTGACAGGAGTTTGGCTGGTCTTGGGACATCTATAATCTAAATATGTACAAAGTGCATAAAAATGAGATGATTAATTTTGCTGTTTGGATGGTTATCTACATAACCTATTTACAGGATGTGGGAAGCGTGTTATAGTTGCATCAAGATAAGTTATGTACATAACCTGTTGTAAAATAAAGAAGAAAAGGGGTATATGATGAAGCAGATCCTGATAGCTACTCACGGCAAGATGGCTTCCGGCATCCGGTATACACTGGAGCTTGTCGTTGGTAAAATGGCGGAGATTACAACGCTGGATGCCTATGTGGACCCGGAGGATGATGTGGAAACAATACTGGATGAATATTTCTCCAGCCACAGGGAAGACCGGATATTTGTATTTACAGATTTGAAGGGCGGAAGCGTCAACCAGAAGATGATGAAGTATGCAGCCTGGCCCAATATAACGGTGATCACTGGGACGAATCTGCCGGTTCTGCTGCAGGTGGCACTGGCCGGGGAAAGCGTAACGGATGAGGAACTGGACGGATTTATTGAGGCGGCAAGACAGGAGCTGCAAAGGATATCCCTTGAGCCGGAGGGAGAGAAGAAGCTTCTGAAGGCGGAAGCCAGGTCCGGTGGGGACGGGGCGCGGCAAAATAGCAGCCAGGAGATGCAGAAGCCTGGGCCGGAATCTTTTTCAGATTCCAGTGCGAGGATCACTGCTCTCAGAGTGGATGACCGTCTCATACACGGCCAGGTCGCCATGACCTGGACGAAACAGCTCCGGGTGGAAGGGATCATCGTAGCCAATGATGATGCGGCGGGGGATCCAACTCAGAAGATGGCACTGCAGATGGCTGTTCCGGCAGGGATCCGTGTGCTGGTAAAACCTGTTGATGAGGCGATTCGTATGCTGAACTATCCCAAAGCCTCACAGATGAGGATCCTGGTGCTGACCAGGACCGTCCGGGATGCCCTTAAAGTCCGGCAGAATGTGGGGGAGATCGGATTTTTAAATGTGGGTAATGTGGGCAGGTTTGATGGGATCGATCTTTCTAAGAAAAAGGTCCTGACCCCTACCATTATGCTGACGGAGGAAGAGACCCGGTGCCTTGAGGAGCTGATAAAGCTGGCGCCTGATACCTGTATGCAGCAGGTCCCGGGTGATGAACAGAAACTGGTAAAAGATGTGATCGGAAAGTTAAAATAGGAGGAAATTGTGATGTTACAGGCATTTTTAGTGGCGCTGACCGTCTTCTTGTGCGTCGGCGGAGCGGAGTTGATCGGATTTACCATGCTGAACCGCCCCATTGTCATTGGACCGCTGGTAGGCTTATTCCTTGGAGATCTGCACACCGGAGTGGTCGTGGGGGCAGCGTTGGAGGCCGTTTTCATGGGAGTTGTCAATATTGGCGGGGCTTCGGCGGCGGAGCCGGGAATTGCCACTGCGGTAGGCACGGCCTTTGCGGTCATGCTGGGCAAGGGGACGGAGGTAGCATTGACGCTGGCGCTTCCGATCGGCATCCTGGGGCTTCAGATCAAAACAGTCCTGTATATTTTCCTGGTGGGCATGTTTGCAAAGCGATTTGACCAGCTTGCGGCAGAAGGAAAACAGGGGCAGATTGTGACGCTGCATTATGGGCTTTGGGCAGTAAACTGGTTTTTGTATTCTCTGGTGGCATTTTTGGGAATCCTGTTTGGATCAAATGCGGTCAGCGCGCTTTTAGATGCCATCCCGCAGGTGGTGATGAACGGACTTGCAGTCTGCGGCGGCCTGCTTCCAGCGGTCGGCATGGCTATGTTGATGAAAATGCTGTGGGATAATAAGATCTGTATCTTCTATTTCCTTGGGTTTGTGCTGACAGCATATCTGGATCTTCCGCTGGTCGCACTGGCAGTATTGGGGACGATTATTGCCGTTGCGGTCGGTATGAATGACTACAGATTCAGCCAGATGGTATCCATTAGGGCGGAAGTTCCGTCCGGAGGTACGGACAATGCGTATGTGTTAGATCAGGAAGAGGAGGAATTTTTCAGATGAGCAGTTTAACGAAATCCATACCGGCAGAGGAAAGAAGATTATTGAAAAAGGCGTTCTGGCGTTCCTTTACCCTGTATGCGGCGGTGAGTCCGGCAAAGCAGGGAGCATCGGGCTTCTGCTATTCCATGATGCCGTTCATCAACCATTTTTATAAAAATGATGGGCAGAAGAAAAAAGAGGCGTTGGTTAGAAGCATGTCTTACTTTAACACCACGATCACCTGTTCCACCTTCATCATGGGGCTTGTGGCGTCCATGGAAAAAAAGAACAGTGAGCAGCCGGATTTTGATGCAGGTTCCATTAACGCGGTGAAATCAAGTCTGATGGGACCGTTGGCTGGTATCGGAGATTCCATCTTCTGGGGAGTGCTCCGTGTCATTGCGGCAGGGATTGCCGTAGGCATGGGAGCATCCGGGAATGTGCTGGCGCCGGTGGTATTCCTGCTGCTGTTTAACGTGCCGTCTATCCTGATAAAGTATTATGGGACATTTCTCGGCTACAAGCTGGGGTCAGAATATATCCAGAAGGTGTACGCCAGTGGTCTGATGAACATCCTGACCAAAGCGGCAGGCACGGTGGGCCTGATCATGGTGGGAGGAATGACGGCCTCCATGGTCACCTTCCACTCTGTTTTTGAACTGACGATGGATGGGGAATCGATCTTAAGCCTCCAGCCCATGCTGGATCAGATCTTTGTGGGGCTGGTCCCCCTGGGACTGACGCTTTTGTGCTATTATCTGCTGAAGAAGAAAAATGTGAGCATCACGATGCTGATCCTCGGCGTTATTGCGCTTGGTATCCTGCTGTCCCTTCTGGGAATCGCTTAAATAAATATGGCTTGATGAGAAAGGAAAGATTGGAAATGAAAGATAAATGGTGGAAAAATGCAGTGGTTTACCAGATATACCCGAGAAGTTTTCAGGACTCTGACGGGGATGGCTTCGGAGATCTGCCGGGCGTGGTCTCCCGGCTGGATTATTTGAAGAAGCTGGGGATCGATGTGATCTGGCTCAGCCCGGTATTTGATTCTCCCCAGGACGACAACGGTTATGACATCCGGGATTACCGAAAGATCTATGACCGGTTTGGGACAAATGAGGACATGGAACGGCTGATCGCAGAAGCTCACAGGCGCGGGATCAAAGTAGTGCTGGATCTGGTGGTGAACCATACTTCCGATGAGCATGCGTGGTTTGTGGAGAGCCGGAAGTCTCGGGACAACACTTACAGCGATTACTATATCTGGAAAGACCCCAAACCGGATGGGACGCCGCCCAATAACTGGGGCTCCAGCTTCTGCGGCAGCGCGTGGGAGTACAGTGAGGAAAGGAACCAGTATTACCTTCACTTCTACAGCAAAAAACAGCCGGATCTAAACTGGGAGAACCCGGGCCTCCGCCGCGAGGTCTATGACCTGATGGATTTTTGGATGGAGAAAGGAGCGGATGGCTGGCGTATGGATGTGATCGCATCCATTTCAAAGAACCAGGATTTTCCGGACTATCCTGAAGAGCCGGGAAAGACATATTATACGGGCAAATATCACAGCAACGGACCGCGTCTTCATGAATTCATCCAGGAAATGAACAGGGAGGTTATGTCCCGGTATGACTGCATGACCGTGGGCGAAGCACCGGGGTCCACGCCGGAGGTCGCGCAGCTTTTCACCGCTCCGGAACGGAAAGAACTGGATATGATCTTTACATTTGAGCATATGAATATTGACCGGATTCCCGGGTCTGTCAACCGCAAGTGGGCGTTAAAGCACTTTGACCTCAGGGAACTGAAACGGGTTATGACGCAGTGGCAGACAAAGCTCTATAAAAAGGGCTGGAACGCCCTGTATTTTGAAAACCACGACCAGCCCAGAGTCATTTCCCGGTGGGGCAACGACCAGGAGTACAGGGAGGCGTGTGCCAAGGCATATGCAACGGTGCTCCATGGGATGCAGGGAACGCCCTATATTTATCAGGGCGAGGAGATCGGGATGACCAATGTGCATTATGATCTGGAAGATTATGAGGATATCGAGGTGCGCAACGCATACCAGGAGCTGGTAGTGAAGGAAAAGAGCATCTCGGAGGAGGATTTCCGCAGAGCAGTGTGGAACAAGAGCAGGGATAATGCCAGGACCCCGATGCAGTGGGACGGTACGGAGCATGCGGGCTTCACGAAGGGAACACCATGGTTTCAGGTGAGCGAAAGGTATGGCGAGATCAATGTGGAGAAAGCCTTAAGGGATCCGGAGTCCATATTTTATTACTATCAAAAGCTGATCAGGCTGCGCCATGAGGAACCGCTTTTAACGGAAGGCGAGTATGTGCTCCTTTTGGAAGATGATCCAGATATATTTGCTTATCTGCGCCGTTCTGAGAAGGAAACCTGGCTGGTGGCGGCAAATCTGTCGGAGAAGACTCTGCCGGTGGACACTATTTTAAAGTATGCCGGAGAGCGGCAGGAGTTTTTGATCAGCAATTACGGGCGCACCGATATGGATGGCGCACTAAAGCCTTATGAAGCATTCATGGCGAGAGTAGAATCAGCCACGACCCGGTCGTAACCGTGTGTTTTAAAAATTTTAAATGTATAAATGACCTCATAACTGCCATACTAATCCTGTAACAAATCCAAGTGATTGACCAGGAGGTATGAATCATGAAAGACAATTACAACAATATGGACAACAGCAGAAACTGCCAGAACAACAGCCAGAATTCCAGCCAGAACAACAGCCAGAATTCCAGCCGTAACGACAGCCAGAATTCCAGCCGTAACAACAGCCAGAATTCCAGCCAGAACAACAGCCAGAATTCCAGCCGCAACAACAGCCAGAATTCCAGCCAGAACAACAGCCAGAACTCCAGCCGCAACAGCAGCCAGAACAACAACCAGCGCTAAACGGCAAAGCCGTCCCGGGACAAGGGACGGCTTTTTACATATAATGGTAATAAGACTAATAGACTGGCGGTAATACCATGTGGTATCTGATCAGTGCAGAAGATTTGGAACGGTATCTGGATGAAGGCAGGGAGATGTATCTGATCGATATGAGGAACCCTGAAGACTATGAAGAAGGACATATCTGTGGGGCGGTGAATATTCCCGGTGATGAACTGATGGAACGGCTCTGCTCACTGCCATCCGAAAAATTGATCGTACTTTACTGTTATCACGGACCGAACAGTATGCGGGCAGCCCGCCGGTTGTCACAGCTGGGATACCAGGCTGCAGATGTGTATGGAGGGATTTTGGCATATCGCGGAAAATATCTGGTGCAATCTCGTTGACAACAGCCCCTGTATAGCTATAAAATAGTACTATTAAACAGAGGAGAACCAAATATATGAAATATATGTTTGCATCAGATATACACGGGTCCGCATATTACTGCCGGAAGCTGACAGATGCGTACCGGGAGTCGGGGGCGGAGCGTCTGATCCTTCTGGGGGATCTGCTCTACCATGGACCGCGCAATGATCTTCCGAAGGACTATGCGCCCAAGGAAGTGATCGCCATGCTCAATGAGCTGAAGCAGGAGATCTTTACCGTGCGGGGCAACTGTGAAGCGGAGGTGGACCAGATGGTGCTGGAGTTCCCTGTGATGGCGGACTATGCGGTACTGGCGCTGAACGGGCTTACTTTTTTTGCGACCCATGGCCATGTGTTTAACCAGGAGAACATGCCGCCTCTCAAGGCGGGGGATATCCTGATCCATGGGCACAGCCATGTTTTGAAGGCAGAGAAGGCAGGAGCTAACTGGGTTTTGAATCCCGGCTCCACATCCATACCCAAAGGCGGCAATCCGCCGACCTATGCGGTTTTGGAGGACACTGCATTCCGGATCCTGGATTTTGAGGGAAATATCGTGAAAGAGGCTGAGCTGGGCTGAGAAGAGCGCCGGGAGATGAGAGGACGTGCCGCAGCCAGGAGCAGCGGACAGAGAAAGGATGATTATGGCGACAAAAGTATATGAACTGATCGCGCCCTGCCATTTTGGGCTGGAGGCAGTGCTCAAGAAAGAGATCCTGGATCTGGGATATGAGATATCCCAGGTGGAGGACGGAAAGGTGACGTTTTTGGGAGATGCGGAGGCTATATGCCGCGCCAATATCTTCCTGCGCACCACGGAGCGTATCCTTTTAAAGGTGGGAAGCTTCCGGGCAACCACGTTTGAGGAGCTGTTTCAGGGGACAAAGAACCTTCCATGGGAGGACTATATCCCCCAGGACGGCAAATTTTGGGTAAAAAAGGCGAACTCTCTAAAGAGCAAGCTGTTCAGCCCGTCGGATATCCAGTCCATCATGAAGAAAGCCATGGTGGAACGGATGAAGCAGGCCTACGGTATAGCTGTAGTGCCGGAGACGGGGACCAGTTATCCGCTGAGGGTTTCCCTGTTCAAGGATGTGGTGACGGTGGCGCTCGATACCACCGGAGAGTCTCTGCACAAGCGGGGATACCGCAAGCTGACCAGTAAGGCTCCGATCGAGGAGACTCTGGCAGCAGCCCTGATCATGCTGACTCCGTGGAACAAGGACAGGATCCTGGTGGACCCATTCTGCGGCAGCGGAACATTTCCCATTGAGGCGGCGATGATAGCGGCTAACATAGCACCGGGCATGAACCGTTCCTTCCTGTCTGAGGACTGGAAGAACCTGATACCGAGGAAATGCTGGTATGACGCTATGGATGAGGCTCATGAGCTGGTGGATGATACGGTGGAGGTGGATATCCAGGGTTATGATATCGATGGTGACATTGTAAAGTCTGCGCGTGCGAATGCGGAGTCTGCCGGCGTGGCGCATATGATCCATTTTCAGCAGAGGCCGGTTAGTGAGCTGAGCCATCCAAAGAAATACGGATTCTTGATCACTAACCCGCCTTACGGCGAGCGTATCGAAGACAAAGCGAACCTGCCGGCGCTGTATGGACAGATCGGTGAGCGGTTTAAAGCGCTGGATTCCTGGTCGGCATTTATCATCACATCCTGTGAGGATGTGGAAAAATATATGGGACGTAAGGCGGATAAGAACAGGAAGATCTATAATGGGATGATGAAGACCTATTATTATCAGTTCCTGGGGCCAAAACCGCCGAGACGGAAGCCGGGAGATGCAGTTGAGAAATAAAAAGCTTTTATGGATGCTGGCTCCAGACATGCGCCCTTTTTTTAGGCGGCTGTGCCGGGGAGCGTGCGCCGGAGGATACGCAGCCAGACGAGATATCACAGACAGAAGCTACAGTCCAGCCGGATGAGACAGTGTGGCAAGAAACCACAGTCCAGCCAGAAACCACAGTACCCCCAGAAACCACAATAGGGGCAGAAACTACAGCAGGAGCGGATATACGGCAGTCCTCGCTGCCGCGGCGTTATGACGCCAGGGAGCATGGCCGGACTTCTCCTGTGAAGGATCAGGGGGATTTGGGAACCTGCTGGGCATTTGCATCCCTGCTGGCGCTGGAAAGTTCTCTTCTACCGGAAGAGGTCCATGATTTTTCTGAGGATCATATGTCCCATAATCCTGACTTTGTTCTGGGGCAGGCTGACGGCGGGGAGTATACCATGTCCATGGCATATCTTTTATCCTGGAGAGGACCGGTACATGAGGTCTCAGATCCTTACGGAGACGGCATTTCCCCGGAAGGGCTTACGGCTGTCAAGCACGTGCAGGAGATCCAGATCCTGCCGCCTAAGGACCGGGAGCAGATAAAACGGGCAGTACTTGAGACGGGCGGGGTGCAGAGTTCCCTTTACACCACGCTCACTGACAGCTTGAGCCAGTCGGAGTATTACAACCGGGATACCAAAGCATATTGCTATCCGCTGGATGTGCCGCCCAATCATGACGTGGTGATCGTGGGATGGGATGATGACTTCCCCAGGGGGGATTTTTCGGGGCAGGTGCCTGGGGACGGTGCTTTCTTATGTGAGAACAGCTGGGGTACCCAGTTTGGAGAAGATGGGTTCTTCTATGTCTCTTATTATGATGGGAATCTGGGAAAGACCAATATCCTGTATTCCTCTGTGGAGGATGTGGATAATTACGATCATATTTACCAGAGTGATCTGTGCGGCTGGGTCGGGCAGATCGGTTATGGCAGCGATACTGCCTGGGCAGTGAATGTCTATACGGCGGGAGAGCCGGAACAGGACGTTATGGCAGCTGGATTCTATGCCACAGAACAGAATACGGACTATGAAGTGTATGTGGTGCCGGAAGTATCCCAAGATCCAGAAAAAGAGGGGTATCGCAGCTTTGAGATGCGCAGGAAGGTTGCTTCGGGCCATTTGGACCATGCCGGATACTATACGGTGTCCTTTGACCGGCCGCTGGTCCTGCAGCCGGGGAGACGGTTTGGGGTCATGATAAAGCTCACTACCCCGGGAGCGGTCCATCCGGTCGCCATAGAGTATGATGCAGGCGATGGGAAGTGCAGGATCGATCTAAGCGACGGCGAGGGGTATATCAGCCCGGATGGGATCCAGTGGGAGCCGGTGGAAACGGGCCAGAGCTGTAACCTGTGCCTGAAAGCGTACACAAAAAATGTTGAGAAATAAGGGAGAGATCATGAAACACAGAATTATTTTTGCGACCGGAAATGCAGGAAAGATGCGGGAGATCCGTCTGATCCTGGGAGATCTGGGCTGCGAGGTGGTCTCCATGAAGGAGGCCGGTGCAGATCCGGATATTGTGGAGGATGGAACGACCTTTGCGGAGAACGCGGAGATCAAGGCGCGGGCCGTATGGGACTGTACAGGAGATATTGTGCTGGCAGATGATTCAGGGCTTGTAGTGGATTATATCGGAGGAGAGCCGGGGATCTACTCTGCACGGTATATGGGTGAGGATACCTCCTATGAGATCAAGAACCGGAATATCATCGAGCGGGTGAAGGATGCTGTGGGAGAAGAACGGGCAGCCCGTTTTATCTGTAATATTGCGGCAGTATTGCCGGACGGCAGGATACTTCACACGGAAGCCGCCATGGAAGGAGTGATCGCAGAGGAGCCTGCGGGATGCGGTGGTTTCGGATATGACCCGATCCTCTATATACCGGAATTTGGCAAGACCTCTGCGGAGCTTGAGATTGATGAAAAAAACCGTGTCAGCCACCGCGGCAAAGCTTTGGAGGCCATGAAAGCGGAGCTGAGAGCGGTTCTTGAGGAGGAGTCCTGATGAAGATTTTGATTGTGAGCGATACCCACCGAAAGGATGACAACCTGGCCCGGGTGCTGAAGGAACAGGAGCCGATCGATATGCTGATCCATCTGGGAGATGCAGAAGGCAGCGAATATCAGATCGCAGACTGGGTGGGCGATGGCTGCCAGCTGGAGATGGTCATGGGCAACAATGATTTCTTTTCCATGCTGGAGCGGGAGATCGAACTGGAACTGGGGCCGCACAGGATCCTGCTGACGCATGGACATTATTACAATGTGTCACTGGGGGTTGAGGTGCTGCGCCAGGAAGCGATTGAGCGTAACTGTGATATCGCCATGTACGGTCATACCCACCGTCCGTTTCTGGAAGTGGGAAAGGATGTGACCATATTAAATCCGGGCAGCCTGTCCTATCCAAGGCAGGAGGGGAGAAAGCCGTCCTACATGGTCATGGAGATGGATGAAGACGGGACCGCACGGTACCAGACATACTATCTGGACAGGGAATGATATTTTTTAGAAAATTTCCGAGAAATGTAAAAAAACCGGTTGACAAATATAGGATGCTATTATATAATGATACTCGCGTTGTTCAACAGCTAAGAAATTAGTTGAAGAATGAGAGCATTTAAGGATCCGGGGTGTGGCTCAGCTTGGCTAGAGCGCCTGGTTTGGGACCAGGAGGTCGCAGGTTCGAATCCTGTCACCCCGAGTTTAGATTGACGGGTTGACGGGAGCTTACACAGCGGTTCAACAGTCTATCTGAAGCTCTCTTAGAAAATCTGCGGGTGTAGTTCAATGGTAGAACACCAGCCTTCCAAGCTGGATACGTGGGTTCGATTCCCATCACCCGCTTTTGGAAAGCCCAGCTTTCTAACGCATGAGTCTGTAGCTCAGTTGGATAGAGCAACGGCCTTCTAAGCCGTGGGTCGGGGGTTCGAATCCCTTCAGGCTCGTTACATATCATCCATCGGATGATATGATATTTTTTTATATATGGTGGGTATAGCGCAGTTGGTTAGCGCGCCAGATTGTGGCTCTGGAGGCCGAGGGTTCGAATCCCTCTATCCACCCTGTGAACATTCCTTCGGGAATGTTTTTTTACACTAAGATTGCCATCATGCGGGTATGGCGGAATTGGCAGACGCGCCAGATTTAGGTTCTGGTGGGAGACCGTGCAGGTTCAAGTCCTGTTACCCGCACTGTGAAAGTACCGTGGTTGCGGTACTTTTTTTATATCACAGGAAAGTTCTCTATGATATAAAAAACCGCTCCGCGGAGGATCGCACTGCGGCGGCAGGGAATTATGTCGCTGTTTGTTCCGAAAAGTTACCAATTATAGCTACATTTTGAAGGAGGAATTGCATGAGTAAAACGGCCCTGGTCCTGGGAGGCGGCGGTTCACGCGGAGCGTATGAGCTGGGAGTATGGAAGGCGCTGCGTGAGCTGGGGGTGAAGATCGATATTGTGACAGGGACTTCCATTGGCGCGGTCAACGGAGCTGTGATCGCACAGGGGGATTACGATATGGCAGCGGCTCTGTGGGAAAGTATTGAGACAAAGGACGTTATGGATGTGCCGGTGGATGATCACGATCCGTTTCCCAAAAAGGTGCTTCAGACCTATCAGACCTTTGTGGTCAACTTTATAAAGAACGGCGGAACGGATACGGCTCCGCTGAAGGAAACGCTTCAGGCCTTTCTGGATGAGAAGAAGGTTCGCGCTTCCTCCATCGGCTACGGACTTGTGACTCTTGAGAAGGACACCAGTGTTCCGAGGGAATTGATGATCCGAGACATACCGGAAGGGAAAATGATCGACTATATCATTGCCAGCGCATCCATTTACCCGGCATTTAAGCCTCACACCATAGATAACGTGCGGTATGTGGACGGGGCCTATCATGACAATCTGCCTGTAAAGCTGGCGCTTTTGCAGGGGGCGGAGGACATCATAGCGGTGGATTTAGAAGCGTTTGGCGTGGTCAGACGGGAGAATCTGGAGCTGGCGCGCCACGTGACCTATATCCGCAGTTACTGGACTCTTGGCCCTACTCTGGTATTTGACAGGGATAAGATCCGGCGTAATATCCGGTTGGGCTACCTGGACACGCTGAAAGCCCTTGGGACGTATGAGGGAAATGCATTTACGTTTCATGCTGGTTTTACCGCACAGGTCATGGCGCTGCTTTCCGACTGCCTGCCTTTGGGCGGATTGCTGCAAAAAGATGGCGGCGGAGGTCTGGACCAGCTGTTTCTGGCGGGAGTGGAGAAGCTTTTTGAGGAGAGGGGGATGTCCTCATCGGATGACCGGAGCACAGCGCTGGTGTGTGCTGAACTTGCCGGGGAGATCTTTGGACTGGATTGTGAACGGATCTACTCCTTTGAAGTATGGCAGGAACAGATCAGGGAAGGGGTTGAACGGCTGGAGCCCCGGCATGACGGGGCTAAAAGCGCCAAAAATGCTAAAAGCCTCATCAGCAGGCAGGCGCGTGCGAAACTGGCGGGAACCATGGTTGCGGAGCTTATGAATACCTGCGAATATAAGCGTCCGGCAGCCAGTCTGATCGTTCTGCCGGAGGCATTTTTGGCAGGGGTGTATCTTGCGGCTGCAGGTTTGGTATAACAGGATGATGAAAGCAAAGAAGCTGTGCGGTCAGGCACAGCTTCTTTTTAGAATACGCATTACGGCACAAGTTTTTGTTTGCTTTTTAAGCCTCGTATTTATCCTCAAACACCATGGGGACCGTATTCGCGGATTTTTTGCCGAAGCAGGAGTATAAAAAGATTCCCATACATGCGGCGGCGAACAGGAGTCCTACCGGGTAAGCGATGGAAGTGGAGAGCTGGAAGCCTTCCTTTGCCATCAGGATATAGGTGCAGGATACCGCGGACATAAAGGTTGCAGGAAGCGCGGTCATCCAGAAGAAGCGCTCTTTGCGGAACAGGTAAACGCTGGCGGCCCACAGAGAGATCATAGCCAGGGTCTGATTGCTCCAGGAGAAATATCTCCAGATGACCTGTACGTCGATCTGGGTCAGGATGGCCCCTACAAAAAGTAACGGTACGGTCAGGATCAGACGGTTTTTGATCGGTTTCTGGTCAAACTTAAACCAGTCTGCCAGGGTCAGCCGTGCACTCCGGTATGCGGTATCCGCGGAAGAGATCGGGCACGCGATAACGCCGATCATG
Organism: Clostridium sp. AN503; assembly: GCF_040719375.1. NCBI lineage: Bacteria > Bacillati > Bacillota > Clostridia > Eubacteriales > Clostridiaceae > Clostridium > Clostridium sp. AN503. Next base: position 3,055,842 of record NZ_JBFDTP010000002.1, on the reverse strand, counting down.
GCGATCACTGCACCTACCGGTCCCAGCAGGGTGAAACAGATTTCATATACTACTGCGGACTGCCCGCCTCCCAGTGCATTCAGAAGGCCGCCGGTACCGTTGTAGAAGGCAACTCCGGCTGCGGCCCAGATCAGGGCGATAACGCCTTCTGCCACCATGGCTCCATAGAATACCTGTCTGCCCTTGCGCTCATCGGTCAGGCAGCGGGCCATTAACGGCGACTGGGTTGCGTGGAAACCAGAGATCGCGCCGCAGGCTACCGAGATAAACATGGTCGGCCAGATCGGGGTGTTGGACGGATGCAGGTTGGAAAGTGTGATCTCCGGGATGTGGTAACCGCCCAGAATGATCGCGCCGCCTACTCCAAGTGCCATTACGATCAGGCAGATGCCGAAAAACGGATAAACTTTACCGATCACTTTATCAATCGGCACAAACGTGGCTATAAAGTAATAGATCAGTACTACGGCCAGCCAGAATTTGGCGTCCAGTACCTGCGGAGTCAGCATTGCCAGCAGATTAGCCGGTCCGGTGGAGAAGGATACGCCAACCAGGACTAACAGTACAACGGAAAATACGCGCATAACCTGTTTCATGCCGTTGCCCAAATACATGCCGGTCAGCTCGGATACGCTGGCGCCCTTGTGGCGCATGGACATCATACCGACCATATAGTCGTGTACGCCGCCGCCAAGCAGGGTACCGAAGGTGATCCACAAAAATACGCTGGGGCCCCAGCAGGCGCCTGCCAGTGCGCCGAAGATCGGCCCAAGTCCTGCGATGTTCAGCAGCTGGATCAGGAAGATCCGCGGTGTGGACATGGGGACGTAATCGCTCCCGTCCGTCATAGTCAATGCCGGCGGTTTCCGGTCGTCAGGACCAAATACTTTTTCTGTAAACTTGCTGTAAACCATGAACCCAATGATCAGAATTGCCAGACACACGAAGAAACTTACCATAAACCCTACCTCCTATGCATTATGTATAAAAACTGTTTCCTTTTGCCCTTATTATACTGAAAAACAGACAAAAGAAAACAGTTTTTGCATGAACTGCAGGTTCTGGCGCATGAACCGCAGGAGAGAAGGGGTGAAATGGCCTAGAGGCCCAAAAGCTGCCTTAAGCTCTTTACCTTCTCCCTGCTGACCGGCAGGATATCCCGCTCAAAGCCCTGCATTTTTATTGCCAGGCTGTTGTTGGCCCAGGGGAACAGTTCGGATATGTAGTTTAAGTTCACCAGATAGCTCTTGTGGATCCGGTAAAAACCGTGGGGGATCAGCTTTTTTTCAAATTCCCCCAGGAGCTGGTTGTCATTGAAATCGCCGGAGGTGGTGTGAAGGATACAGCCCCTTCCCTCTGTTTCCAGATAAACGATCTGGCGGATGTCCACCAGCAGGATCTTGCGGTTGGTGTTGATGGCAAGCCGGTCGGAAGACAGTGATGCGGAGACGGGGGCGGCAGATCCGGTTCCCCCGTGGAGGTCACGGGCGGCAGATCCGGCGGCCTTTTGGCATTTTTCCAACACACGCTTTACCCGGTCCGGGTCGAACGGCTTCAGGATATAATTGTCCACACCAAGCTCAAATGCTTTTACTGCATATTGGGAATATGCGGTGGCAAATACGATCTGCGCCCCGGGCAGGATCTTCTGGGCGGCAGCGGCCAGGGTGGTTCCCTCCATGTCATTTAAGTTGATGTCTATGAACAGAAGGTCGAAGGTCTGGCTGCTTAACAGCTCCAGGGCGGAAGCGCCGCTGTCAGCCTCTTCGATGGTACTGTCGGGGAGGACCTCACGGATCTGGTGGATCAGTTCTCCGCGTGCGGGGCGTTCGTCATCGATGACTGCTATCTTCATAAGGTAACCTCCTTTGTATCGCTGCTGTCAGACAGATCCTGGGCTGCGCCGGGGATCAGGAAAGAAACCCGGGAGCCGTCTGGCGAACTGTCTATCATGAGCCCGTTGGATTCGCCATAGATGCTCTTCAAGCGCTTGTGTACATTTTCCAGGCCGATGCCTTTCATGGGCTGGCCGGAGTAAAGCTGGTCGATAATGTCCTGTGGGAAGCCGGAGCCGTGATCGGAGACGGAGATCATGATCCCGTCGGGAAGCTCGGCGGCGCAGATGCCCACATAACGGCTCCCGCTCCTGTCTGCGCCGTACCGGACGGCGTTTTCAACAAGTGGCTGCAGGATGAAGGAGGGGACCATGCAGTCTATGTCATCATTTACCTGGATATCCACCTGCAGTTTTTCTTCAAATCTGGCTTTTTCCAGTTCAAGGTAGCTGGTGACGTGGTACAGTTCCGCGTGGAGATTCAGCATGTAGCGGTCGTTCTCCAGTGTCTGGCGATAATAGGCGGAGAGGGTGATGATCAGCTCCCGTGCCCGGCCCGGATTCTCACGGCAGACAAATGCGATGGTATTCAGTGCATTGTAGAGAAAATGCGGGTTCACCTGGGACTGGAGGGCTTTCAGCTCTGCCTTGCGCCGGAGCCGTTTCTGGTAATCTAAGTCGGAAAGCTCCAACTGGGTGGAGAACAGCTTGGCAAGCTCGTCCACGAAGCTTAAGGTGGCCTGAGAAGAAGCATGCCACTGCTTTTTCATCACCATGGTCAGGCTGCCCACCGGTTTCTCCATTTCAATCAGCGGCGCGACAATGACCGTGTGGTTCTTTAAATATGGAATCAGCGGAGGTTCATCAATCCCGGAGGGGAATACGCTCACCTGGCGGTCATGGATCGACTGGCAGACTGGCCCTAAGACCGCTTCAGTGTCCAGAATGCTGCGGTGGTCCTCCGGGCAGACCGCGATGATCTTCTGTCCGTCTGTGATCATGACGGCGGAGCAGGTGAAGGACTCGTAAATGATGCGGACAGTTTCCTGCATGTCCGTTAAGCTGTACAGTCCCTGACGCAGATGGGGCAGGCTCCGGTCCGCGATATTCAGTGCAAGCCGCATCTTTCCTGCGAACTCACTGTCCTCCTCCACGAACACCATATTGAATGTGGTGATGAAGATGACCATGCCAAGAGCGTTCATGGTGATCATGGGAAATGCAATGATCTTTACCAGTTCCAGAGCGGCGGCAAATGGCTTTGATATCAGCAGGATGATCACCATCTGTCCGACCTCCGCTAGCACCGTGATCAGGAATACTCCGGTATTGTCCAGCTTGCCCTGGCGGAACCGCCTGGAAAAGGCAGCGCCGATCAACCCCTCCACAAAGGTGGAGATGGCGCAGGAGACAGCTGTAAAGCCTCCGATATCGAACAGGTAACGATGAAGTCCGCCGATCATGGCGGCGCCGATCCCGACCTGGGGACCGCCTAAGAGTCCTGCCGCCAAAACACCGATGACACGGGTGTTGACGATAGCTCCTTCAGCCCTCATCCCGGTATAGGTTGAGATAATACTGACCGTGCCGAAGATCAGGGCCAATGAGATCCGGCTGCCGACAGAGTGTTTTCCGTCCAGAAACATCCTGCGCACCACCGGAAGCTTGGTCAGGAGTGTGGCGATAAGCACCAGCAGCCCGATGTTGAGCAGCAGGCTGAAAAACATGGTATTGGGCATAGGGGTGTCCTCCCATTTGGTATGTAATGTATGATCCTAGAGGTATTATACCAAATTCACCATGAAAAGGGAAATGTAAGATATCGAAGATTAAACAGAGATTGTAAATGCAATCACTTGAAAAATTTTGCGACCTATGGTAAGATGTTTTAGTGTTTAAAATATTGGGCTATCGCCAAGCGGTAAGGCACAGGACTTTGACTCCTGCATCTCGTTGGTTCGAATCCAACTAGCCCAGCTGTAAAACAGTATGTAAATCCCTGTTTAAAGAGTCCCCCTCAGTGAAAGACCTTTGCTATGGCCTGTACTGAGGGGATTTTCTTATTACAGATGCAGGAGGATTGTTTCATCATTCATACCGGTATTTCCACCGGTTCAAACATATCGCTCAAAGTTTCCAGAGAGGGGATAAAACGGTCTTTCTTCGCAGCCAGTGACAAACGTCACCGTGATCCATGACGCATGACATCTGTTTTCCACCTCTGATTCCTGATATAATGTGGATAACAAAGAAGCCGACATTTAAGCTGGTTGATAAGATGACCGGAATTCAGGGGGAAGAAACATGGATAAAAAAATATTGCTGGTCCATCCGGAAGTATCCCGGAACAAATATAATTTTAACGGGATTTTGGAAAATGAGCCGTTGGAGCTGGAGTATATCAGCGCGGTCTTAAAGCAGGCGGGCTATTTTCCGGAGATATTCGACGTGCCCAGGGAGGAGATAACCCTGGAGGAAAAACTGCGGCAGTACCGGCCGGATGTGTTCTACATCTGCGGCAGGATCAAGCAGGAAGCGTTTATGAAAGAGTATATCCGTCTGGCAAAAAGACTGAACCCGCAGGTTGTCACGATCGTGGGCGGGCTTCATGTGCAGAAGAACCAGGAGCGGTTTTATATGCCTGAGACGGATTTCATCCTGACCACCTTTGATGTTCTCCAGATCCCAGGGATCATAGAGGGGAAGGATCTGGGCGAGATTCCAGGCCTTTGTCACAGGGAAAACGGACAGTGGCAATGCAGCCCGGCACAGCCCTTTGATATCCGCCGTCTGCCCTGGCCGGACCGCAGCTATTATTACGCGCATCCGGATCACTACAATTATTTTGAGCTCCCTCACTGCGCCCAGGTGAGGACCGCTTACTCCTGTGCCTTTCGCTGCAAGTTCTGCTACCGGAACGTGCTCAACTGCGGCACGTATACGGCGCGGGATATTGAAGATGTGGTGGAGGAGATCGCCTCCATAGACAGTGAAGGGATCTATATCATTGATGATGATTTTCTGCTGGATGCGAGGCGGATCCGCCGTTTTATCGACCTGGTCAGAGAAAGGGGCATCCATAAAAAGTACGTCTGTATGGGGCGGGTGGACTTTATCTTGAAGAACCGTGACCTGATCCGCGACTTTGCCGCGATCGGCCTGGTGTACCTGGTCGTGGGCCTGGAGGCCGTGGAGGATACCTACTTAAAGCAGTACAACAAGCGGACAAAGATTTCCTGGAATGCGGAGTGCGTGCGATTTACCAATGAGCTGGGGATCAAGATATTCGGCATGTTCATCGTGGACCTGGATTTCGAAAAGAGGGATTTTGACCGGCTGTATACCTGGATCGCCGCGCAGGGCGTGAAAAATGTGGCTATCTCCATCTTCACGCCGGTGCCGGGAACGGAGATCTACAGCGACTATGCGGATAAGCTGATCACGGAGGACCCGGGACACTGGGACTATATGCATCTGGTGTGCAGGCCGGAGAAATTGTCCGTGAGGAAATATTATTTTTATTACTATGTGCTGCTGATCCGATTGTTTTTGCTGGCCAGGAGACAAGGCGTGTATGATATGGTAGACTATAAGTCATACATCCTGTCCTTTCTTAAAAATATGGTCAGGGGAAAGGGGAGCCGATGACAGAGCAAAAAATAGCGGACAGACGGCAGGAAACCAGTATCTATATCTGTTTTATGGCTACTATGACCACGATCGCCAAGATCAGCCGCCGTATTTCCGGCTGCGACTATACTCACATTTCCATTTCATTGGACGAGAAGCTGGAGGACTTTGTGAGCTTTTCCAGGAGAAGCACCAATACGCCCTTAGATGCGGGGATCGTATGGGAGCGGCGGGGGGATTATGTGCAGCCGGGGCAGAACTTTTACCGGACAAGGATCTACCGGATACCGGTCAGCCAGGGCGCTCTGGATCGGATCAAAGAGCTGATCCAGGACTATGAACACGACCCGGAATATATGTTTAATATCTTCAGTATGGTGACCATGACGGTATTTCACGGGTTTTCTATCTATAAAACGGAAAATTGTATGTCTTTTGTGGGAAGGATAATAGAGATGACCGGCGCTGTGCAGCTTACCAGGCCCAGTTATAAATATCTGCCGGAGGAGCTTATGAGGCTTCTTGCCGGATATGAGTATTTTGACGGGATGATGCCGGCTGACAGCGCGGATAAAAACCACAGGGAACGTGAGATCGGTTTCTGGCAGAAATCCATATTAAATGCCAGAATCCTTCTGACACTTTTATATCGTATGGTCTTTAAGGCCGGGAAAGGCAGCGGGAAAAACGATGGAAAAGAAGATCACAATCGCAGCGGATATTAATGGGGATATTCCGGGATGTCTGGCGGATGAATACGGGATCGTCATCCTGCCCCAGTATTACAGATTTGATATGGATGAAATGGTGTACGGTGATGAACGGAGATTAAGCGCCTCCGAGTTTTTTGCACGGATGTCAGGAGGGGAGCGCGCCTTTTCCATGGGCTGCAACCCGCAGCGGGTCAGAGAACTCTTAGAACCGCGGCTGGCAGCCGGGGAAGAGCTTATCTGTATCATGTTTTCTTCTGCGCTCAGCGGCAGCTATAACACGGTCTCCATGGTGGCGGACCAGCTCCGGGAGGAATACCCGGAGAGCCGGATCCAGGTGATCGACACCCGAAACGCCTCCTTTGGACAGGGGATCCTGGCCTGCCGTGCAGCAAAGCGGTGTCTGGAGGGAGGTTCTTTTGAGGAGATCGTCCAGGCGGTGGAGCAGGAGATCCCCCTTGTGAATCTCTGGTTTGCGGTCAATGACCTAAAATACTTGGTCTGGGGCGGCAGGCTTGGAGGTGTGAGCGCCTGCCTCGGGACGGTCCTTGATATCAAGCCGGTCCTGACAGTCAATGAGGCCGGGCAGATCGTGGCAAGGAATAAGGTGCGCACTTTGAAGCGGGCGGTCACTTTTATGATGGAGCTTTTAAAGGAAAAGCAGGGCGGGTACCCGGAAGTGGGAATCGTCCATTCAGGGTGTGAGGCGCTGGCGGGCGAGCTGCGGGAGCGGCTCCTGCGGGAAAAACTGAAAGGTGTGGAGGAGATCATCGTTTCAGAGATCAACCCAACGATCGGCGCTCACATTGGGCCGGATGCGGTGGGAGTGGTATTTTTGAAAAAACAGTAAAATAAAAGCTGTGCAGATGTCTGCAACAGCTTTTATTATGACCTCACCGGGAATCGAACCCGGGTTTACGCCGTGAGAGGGCGTCGTCTTGACCGCTTGACCATGAGGCCGAAATCGAGGCGACAAGATTCGAACTTGCGACCTCTGCGTCCCGAACGCAGCGCTCTACCAAACTGAGCCACGCCTCGAAAGCGAACTACTGTATATTAGCATTCTTTTTGAAAAAAAGCAAGAGAAATTTGAAAAAAAATGTAAAAAAATTTTAAAAGGGAGGATTGACAATCCTCCCGGGCATCATTAGAATGGTTGGAATAAGGACTGGAAAGTACAGCTGCGGTTCTCCGCAGTCTGTCAGGGGAGAGAGAAATGGCGGGAATGGGAACGTTGATCAATGTGGGCGGTATTCTGGCAGGAGGGCTGGGAGGCCTTTTGTTTGGCAAGGCTCTGAAAAAACGGTATCAGGATACGTTAATGATGGCTTGTGGGGTCTGTGTCATGTTTCTTGGCATCGGCGGTACTATGCAGGAGATGCTGAAGATCAGCCAGGGGAAACTGACCACGGAAGGGACCATGATGCTGATCGGGAGTTATGCGGTGGGAGCGCTGATCGGCGAGTGGATGAACATAGAACTGAAGATGGAACAGTTCGGAGAATGGCTGAAGATCAAGACAAGCAACAGTGGGGACGGGGCTTTTGTGGATGCCTTTGTCACGGCATCCCTGACCGTGTGTATCGGAGCCATGGCGGTGGTGGGCGCAATCCAGGACGGTATCTATGGCGACAGTTCCATTCTGGCTGCAAAGACGGTGCTGGATCTGCTGATCATCATGGTGATGACAGCTTCTTTAGGGAAGGGCTGTATGTTTTCAGCCATTCCGGTCGCTCTTTTTCAGGGTGGGATCACGGCGCTCTCTACAGTCATTGAGCCGTTTATGACAGAGCAGGCTTTGTCCAATCTGTCTTTAACCGGTTCTATTCTGATATTCTGTGTGGGGCTTAATCTGATCTGGGGAAAGAAAGTGAAGGTTGCCAATATGCTCCCCTGCATTGTGGTGGCGGTTTTGTGGGCGCTGCTGCCGGTCTGACCTGCCGCAGCAGCGCTTCCTTTATCGCACATACAGACAGCATGCTAGAACAGGCGCAGCAGTTTTCCGTTTAATGCCGGTATATCTTCTTCCTGATGGGTAGACACCATCAGGAGTTTGCCGGCGGTTTTTTCTTTTATATAAGCGATCACCGTGCTCTTGGTATCCTCGTCAAGCCCGGTGAACGGCTCATCCATGAGGATTCCACAGGATGGGGCGAGGAGTGCCCGCAGAATCGCTACGCGGCGTTTCATGCCGCCGCTCAAGGTGGCAGCAGGGCGGAGTATGGCTTCTTCCGGCAGAAGAAGGCACAGTTCCCGGTAGACAGCTTCCCGGTCCATGGTATTTCTGACGCCCAGCAGTACATTGTCCAAAGGCGAGAAGCTGTCACAGAGACGGTTTTCCTGAAATACCGCCACTAGAGGCAGACCGGTGCGGTGCTGTCTGATTCCTTTGATATTTAACTTCGGATAAAAGCTGTCTCCATCGTGGGATACAAGCCGGAAACTTCCCCCGCTTGCAGGCTCCAGTCCCAACAGGACCCGGAACAGGGTTGTCTTGCCGCAGCCGGAAGGACCCATCAGGCAGTAGGTCTGCCCGGATTCCAGGGTAAAGTTCAAATCTTTGAAAATGTCCAGATCCCCGTAGGTTTTGGACAGATGGTCTGTGACCAGTCGGAAAGGTTCCATACAGTTCTCCTAAAATACTCCGTTTACAGTTCTCAAAAATACTTCCCCATGCTTCTGTTGAGCTTTTCAATCTGTCCCAGTCCCAGAAGAAGCAGCTTCTCAAACAGCGAGCTGACCAGGATGATAACGATCGTCCAGGCGAACAGGTCAGCGGTAGCCAGATAGATCTTCGCCATGTAAAGATTTTCACCGATCGTATGGGCGGGGACGCCGATGACTTCGGCGGCGATGCCGGATTTCCAGCTCATGCCCAGGGCGACCCGGCAGCTGCTGGTCAGATAAGGCATCAGAGCAGGCAGATAGATAAACCGGATGCGCTGCAGCAGTCCGACAGAAAATATATCTGCCATCTCCAGGAGCAACGGGTCCGTGCTCTGCAGCCCGGAGACTGTGCTCACATAGATCATCGGAAAAACAACCAGGAAAGAGATAAATACGGAAAGGTTCCTGGAACCGATCCAGATAAGGGCCAGGATGACAAATGAGGCCACGGGGATGGATTTGACCAGGGAAATGACCGGAGCCAGCAGTTCATCCAGGAACCGGAACCGGAATGCCAGGCTCCCGGCCAGCAGCCCCGATAAAAATGCGGTGATGAAGCCAAACATGATCTTTCCGAAAGACCATCCGACCGCCTTCCAGAAATCCCCGGTGGGCAGCAGTACAAGAAAGGAGCGGACCACGTCTGCCGGACCCGCAAGAAGGATGTCGTTTCTGACTGTAAGGCTGGCACTCTGCCAGACTCCAATCCAGAAGAGGACGATTAAAAATCTGCGTACGGGTATCCGGTGTTTCATGGCTGCTCCTTATTCTTTCAGTAGTTTGCCTGTTTGTATACATGTTTCTATAGAGCTGGCTGCTGTGTCCGGCAGCGGCAGTTTTTGTGGTACTTATGGGATAAAGTAGAATCCGTCCTCAGGCAGCTTGCCGCCTACAGACTTGGGGTCCTGGTCGGACAGTACCTTGAGATAGCCGCTCAGCGCCGTCTTCATCTCTTCTCCGGTTATACAGGTGATATTGCAGTAGGGAAGCGCTTTTTTTGCGATCGGGGCTTTTTCAATGATGCCGGCGGCAGCGATCAGCTCAGAGGCCTCGTCCGGGTTTTCGTTGGCAAATGCGGCGGATTCCTTGTGCTCTGCAAGGAACAGAGTGACTGCATCCGGGTATTCTTCAAGAAATGCGTTGCGCACGATTGTCACGCCGGTGACTAACTGGCTGCCGCCATTGCCCTGCACAGCCTGCCATTCTTTTGTTAAATCCAGCACGATCTTTAAGTTCTCGTTCTGCGCGCAGGCGGCAGTGACAAACGGCTGCGGGAGCAGGCCGATCGCGTCCGCCTGGTCCTTTAAGACAGCGGCGACCTCTGCGGCTTCGGACTTATACTCCAGGGTCACATCGGAATCGCTGAGTCCGTTCTCGGTGAGCAGGTAGCGGATCACATAGTCGGGCGTAGTACCTTTCCCAGTCAGATAGAGGGTCTTGCCTTTTAAATCGGCAATGGACTTGATAGAATCGTCAGATGCTACGATATCCAGCACGCCCAGGGTATTGATATCGATGACGGAGATCCCGCCCTCGGTCTTGTTATAGAGTACGCTGGCAACATTGGCAGGCACCAGAGCGATATCCAGATCACCGTTTACCACCTTGCCCAGCAGCTCGTCCGCCGCAGTTACCATGGTGAATTCATAATCGCAGAGGGCTTCTCCCTTTTCCTGCTTGTCCATCAGCTGTACCAGTCCCATGGAGGTCGGTCCCTTCAGGGAGCCTGTGCGGACGGTAACATCCGGCGCTTTTGGAAGTTCGGCCTGTGCGGAAGCTGCCTTGCTTTCGGACTCCGCGCCTGCGGGCTTGCTGGAATCGGCGCTCTCATTTGCCGTTGTGGCCTCAGCTGTGTTAGCAGCCGTAGTTTCAGCTGTCTTTGCAGCTGTGTCAGCAGTAGTCCCTGCCGCCGTTGTGGCCTCAGCCGGTTTGTTGCCGGAACAGCCGCCAAGGGCTGCAGCCATGGATAATGCCATCAAGATCGGTAATGCTTTTTTCATAATCTTATCCTCTCTTTCTGTCCGTGTACAATCTTCATCCAGATGAGAATCAGGAGTTACTTTCTTCAGGACAGCCTTGCCCTGAATCGTTATCGTATTCATTCTGTCTTCTCCATCAGGACCCACCGGAGTGCGGCGGGGCTTTTGGGTAAGCACGAACAAGAACATTATAACATCGGAAAAGAATGATGTACACCATAAAAAACACGCTTTTTGACAAAAAACTAATTGATAATAATATGTCAATATGAGATAATAAATCTAACTATGGCGAGAATAACGTATTTATTGGAGGGATAAGTCATGAGAGTAACTATCTGTATCGGAAGCGCATGTCATTTAAAGGGTTCAAGAGAGATCATCCAGCAGATGCAGGAGCTGGTAAAAGCGAACGGCGTATCAGACAAGGTTGACTTAAACGGCGCATTCTGCACCGGCAACTGTGTCAACGGGGTCTGCGTGACCGTAGACGGGACCCTGCATTCCCTGAAACCGGAAGACACCAAAGAATTCTTTGAGAAGGAAATCCTCGGGAGGCTGTAATATGGCGATAATTGACTTTAAGGCAACCAAGTGCCGGCACTGCTACAAATGCGTGCGCAACTGTGAAGTCAAGGCCATCATGGTAAAGGACGGACGGGCGGAGATCATGCCGGACAACTGTATCCTGTGCGGCCGCTGCCTGCAGATCTGTCCCCAGTCAGCCAAGACTCTCATCAGCGATCTGGGCCTGGTAAAAGGGATGCTGGCCCGCGGCGAAAAGGTGGTGGTATCCATAGCCCCGTCCTACATGGGCTTGTTAAAATACCATACCATCGGCCAGGTGCGCGCGGCCCTTATGCGTCTTGGCTTCGCCGATGTGCGTGAGACCTCAGAAGGCGCGGCCCTGGTGACGGAAGAGTATGCGCAGTTATTGGAGGCAGGCCAGATGGAGAATATCATCACCACCTGCTGTCCCAGCGTCAACGACCTGATCGAAAAATACTATCCCCAGCTGATCCCGTGGCTGGCCCCGGTGGTGTCGCCGATGGTAGCCCACGGGATGATGATCAAAAAGCAGATGGGCGATGTGAAGGTAGTATTCCTTGGCCCCTGCATTGCCAAGAAAAGGGAGGCGCAGGATGTGCGCCACGAAGGCTACATAGACGCAGTCCTTAACTTCAACGACATCAACCTCTGGCTTCAGGAGGAGGACATCGTCATAGAGGACTGCGAGGATATGCCGTTTGTCCACATGGACCCGCGGGTGAACCGCCTCTACCCTGTGACCAACGGCGTGGTGAATTCCGTCCTTGCCACGGAGAAACAGGTGGATCATTACCGCAAGTTCTACGTGCACGGAGAGAAGAACTGTATGGATCTGTGCCGCAGCATGATACGGGGTGAGATCACCGGCTGCTTTATTGAGATGAATATGTGCTCCGGCGGCTGCATCAAGGGGCCGACCGTCAACGACGAGACCATATCCCGGTTCAAGGTGAAGCTGGATATGGAAGAGACGATCCAGAGGGACCCGGTCCCGAAGACCGAGACTGGCCCGGTTTTAGAGGCCATATCCTTAAAAAAGATATTCCTGGACCGTTCCCCGAAGGACCCTGTCCCCACAGAGAGCCAGGTCCAGCAGATCCTGGCCATGACAGGCAAGCTGCGTCCGGACGACGAGCTAAACTGCGGCGCCTGCGGCTATCCGACCTGCCGGGAGAAGGCGATCGCCGTTTTCCAGAAGAAGGCGGAGCTCAACATGTGTATCCCGTTCATGTACGAGAAGTCCGAGTCCTTCGCCAATCTGGTGATGGAGACCTCGCCCAACGTGGTGCTGATCGTGGATGAGAACATGAAGATCATGGAGTACTCGGCCGTGGGCGAGAAGTATTTTGGCAAGACCCGGGCGGAGGCACTTCAGATGTACTTATATGAGTTCATCGATCCGGTGGATTTCCAGTGGGTATTCGACACTCATCAGAACATTCACGGTAAGAAGGTGAGCTATCCGGATCTAAACCTGGACACCCTTCAGAACATTGTATACATAGAGAAAGAAAATGTAGTGCTCGCCACCTTCATCGATATTACGAAGGAAGAAGAACAGGCGCGGGTGGACTATGAGAAGAAGCTGGATACCATCGACCTGGCGCAGAAGGTCATCCACAAGCAGATGATGGTTGCTCAGGAGATCGCGGGCCTTTTGGGAGAGACGACGGCGGAGACCAAGACTACCCTGACCACCTTATGCCGGACACTGCTTGAGGACGGCAGCGATAACGGAGGTAGATAGATGGGAGTTACCGTAGACGTTGCTTACAAGAGCCTGAATAAATTTTCGGAGGTCCTCTGCGGCGACAAGGTAGAGATCCTGCAGACCAGGGACTCCAACATCATGATCCTTGCGGACGGCATGGGAAGCGGTGTAAAGGCCAATATCCTGGCAACCCTGACTTCCAAGATCCTGGGGACCATGTTCTTAAACGGCGCCACTCTGGAGGAGTGCGTGGAGACGATCGTGCAGACCCTGCCGATCTGCCAGGTGCGGCAGGTGGCCTATGCGACCTTCAGCATCCTTCAGGTCTTTCACAATGGGGAAGCCTATCTGGTGGAGTTCGACAATCCGAGCTGCATTTTTATCCGCGGCGGGAAGCTGATGCCCATCCCCCAGAACATCCGGGAGGTGGAAGGCAAGAAGATCAATGAATACCGTTTCAAGGTACAAAAAGGGGACGCCCTGATCCTGATGAGCGACGGCACGATCCATGCCGGCGTGGGGCAGCTCTTAAACTTTGGCTGGCTGTGGGAGGACATAGCACAGTATGCGGTGAAGCAGTATGCCCTGACCATCTCAGCCATGCGTCTGGCGACGGCGATCTGCCACGCCTGCGACGAACTGTACCAGTACCGTCCGGGAGATGACACCACGGTGGCCTGTATGCGCATTATCAACGCCAAGCCGGTGCACCTGATGACGGGCCCGGCCCGGGATCAGGCAGATGATGAGAAGATGGTGCGGGATTTCATGGGCGGGGATGAGACCACCAAGCGCATCGTGTGCGGCGGTACCAGCGCCACCATCGTATCCCGGGTGCTGAAACGGCCTTTGGACGTATCCATGGATTATGTGGATCCGGATATCCCGCCGATCGCCTATATGAAGGGGATCGAGCTGGTGACAGAAGGCGTGCTCACCCTAAACCGGGTGATCCAGCTATTGAAACGCTACGTGAAGAATGAGACCGTTTCGGAGGAGTTCTTCCTGGAGCTTGACAAGCCCAACGGCGCGTCCATGGTGGCAAAGATGCTGATCGAGGACTGCACCGAGCTGCATCTGTATGTGGGAAAAGCGATCAACAGCGCCTACCAGAATCCGGGGCTGCCCTTTGACCTGGGTATCCGTCAGAATCTGGTAGAGCAGTTAAAGCATGTGGTAGAAGAGATGGGGAAACCGGTGACGGTCACCTATTATTGATCTGTAACAGTTCAGGACGGATTTTTTGGTCAAGAAGATGGCGTCCTGAACAGTTACATTAATACACGGGAAAATGAGGAGGATGAAAGATCATGATAACAAATGACGCAACAATCTTACGCATCAAGCACGATGTTTTATATGAGGTAGCGAAGATGGCATGGGACGGCGATCTGGATAAGGACAAGGAGGAGATCCCATATAAGATCATCCCCGGTCCCCAGGCCCAGTTCCGCTGCTGTATCTACAAGGAGCGGGAGATCATCCGTCAGAGGGTGCGTCTTGCAGAAGGCCAGTGCCCGTCCGGCAAGGATTCCCGCAATGTGGTGCACGTCATCAGCGCGGCCTGCGAGGAGTGTCCCATCGCTTCCTATGTGGTGACTGACAACTGCCGCAAATGTATGGGCAAAGCGTGCCAGAATTCCTGTCATTTCGATGCGATCACCATGAGCGACACCCGCGCCCACATCGATCCCAACAAGTGCCGCGAATGCGGCATGTGCGCCAATGCGTGCCCGTACAATGCGATCGCCCATTTAGAGCGCCCCTGTAAAAAGGTCTGCCCGGTGGATGCCATCACCTACGACGAGTACGGCATCTGCGTGATCGACGAGGAGAAATGCATCCAGTGCGGCGCCTGCATCCACAGCTGCCCCTTCGGCGCGATCGGTTCCAAGACCTTTATGGTGGATGTGATCAATCTGATCAAGGCCGGCAAGAAGGTTGTGGCGATGGTGGCTCCTGCTACAGAAGGGCAGTTCGGACCGGACATCACCATGGCAAGTTGGAAGACCGCCCTTAAAAAGATCGGCTTTGCGGATATGGTGGAGGTTGCTTTGGGCGGCGATATGACCGCGGCAGCTGAGGCTGCTGAGTGGGCGGAAGCCTACAAGGAGGGCAAGAAGATGACCACCTCCTGCTGCCCTGCATTTGTGAATATGATCAAACAGCATTTCCCGACCCTGCTTGACAATATGTCCACTACGGTTTCCCCCATGTGCGCGGTGTCCAGGATGTTAAAGGAGCGCGACCCGGAGACCATCACTGTATTTATCGGGCCGTGTATCGCGAAAAAGAGCGAGACCCTGGACTTAAATATCACAGGGAATGCAGACTACGCCATGACCTTTGGCGAGATCCGCGCCATGATGAAAGCGAAGGATGTGGAGCTTGAGCCGGAGGAGAATGTGTACCAGGAAGGTTCCGTCTTCGGCAAACGCTTCGGCAACGCAGGAGGCGTGACCGCGGCTGTGGTGGAGTGCTTCAAGGAGATGAACGAGGATATCGAGCCGAACGTGATGAAGTGCAACGGCGCGGCAGAGTGCAAGAAGGCGCTGCTGCTTTTAAAGGTCGGCAAGCTCCCGGCAGATTTTGTGGAGGGCATGGTCTGCACCGGCGGCTGCGTGGGCGGCCCCAGCAAGCACAAGACCGAGCAGGAGGCGAAGAAAGCCCGCGATCTTTTGATCGGCCAGGCGGACGGGCGCGAAGTACATGAGAACTTAAAGAACCTGGGCGCAGACCAGGTGGCTATGCACCGCCATTAATGGGTGGAGGCGATCCGTTGAAGGGCAGGGTACCGTCAAAAAACAGGAAACACCGTTCATTGAAAACTATATACTATTCCTCTTTTATCGGTCTGGTGATCGTGCCGGTCATCATCGTGCTGATCCTTTCCCTGACCATTTTAAACCGGGTATTCCGGCAGCAGGCATTAGAGAACGTGGAGCGTGCACAGGAAGCGGTGGTGGCAGAACTGGTCTCCGATATGGAGCAGATATCCATGAGGCTCTCCCATATGGCTTATGCCAACAACGGGGAGCTTCTGGCCCTGGCTGCTGACACGGACACGCCGGATTACAATAAGCGTTACCAGAGCGAGCGGAAGCTCTACGAGGCGGCCAGCTATGCCACAGAGCCGGTGAAGGATATCGTATCGGTGGCATTCTACATGAAGGACGGCAGGGAGACCTTTTTCAAAAATGATATCCTGATCCCGTCGGAGGAGATCCGGCAGGAGCGGTGGTATCAGCAGGCATTAGAGCAAAAGAACCGGGTGGTCATGGGAAGTTATGATACCAATGATGTGGACCTGTATAACGGCGGGACCGCAGATTCTTTTGTGTTGGTGGCAGCCATGGCCCCCGATGTGGTGTTGGACCGGTCGGAAAAGATCGAGATGGTCTGTTTCTTTCAGGTGAGCGGCGCTTCCGACAAGATAAAGACTTACAATACGGGATACCGTCAGAAGAAGAACAAGATCGGCTATACCCGGATCGTGGACGGCGCGGGAGGTGTGGTGTACCAGTCCCGGAGCCTGTCTGAACCGGGAGTGAGGGAAAGCTCCTACATCAGGGTGGAAACCCCGCTTGAGGTTTTTGGAAATGACTGGAAGCTGGAGAGCTATGTAAAACGCAAGGAGCTGACAGCCGATTACCATGTGGTGGCGGCGATGCTTTTGCTGGCGATGGCGGTAGTCCTGGCTTTGTATACGACCTTTTCCCAGTATTTCTTAAGGCAGATCATCCAGCCGGTCCAGCAGATGAGCCACGGGCTTAAGCAGGTGGAGGAGGGGATGCTTGATGTGCATCTGTCCCCGGCAGGCCAGGGGGAGGTGCGGGCCATGCTCCATTCCTTCAATGCCATGGTGCGGCGCTTAAGGGCGCTGATCGCGGACTATGAGGAGAAGATGAAGCATTCGGCGAAGCTGCCGTCCGATTATATGGGAGCGCTGGTGCGGGGAGAGATGACCCCGGAGGAAGTGAAGAAACTGTCTGCGGACTTTTTTGCGGACCAGTATCTGCTGTTTGCGGTTTTTCCCGGAACATACAGAGAAAAGGGAGAAGGACGGAAACAGTGCGCCAGGAAGCTGGCGGCGGAGTTCGATACAATTCCCCGTTTTGCATCCCGCTGTGTCATGGAAGCGGTGGACCCGGAGCGGTTTGTGGTATATTATCGCATTACAGAACCCTATTTTGAAGAGAATCTTTACGCTATGCTGAAGGAGCTTTTGCGGGTGGGGAAAGCAGTGGCGGACTTAAGCCTGTCTGTCTGTATCGGAAAGGTGCAGGCGGACTATCGTCAGTTTACGCTCCAGGTGGAGGAGGTCTTAAACTGTTATGACTTATGCATACTGGCCGGTGAGGGCGCGGTCCTCGACTTAAACCGGGATTACGGCCAATACAGGGCGATCGCGGATCTGGCGCCGGAGTATGGGAAGCTGGCGGCGGCTCTTTACATAGCGGACGAGAAGACTATTTCGGAAGAAAAAGAACGGATGCTGCAAAAGCTGCAGGCGGAGACCTTAGACCAGGGCAGGAACCGTACTCTGGCAGCCGTTTTGGCTACAGCGCGCCAGTTTTTACAGTCCGATGCTGATTTTAACGGGATCTTCGGGCAGTCTGTGGACTATTATGAGAAGCTGCGGCGGATCGACGATATCCGCAGCCTGCGCCTGTGGGTGACCAATTATTTATCCTGGGTGGCGGACTACAGCAACAGCCAGTTGGATGTGGTGCAGACCGATGCGGTGACGAGGGCCAAGCACTATATTATGGAGCATTACCAGAATCCGGACCTGGCACTGAAAGAGGTGGCTGAATATGTGGATCTAAGTGAAAAATATTTCACCACCAAGTTTACAAAAGAATGTGGGGAGACCTTCCTCTCTTATCTGACCGGACTGCGGGTGCAGAAGGCGAAGGAGCTGATCAAAACGACCACATTTAAGATGTATGAGATCGGGGAAATGGTCGGTTATAACAACCCGGAGCATTTCAACCGGATCTTTAAAAAATCTACGGGTATGAGCCCGGCACAATACAGAAAAGCGCCTTAAATGGGCGCTTTTCGTACTTTTTGACAGGAAAAACGGAAGAATCGTCAAGTTCTGTAAATCCCAATATCGGAAGAATGATCAAGAAATGAGAAAATAATCCATGGTGTTTTTGCCTGGTCAGGGACTATACTGGTCACATGAAAAAAATCGCATAAGGAGGTTACAACATGAAGAAAAGAGGACTGGCACTGATCATGGCGGGCGTCATGGCAGCATCCCTGGCAGGGTGTTCCGGAGGCAGCAGCGAACCGGCAGGCAACGCAGGAAACGCAGGAAATGCTCCGGCAGGAACCGAGGCTCCGGCAGAGAATGCAGAGAAAACAGAGGCGGCAGCCGGGAATAAGGAATTGTCAGGAACCATCACCTTTACGATCTGGGACAACAACTTAAATGATTTCATCGAGCAGAATGATATGGTAGGAAAGTTCCAGGAGGTTTATCCCGATGCGGATATCGAGGTGGAGAAGATCAAGGACGACAGCGAGTACTGGAATGCCATGAAGATGAGGGCTTCCGCCAATCAGCTCCCGGACGTTATGTTCAACAAGACCTTTACCCTGGCAAGATTCAAAGATTACCTGACGGATCTGTCCGATACGGAAGCTGCTAAGAACAATGAGCTTGCAGCCGGTTATGCGCTGGATGGAAAGATCCTGGGGATTCCGATGACTTCCGGTTATGAATATGTTTACTATTGGAAGGATATGTTCAAGGAAGCCGGTGTGGAAGTTCCCACGACCTGGCCGGAGCTTGTGGAAGTAGCACAGAAACTGCAGGATTTCTATGGAAAAGACAATCCTGATTTCATGGCGGTAGCCTGCGGCTTAAAGGATGAGTGGCCGGATTATCCGTATATGGAGTTTATGCCGGCGCTGGAAAGCGGCAACGGCCAGAACTGGAACACCATGGCGTCCCAGGATGAACCGTTTGCAGATGGCACGGATATCGTAAAGGCCTATGATAAGGTAGACCAGTTGTTTAAGAGCGGTGCTCTCGGAAAAGACCCGCTGGGACTGGGCAACGATCAGGTGACTTCCCTGTTCGCGGCGAAAGAGGCGGCTATCATCGCATTGGGTGACTGGGGCCTCCAGAATATCCAGAACGGTGCGGAAGACATCTCTGAGTTGGGGACCTTCTATCTGCCAACCAGGAATACAACCTCCGATCCTTACAATGTAGTGGTCCAGGGCGATTCCTTTATGGGAGTTACCACCCACTCCAAGAACCCGGAGCTGGCGAGAGCCTTTGTTGAATGGTTTTACTCCGATGCGTGGTATCCGGATTACATAAACTATGTTTCCTCTGCATCCTCCATGAGCAATTTCCCGAAGGAGAAGGATCCGATCCTGGCACAGGCGGACGATCTTTGCCCCGACAGAGTGCTGGTTATGTACGATGGCGGCGGGGATGACTTTACCGCGATCCAGAACGAGACCGCATTTGACTACAAGAAGCTGGGCGCACAGATGATGACGGAGGGCTTTGACTTAAAGGCCACCTATGCAGACTTAAACGCCAAGTGGACGGCAGCGAGACAGAAGCTCGGAATCCAGTAATAGGGACAGGAAGTTCAAATTCAGCAGGGAGCTGTTCTCATAGCAGCTCCCTTCTTAATAGAAAGGAAGATGAAGGTGACTACTTTATCCAAAAAACGAAAACAGTTTATCGTACTTTCCCTGCTTATTCCGGTGGTCCTGCTGATCGCTTTTGTGGTGGTGCCTGCCATAGACCTGATCCGTATGAGCTTTACCGACTGGGACGGCCTGGCTGCTTCCAGCAATTTTATCGGTTTTTCCAATTATGCATCCATGTTTAAGAATCCGGATCTGTGGCTGTCGCTAAAGAACAACGCGGTATATTTCTGCGTGCATCTGCTGATGATCCCGGTGGAGCTCTCTTTTGCAGTCCTGCTGACGGGAAAGCTTCGGGCGGCGAAATTCTATAAGACTATGGTATTTATGCCTTATATCATCAACGGAGTGGCGATCTCCTACGCCTTTTCCTACTTTTTCTCCCCAATCAACGGCGCCTTTGACGCCATTTTAACCGGGGTGCATCTGGAGGGCTTTATCCGTAACTGGCTGTCGGATCCGAAGATCGTCAATTTTGTGTTGTCCTTTGTATCGCTCTGGCGGTTCAGCGGATATCACGTGATCCTGTTCATGGCGGCGCTCCAGTCCCTTCCCCAGGATGTGGAGGAGGCGGCCCGCGTGGACGGAGCCAATGCATGGCAGTTATTTAAATATATCCAGATCCCGGCGATCATGCTGATGGTGGATTTTGTGCTGTTTGACAATATCCGCGGCGCGCTGCAGGTATTTGATATCCCGTTTGTCATGACGGCAGGCGGCCCGGGCTATGCGTCCTCCACCTTCACACTCTATACGATCAAGACGGCGTTTACCTTCAGCAACTTTGGCCTGGCATCCACCATGGCGGTGGCGATCATGGTGCTCATTGTGCTGATCTATGTGATCCAGAACAAGATCATCCACGGGATCGTTTTGAAAGGAAAGGAGTGATGGCCCTATGAAAAAACGTACAATGACACAGATTTTAAAGCAGATCATCTGTCTTTGCATGGTGGCGGTCGTCATGGCGCCGATCCTGCTCACCCTGTTCGCCGCGCTGAAGACCAAGGTGGATATGGTAAAGACCTCCCCCCTTCTGCTGCCGGCCATGGACCGTGTCACCTTTGAGAATTTCAACAAGGTGCTGACGGACAAATACCTGCTGATCGGTTTTAAGAATACGGGCATGATCCTTGTGTTCTCCATCTTTTTCAATGTGCTGTTCGGAACGATCACGGCGTTTATCATTGAGCGGTTCCAGTTCCGCGGAAAAAAGTTTATCGTCGGGCTGTTTTTTGTGGGAATGCTGATCCCCTCCTTTGTCACGGAGATCGCCAGGTTTAAGATCATCAACGGCCTGCATTTATACAATACCCTGGGCGCGCCGATCGTGATCTATGTGGCGTCGGATCTGATGCAGCTCTATATTTACAGACAGTTTATCTCCACGCTGCCGGTGTCGCTGGACGAATCGGCCCTGTTGGACGGCTGCTCCTATTTCGGGCTGTTTACGCGGATCATTTTCCCGCTCCTGGCCCCGGCGACGGCGACGGTCTGCATCATCAAGGCGATCAACATTATCAATGACATGTATATTCCATACCTGTACATGCCGCGGAACAAGCTGCGGACCCTGACTACCTTCCTGATGAACTACGCCAACGCGCAGCAGGGGTCCTGGCAGACGCTGGCAGCGGGCATTATCGTGGTCATGCTGCCTACTATTTTGATCTATCTGTTTTTCCAGAAATATATCCTTGCCGGGATTGCGGCAGGCGCTGTAAAAGAATAGTAAAAGAATAGCAAAAGGAGGTCTTTTATGAAGCCGGAGCTTAGATGGCTGGATGACCCGGAGGTGTTCCGGGTCGGACAGATGCCAGCGCACTCAGATCACAGGTTTTTTGGGTCAGAGGAAGAATATAAAAGTGGAGAAAACGGGCTCGTTCAGTGTTTGAACGGAACCTGGCAGTTTTGCTGGTCGAAGAACGCCGCGGCCCGTCCCGTGGATTTCTACCGGGAGGATGCGGACACATCCCGGTTTGGAACGTTCGCTGTGCCAGGGCATATAGAGCTGGCGGGGTACGACCGGATCCACTATATCAATACTATGTATCCCTGGGAAGGGCATCTCTATCGGCGTCCGGCGTATGCGGGATGCAGCGCGGATGGTCAGGGGGGCGACCGGACGGCGGATGTCCAGGAGCATGCAGGGACAGGTGTGGCTGGCAGGATGCGTGCAAAACGGAAGGAAGATTGCCAGACCGGGCAGTTTTCGGAGGCGGAGTATAACCCGGTGGGTTCTTACCGTTTAATATTTGATCTGGAAAAAGGGCTTTGCGGAAAGCGTATATCCATCTCTTTTGAGGGCGTGGAGCAGGCGATGTACGTCTGGCTGAACGGCCAGTTTGTGGGTTACGCGGAGGACAGCTTCACCCCGTCGGAATTTGACCTGACCCCGTATATCCGGGAAACAGGGAATCTGCTGGCGGTGGAGGTCCACAAGCGCTCCACGGCGGCTTATCTGGAGGATCAGGATTTCTTTCGGTTCTCCGGGATCTTCCGGGATGTGAAGCTCTATGCAAAGCCGCAGGTGCATGTGGAGGATATGTGGGCGAAGCCGGAGCTTTTAAAGGATGGGAAACATGGGCAGTTTGCCCTGGAGCTTACTCTGTCGGGAGAAGCGGCATCGAGGGGCTGCATTGAAGGCTGTCGTGTACAGTGCTGCATCAAGGCTGCAGATGGATCTCTGATACTTGATAAAAAACTTCCAATTATGTGGGAAGAGGATGTATCGAAAGGAATTGTGCCGGGAGATGCTGTGTCGGGAGAGGCAGTGTTGGAAAAGTCCGCATCGGACAATAAAGAGGTAATTGCGGACGAAGATAGAGGCAGAGTTGCGAAGGAGAGCAGAATTTACACGGCAAAGCTCGAACTGGAGCAGGCAAAGGTTGGACCGGTACTGGCGTGGAACCATGAAGCTCCTAACCTCTACCGCCTGGAGATCCGCATCCTGTCACCGGAAGGGAAGGTTGTGGAGATCGTTCCTTATGACATCGGTTTCCGCCGCGTTGCCCTGCGCCACGGCGTCATGGAGCTGAACGGGAAACGGCTGATCATAAATGGTGTGAACCGCCACGAGTGGAATGCCCGCAGCGGGCGGGTGGTCACGGAGGCGGATATGCGTTGGGATATGGACTGTTTTCATGAAAATCATATCA
The DNA here is from genome assembly GCF_040719375.1 of Clostridium sp. AN503. Classification (NCBI taxonomy): domain Bacteria; kingdom Bacillati; phylum Bacillota; class Clostridia; order Eubacteriales; family Clostridiaceae; genus Clostridium; species Clostridium sp. AN503. The sequence continues at coordinate 3,032,920 of NZ_JBFDTP010000002.1, read as the reverse complement.
ACAGCGTGCGCACCTGCCATTACCCGAACCAGATTGGGTGGTATTATCTGTGTGATGCGGAAGGCATTTCCATGATGGCCGAGGCCAACCTGGAGTCTCACGGTTCCTGGCAGAAGATGGGGGCGGTGGAACCGAGCTGGAATGTGCCGGGCAGTGTACCCCAGTGGCGGGAGGCGGTGCTGGACCGGGTGCGCACCAATTTTGAGACCTTTAAGAATCATGTCTCCATCATTTTCTGGTCTCTGGGAAATGAATCCTATGCCGGAGATGATATAAAAGCCATGCAGGAATATCTGAAGGAGAAACAGGACGGCAGGCTGATCCACTACGAGGGCGTTTTCCACAACCGGGCCTACGAGGACAGCATATCCGATATGGAAAGCCAGATGTACGCGCCGCCACAGCGGATCGCAGCATATCTGGAGGGCGACGGGAATAAGCCGTTTCTGCTGTGCGAATATATGCATGATATGGGCAATTCCATGGGCGGCTTAAAAACCTATATGGAGCTGTTAGACCAGTACAAACGGTATCAGGGTGGTTATATCTGGGATTTTATCGACCAGGCGCTTTTTGTCGAGGATGAAGTGACCGGGCGGCAGGTGCTGCGGTACGGCGGTGATTTTGACGACAGGCCGTCCGACTATGAGTTTTCCGGGGATGGGATCGTGTTTGCGGACAGGACGCCCAAACCGGCCATGCAGGAGGTGAAATATTACTATGGCAAGTACAGGTAAGCTACATACAGGTAAGCTGCGGATCGTATTCGGCGATGTGGTCCTGGGTGTGCACGGGGAAGGATTTGACTATCTGTTTTCCTATGCAGCAGGCGGAATGGAGTCCCTTGTGATCTGTGGAAGAGAGTGGCTGTACCGGACGCCGGGCTCCACCTTCTGGAGAGCCACCACGGACAATGACCGGGGAAATGGCTTCTCCCGCCGCAGCGCCATGTGGATGGGCGCGGACATGTTCCGTGAGACGGAGAAGATCCGCATTTTTCTGGATGGAAAGCAGGTAAAAAAATTCCTGGCTCCGGATAATAACCGGTTCGGCGGGGAGATCCCCGCAAAGGAGATCACAGTTTCCTTTACCTACCGCACAGCGACGAAGCCTCACACCCGTGTCGAGGTGTCTTATACTGTAAAGGAGGGTGGCCGGATCCGTGTGGATGTGCGTTATCGCGGCAAAAAGGGGCTTCCTGAGCTTCCGGTATTCGGAATGCGGTTTATCATGCCGACGGTGGCGGATGGTTATGTCTATGACGGCCTTTCCGGAGAGACCTATCCGGACCGGATGGCGGGCGGCGTGAAGGGGAGCTACGAGGTGAAGGGGCTGCCGGTAACGCCCTATCTGGTTCCCCAGGACTGCGGGATGCATATGGAGACAGAACGCCTGACGGTGCAACGACATACGACCCTTTCCAATGTCTGTTCGGATGCAGATAAGAACAGGGAGCCGTTTTCCCTGACATTTGAGAAACATGGAAAACCGTTTGCATTTACCTGTCTGCCCTACACGGCAGAGGAACTGGAAAATGCAACACATCAGGAGGAGCTGCCCCCGGCGCGAAGGACGGTGGTGTGCATTCTTGGCGCTGTCCGGGGCGTGGGAGGCATTGACAGCTGGGGATCGGATGTGGAGCCGGACTGGCGGATCGATGCTGAGAAGGATATTGAGTTTTCGTTTTATATTGCGGCAGGCTGAAGATGAAGATGCTTGCGCGGGTTTGTCAGCTTTCCAGCAGCCTTTATCTTTTGAGGACTGATCTGGATAGAAGTTTATGATATTAGAAAAATACTGACTTTCTGTTGGGCAAGAGCCGCTGTCGGATGATGGCGGCTCTGTCACTTTTCAGCAAACTTATGGTGCGTTTCCTTTCCGACTGTGATAAAATTAGGTATATAGATTTTGCAGACAAAAGGAGAAGACAGATGAAGTACGATTTTACAACCATTATGGACCGCAGAGGACGGGATGCGATCGCGGTAGACCTGCTGGGAAGCAAAAAGGGGGCGGCCCCGGACGCTCCGAAGGATGGTTTTGACCCGATCCCCATGTGGGTGGCAGATATGAATTTTGCCACGGTACCGACGGTGCAGGAGGAGATGATCCGGCGGGCCGGACATCCGGCATTCGGTTACTTTGACCCGTCAGAAGAGTACTATGATTCCATCATCCGCTGGCAGGAGACGCGGAATGGAGTGACAGGTCTGACGGCGGAATGCATTGGCTATGAGAACGGAGTGCTGGGAGGCGTGGTGTCTGCGGTGGAGGCCTTTTCTGCCCCTGGCGATGCCATTTTACTGCACAGCCCTACCTATATTGGTTTTACCGGGAGCATCGGCAATGCCGGAAGAAAGATTATCCACTCGGGGCTGGTCCAGGATGCGGACGGTATCTGGCGGATGGACTATGCCGACATGGATGCGAAGATAAAGGCCAATAAGATCCATCTGGCGGTATTCTGCAGCCCTCACAACCCATGCGGGCGCGTGTGGGAGCGGTGGGAGATCGAGCGCGCGATGGAGGTTTACAGGGACAATGACTGCGTGGTCATTTCCGATGAGATCTGGTCGGATATCCTGTTAAACGGCAGCCGTCATATCACGACCCAGTCTGTCAGCGAGGACGCTAAAAACAGGACCATTGCCCTGTATGCGCCATCCAAGACCTTTAACCTGGCCGGGCTGATCGGGGCATATCATGTCATTTACAATCCATATCTCCGCGACCGGGTGACGGCGCAGAGCAGTAAGTCCCACTATAATCAGATGAACGTCATGAGCATGCATGCCCTGATCGGTGCTTACCGCCCGGAGGGATATGAGTGGGTGGACGAGCTCTGCCAGGTTTTAAGCTGCAATGTCAATTTCGCCTGTGACTATATAGCGGATCATTTCCCGGAGGTCCGGGTGACAAAGCCACAGGGGACCTATATGCTGTTTTTGGACTGCACAGAGTGGTGCAAAGCCCATGGAAAGACCCTGGATGAGCTGTTGAAAGCCGGCTGGGATGTGGGTGTTGCCTGGCAGGACGGAAGACCCTTCCACGGCGCATGTTCCATCCGTGTGAACCTGGCGCTGCCTCTTGCGCGGGTGAAAGAGGCGTTTGAGAGGCTGGAGAGGTATGTGTTTAGAGTATAACAGAGACGCATAAGAATGAATTTGGAGGTGAGCGTCATTCGCGGGATCAGCAAGAAAAACGCAGCATAGAATAACTGTTTAGGAGGATAAAATATGTTTTGGGTTGTTTTTGTTGTTGGATTTTTAGGTTTTATGGCGTTTATGGTGATTCGCACGGAACGGAAAGTGGCTCGTTGGGATTATCGTTTCCGTAAGGATAAAGGAGTTTATTATTTTGAGGATGGTAAATTGATTTTAAATGCTGCTTATCCGCAAAAGCCGATCGGGGTGCCTGTGGCAGAGATTGACCATATTGTGTTTACATACGATATAATGTCAATGGAGGGTGGAAAATATACCCTAGGTTTGAGTATTGTAAAAAAGGATGGCACGACGACAAAAAACCTTGGGTTTGTCATCGTTCCATATATAAATCCACTTGACCCTCAGGACGCGGCAAAGGATTTGGAAGAACATGGCATTCGTTGCGAGCTGCCCTCTGGCCGTGGAACGTTTTTTGGCAATCGCAGCAAGTAAGATTTAGACCGTTTTAAAATCTTTCATTACAAAGAAGTATCCCTGTTAGAAAAGTCGAGGCTGTAAAAGTCTTGATCCTAACAGGGATTTTTATGCTATTGCGGGCAGCATTGTTCAAGCCTTTGAGGATGCCGTATCATAGCATGGAATTGTACATGTTTTTATTATGATTTTCCCAGCAGATATAGATGTTTCCGGGAAACGGCAGAATCAATGTCCGTATATGTACCTCCGGTTTAGTGGAGTAAAAAATAATTATACAAGTTAAAAAGAAGTACCCTCTGCGGAGATGGAATACTCCATCCCGCAGAGGGTATTTTCCTGTTTTAGTTATTGTTGATCTTCCTCTTCACATAAGTTGTATGCAGCAGGTGATGCGCCTTCTCGCTTCCAGGTTCGCCCAGATAGGTAGCGTACAGCTCCTTGATCGCCGGGTTCTCGTGGGACTTGCGGATCGGGTTATCTTTATCTGCATCATACAGCACCTTTGCACGCATAGCCCGGATATCTACGGTGTTGCGCACGTAGCCCGGCTGCTGCGGCTGGCCGCCGCCGTTGACACATCCGCCAGGACAGCCCATGATCTCGATGAAGTGGTAGTCGGCTTCGCCGGCTTTTACTTTCTCAAGCAGTTTTCTGGCGTTGCCCAGGCCTGAGGCCACAGCAACCTTTACATCCAGACCGGCTACCGGGTAGGTGGCTTCCTTGATGCCTGCGATACCGCGGACGTCGGTAAAGTCTAAGTTTGCCAGTTCTTCACCGGTCAGGGTCTCTACTGCGGTACGCAGGGCAGCTTCCATAACACCGCCGGTAGCGCCGAAGATCACGGCTGCGCCGGTACCCAGGCCCAGAGGAGCGTCGAAGCCCTCATCCGGGAGGTTCTGGAACTTGAGGCCAACCTTGCGGATCATACGGGCCAGCTCTCTGGTGGTCAGGGAGTAGTCCACATCCGGAACCCCGTTTGCTGCCTGATCCGGGCGCTGCACCTCAAACTTCTTGGCGGTACAGGGCATGATGGATACAGAAACGATATCCTCCGGGTTTAAGCCTTCCTTCTCTGCATAGTAGGATTTGGCGATTGCGCCAAACATCTGCTGCGGAGACTTACAGCTGGACAGGTTCTCGGTCATATCCGGGAAATAATGCTCACAGTATTTGATCCATCCCGGGGAACAGGAGGTGATCATCGGCAGTACACCGCCGTTCTGGACGCGGTCCAAGAACTCGTGAGCCTCCTCCATGATGGTTAAATCCGCGCTGAAGTTTGTGTCAAATACCTTGTCAAATCCGATCCGGCGCAGCGCGGCGGCCATCTTGCCTTCCACATTGGTGCCGATCGGATAGCCAAACTCCTCGCCGAGACCTGCGCGGACAGCCGGAGCGGTCTGCACGATCACATGCTTCTTCGGGTCTGCGATCGCGGCAAGGACTTCATCAACCTGGGACTTCTCCTGGAGAGCGCCAGTCGGGCAAACTGCGATACACTGTCCGCAGGATACGCAGCTGGTCTCACCTAAGCCCATGTTAAATGCGGAACCAATGGAAGTTTCAAATCCACGTTCATTGGCGCCAATCACGCCGATACCCTGTATTTTCTCGCAGACTGCAACGCAGCGGCGGCACAGGATACATTTGCTGTTGTCACGGATCATATGGACAGCGCTGTCATCCACACAGGATGGGGTGCGCTCGCCGTCATAGTATGCTTCATCCTCCACGCCAAGCTCTTTGGCCATCTGCTGAAGCTCACAGTTGCCGCTGCGGACACAGGATAAGCACTTGCGGTCGTGATTGGATAAGAGAAGCTGCAGGGTCTTTCTGCGGGAATCCAGTACCTTGGGGGTATTGGTCCATACTTCCATGTTCTCGTTAATCGGATAGACACAGGAAGCGACCAGGCTTCTGGCGCCCTTGACTTCCACCACGCACATGCGGCAGGCAGCAATCTCATTGATCTCTTTTAAGAAACAGAGGGTCGGGATCTCAATCTGTGCCAGCCGTGCGGCTTCCAGTATGGTGGAACCTTTTGGAGCGCTTACTTCTATGCCGTTAATTTTAATTGTAATATTCTCCATATCAATTCTCCTCCATTACTGTTTGTAGATTGCACCGAATTTACATTTCTCCATGCAGGCACCGCACTTGATACATTTATCCAGGTCGATGACATGTGGATTCTTGACGGAGCCGATGATGGCGCCCGTCGGGCAGTTCCTTGCGCACAAGGTACAGCCTTTACATTTATCCGGGTCAATGTGGTAGGAGAGCAGTGCCTTACAAACGCCTGACGGGCACCGTTTCTCTTTGATATGGGCTTCGTATTCATCCCGGAAGTAGTGGAGGGTGGACAGTACCGGGTTCGGTGCGGTCTGGCCCAGCGCACAGGCGGAATTCTCTTTCACATAGTAGCACAGCTCTTCCAGCTTATCTAAATCTTCCATGGTAGCGTTGCCTTTGGTGATCTTGGTCAGCATCTCCACCATGCGCTTGGTGCCTACGCGGCATGCAGTACATTTGCCGCAGGACTCCTCAACGGTAAACTCCAGGAAGAACTTGGCGATATCCACCATACAGTCGTCTTCGTCCATAACGATCAGGCCGCCGGAACCCATCATGGAACCGATGGAGATCAGGTTGTCGTAGTCGATCGGAATGTCAAAATGCTCTGCCGGGATACATCCGCCGGAAGGACCGCCGGTCTGTGCCGCCTTGAACTTCTTGCCGTTCGGGATGCCGCCGCCGATCTCCTCGATGACCTCGCGGAGGGTGGTACCCATGGGAATCTCCACCAGTCCGGTGTTGTGGATCTTGCCGCCCAGTGCGAACACCTTGGTGCCCTTGGACTTCTCCGTACCCATGGAGGAGAACCACTCCGGCCCGTTGATGATGATCTGCGGGATGTTGGCGTAGGTCTCTACGTTGTTCAAAATGGTGGGCTTGCCAAACAGGCCCTTCTGTGCCGGGAACGGAGGTCTCGGCCTTGGCTCACCGCGGTTGCCCTCGATGGAGGTCATAAGCGCAGTCTCCTCGCCGCAGACGAACGCGCCTGCGCCCAGTCTTAAGTCTATGTCAAAATCAAAACCTGTACCGAAGATATCCTTGCCGAGAAGCTCCATCTCCCTTGCCTGGTTGATGGCGATCTTCAGACGCTCTACAGCGATCGGATACTCGGCACGCACATATATGTAACCCTGGTTGGCGCCGATGGCGTAACCTGCGATCGCCATGGCCTCCAGGACTGCGTGCGGGTCGCCCTCTAAGATGGAACGGTCCATGAATGCGCCCGGGTCGCCCTCATCGGCGTTACAGCAGACATATTTCTGGTCGGCGTCATTGCCCTTGGCCAGCTTCCATTTGAGGCCGGTGGGGAAGCCGCCGCCGCCTCTGCCGCGCAGGCCGGAATCCATCAGGCACTTGATCACGTCATCGGGGGTCATCTCGGTGAGTACCTTGCCCAGGGCCTGGTAGCCGCCGGTACCGATATACTCCTCGATCACTTCCGGGTTGATGATACCGCAGTTGCGCAGTGCGATGCGGTGCTGTTTCTTATAGAAGTCGGTGTCTACCAAAGCCTTGACGCCGGACTGGGTCACAGTCTCCTGGTATAACAGCCTGGTAACAACACGGCCTTTTAACAGATGCTCATGTACGATCTCAGGGATGTCTTCTACTTTGACCATGGAGTAGAAGCTGGCATCCGGATAGACGATCATAATCGGTCCCAGTGCACAGAGACCGTGGCAGCCAGTCTGGACAACAGAAACCTCCTGTTCCAGTCCTGCTTTCTTAATCTCCTCTTTCAGGGTTTCCATAATCTGCTGGCTCCCGGAGGACGTACATCCTGTTCCGCCGCAAACCAATACATGTGAACGATACATTTGCGTTCCTCCTTATTTGATGTCTGCTGAAGCTAAGGTGTAAGCCTCTACAACATGCCCTCCGATCAGGTGGCGCTCCACAACCTCCGCCGCCTTGTCCGGGTTCATCTTGATGTAGGTTACTTTTGGTTTTCCGGGTTCCATGATCTCCACGATCGGCTCATACTGGCATAAACCGATACAGCCAGTCTGGGTTACGGATACTTTATTGGTCAGACCCTTTTCCTGTACCAGGTTGGACAGGGTGGTCAGGACCGGCCGTGCTCCGCTTGCGATGCCGCAGGTAGCCATGCCGACCACGACACGGGTGTGGGCATGGTCTTCCGCACGCATGCTCACCTGGCTCTGCATCTTCTCGCGGATCGCTCTCAACTCTTCAAGACTCTTCATGTGATTAGATTCCTCCATTAATGATACGTATTTGTGAAACGGTACGCTGATCCTCTGAAACAGGAAAATGTACCGCCCACAGTTGCTTATTCCGACAGTGTGCGTCAATAGACGGCGCCGCCGTCAGTTTCCATCTTGTTCTCAATCAAATATTCCCTGATGTATTCTGATATCTCCGGCTCGTCAAACGGAACCCCTCCCAGAATCTCTCTGAACTCCCGGGTATCCAGGGTAAAGGAAGCTCCGCAATAGCTGTAACGGTAGAGAAAATCAGATTCCGGGTGATAGACCACCAGTGTATGTATAGTGCTGGTAATATCCCCGAGCGGCATCCTGTCAATGTGCGACAGTACGAAGACGGCTGTCACCGTAGTGCCTTTACCCGGCTGGGACTCAATGGTGAAGCTCCCGCCGGTGCTCTCCGCCGCATATTTGAAAAATGGAACCCCAAGCCCTACCTTGCGGGTCGTGCGGCTGGTGAAAAACGGGTCTGTCACGTGAGATACCTGCTCTGCCGTCATCCCGCAGCCGTCATCCCTGATGATCACGGTAAGCCGGTCTGCAGCCATGTCCGCATCTACGGTGATCTCTATAAGAGACGCCCCGGCGCGGGTGGAATTCTCTGCTACATCCAGGATATTTAAGGAAATCTCAGGCATCATAGGCGTTACTGGTATTTGGCAAGGATGCCGGGGATATCGTCAGGGGTAAGACGTCCGTAGACCTCGTCGTTGATCATCATAACGGGCGCCAGGCCGCAGGCCCCTACACATCGGCAGGAATCCAGAGAAAACTTCCCATCTGCGGTGCATTCCCCGTTGGTAATACCGAGTAATTCTTCCAGTTTGCTAAAGATAGCGCCGGAACCTTTTACATAACATGCGGTGCCCAGACATACAGAGATCTGATATTTGCCCTTTGGCTGAAGCGCGAACTGGGCATAAAATGTAGAAACACCATAAATCTTTTCCAACGGGATGCCCGTCTCATCGGAAATCATGGTCTGGACTTCAATCGGGAGATAACCATAAATCTCCTGCGCCTGCTGCATGATCGGCATCAAAGCGCCTTTCGTGTCCTTCAGCTCTGCAATGACCTTCTTTAAAGCAGCTTCCTGCTCAGGGGTCCCGCTGAAAGGTACACCTTCTTTTTTGCAAGCCATGTTAAACCCTCCTCCTAATTTGCAGTTTGTCAAATGTACATAATATTTTATCATGTAACTGACAAAAAATCTACATAAATTGCATGTTAAATGAAAAACAATTTCCGAATAATGTTGATAATTCACATCTTCAATGCTATTCTTATAGTAGTGATTTGTTCGGATTATCTTATGACAGGAGGAGAAACCATATGACTGCAAGAGACGTTCAGAATATACTGGGAGCCAGGGTGCTGGCAGGAGAGGAGTTCCTGGACCGGGAGGTCCGGAGCGCATGCGGGTCAGACATGATGAGCGATGTGCTGGCATTTTCCAAAGACCACTCCGTGCTGCTGACCGGCCTGTGCAATCCGCAGGTGATCCGCACGGCGGAAATGCTGGATATCGTCTGCCTGATCTTCGTGCGGGGGAAAAAGCCGGATGAGACGCTCATTGAGATGGCGAAGGAGCGGGACTTGATCGTGATGGAGACCGGTCACCGGATGTTTTCTGCCTGTGGGATGTTATATAAGGCGGGGCTCGGCGGAGGTGCAGTATAATGGAAGACGCGATCGTTTTAAAATACCACATTTCCCCGGATGACTTTACCCGCGCGGGCGAGGCCAGCAGCGACGTGAAGGGGAAGCTGAAGCAGATGGGCGTCAGCCCCGAAGCGGTCCGCAAGGTGGCGATCGCCATGTATGAGGGGGAGATCAATATGGTGATCCACGCAAAGGGCGGGGAGATCACCGTGGAGATCACGCCTCAAAGGATCAAGATGGTCTTAGATGACGTGGGACCGGGGATCCCGGATGTGGAGATGGCTATGAAGGCCGGGTACTCTACTGCGCCGGATGAGGTGCGGAGCCTGGGGTTTGGGGCCGGCATGGGGCTTCCCAACATGAAAAAATATACAGACGATATGAAGATAGAGACAGAGCTTGGTGTGGGGACGGTCATCACCATGGAGGTCCGTCTGGAGTAGACGGCGTTCTGTCCGATAGGAGGTGTTGGCGGATTGGACAAATTTTACCATTCTGTGCGGCTGGATGAGGAGCTGTGCAAGGGCTGCATCAACTGTATCAAGCGCTGTCCCACCCAGGCGATCCGGGTGCGGGGCGGCAAGGCCCAGATCAACGGCAAATTCTGCATAGACTGCGGCGAATGCATCCGTGTCTGTCCGCACCATGCAAAGCGCGCGACTTATGACAAGCTGGATGTGATGAAGCAGTACCGCTACACGGTGGCGCTGCCTGCGCCGTCCCTGTACAGCCAGTTCAACAATTTAGACGATGTGAATATTGTGCTGAATGCCCTTCTTTTGATGGGCTTTGACGATGTGTTTGAGGTCAGCGCGGCGGCAGAGCTGGTCTCGGACGCCACAAGGGAATATCTGACGCAGCATGAGGACAATCTGCCGATCATCAGCACAGCCTGCCCGTCGGTGGTGCGGCTGATCCGGGTCCGGTTCCCCAACCTGATCCCGCATCTGCTGCCATTGAATCCCCCGGTGGAGGTGGCAGCGATGCTGGCGGCAAAGCGGGCCATGAAGCAGACCGGGTTTGCCAGAGAGGACATCGGGATCTGCTTTATTTCCCCGTGCCCGTCCAAGGTGACCTATGCGAAGGCGCCGCTGGGGACGGAGAAAAGCGAGATCGACCATGTGCTGGCGATCAAAGAAGTCTATCCGCAGCTTCTGTCCCATATGAAGGCTGTGGGGGAGGATGCGGAGGAGCTTAGCACCTCCGGCAAGATAGGGATAAGCTGGGGACGGAGCGGCGGTGAAGCGGGAGGTTTATTTACAGAGAATTACCTGGCGGCGGACGGCATCGAGAATGTGATCCGGGTGCTGGAGGATCTGGAGGACCAGAAGTTCTCCAATCTGAAATTTGTGGAGTTAAACGCCTGTAACGGGGGCTGTGTCGGCGGGGTGCTGACTGTGGAGAACCCTTACGTGGCGGAGGTGAAGCTGAAACGCCTGCGCAAATATATGCCGGTGGCGCGAAGCCACATGGATATGGAGGAGAACGCGGAGCAGATCGTGCCCTGGACCACAGGGGTACAGTTTGAGCCGGTGTTCAGCCTGGGAGACAATATGATGGAGAGTTTCACAAGGCTCAACCAGGTGGAACGGCTGTGCAAGAAGTTCCCGGGGCTGGACTGCGGTTCCTGTGGGGCGCCCACCTGCAAGGCCCTGGCAGAAGATATCGTGCGGGGGCAGGCCAGCGAGAAGGACTGCGTCTATTATCTGCGTGAGAATCTGCACCGGCTGTCGGAGGAGGTCTCCATTCTGGCGGACGATCTGCACGCGGGCAATTCAGGAGGCCAGGAGACTTTGAATATCTTAAAGGAGTATATCCAGAGGATCTCCAGCGAGATGTCCCTTTTAGACAACCGGGACGGGGACGAGGATCTGTAAGGCAGCCAACAGATGAATAAAAAGCAATCAAGAGGAGAATGGATATGACAGTTCAGCAGTTGATCGACAGCGGGGAGTTTCAGATCGTAAATGTGGGGGAGAACACGGAGCGGGAGATCACTACCCCGTTCTGCTGCGATCTTTTGAGCATCGCCATGGGGCATGCGCCGGAGGGCTGCGCCTGGGTGACGGTGATGGGGAATATGAATACGCTGGCAGTGGCAACCCTGGCGGACGCGGCATGTATCATCATGGCGGAGGGCGTGGCCTTAGACGAGGTGGCTTTAAAGAAAGCAAAGGATCAGGAGATCACGGTCCTTGGCACGGAGAAGCCGATCTTTGACGCGGCGCTGTGGGTTTACAGGCAGGGCCATGGTTGACTTAAGCTATGACCTGCATATCCATTCCTGCCTTTCCCCGTGCGGGGATGATGATATGACACCGGGCAATATCGTGGGCATGGCAGCCATCAAGGGGCTGGATGTGATCGCGGTGACAGACCACAACTCCTGCAAAAACTGCCCGGCGGTGTTAAAGCTTGCGCAGGAGTATGGCGTGATGGCGATCCCCGGCATGGAGATCAATACTTCGGAGGAGGTTCACGCCGTATGCCTGTTCCCGGAGCTTTCCCAGGCTATGGATTTTGACGCATATGTGTATGAACGGCTGATGAGATTTCCCAACAACGAGGCTATTTTCGGGAAACAGCAGATCTGTGATGAGAATGACGAGTGGGTGGGGACGGAGCCGTACCTTTTGATCAACAGCGCGGACATTTCCTTTGACGGCCTGTGGGAACTCACGGAGTCCTTTGGCGGGGTTATGTTCCCCGCTCATATTGAAAAAACGGCGAACAGCCTGATTGCGAATCTGGGATTTGTGCCGCCGGACAGCCGTTTTAAAACGGCGGAGGTAAAGGATCTAAAAAAGCTCCATCAGGTGAGGAAGGAAAACCCTTATCTGGAAGGGTGCCGGATCGTCAGCAATTCGGACGCCCATTATCTGGAGCACATCCATGAACCGGAGCTCACGCTCCCTGTGCGGGAGCGGTCTGTGCAGGCAGTGATCGATTATCTGAAAGGAATTTAAAGGAACATGGGTGCAAGGAATCTGGAAGAAGAACTGATCGCGGAGGGTATCCGCCAGCTTAAGGAAAACGGTATGGACGGGTTTTCAGCAAGGGCGGTGGCGGATGCCTGCCATGTCTCCTGCGCGGCTCCTTTTAAATATTTTAAGGGGCGGCAGGAGTTTTTTCTGACCATTTCCCGGCGTCTGGATGAGGAATTGTCAAAGTCCATGGAGGCGGTCAGGGACCGTTTCCCGGGCAGGTATAAAGAGGCTCATCTGGCGATGAATGAAGCGTACATCGGCTGCCTTTGCAAGTATCCGTTTCTGATCGACCCGTCGTTCTGGCATACGATCGATGAGACACAGCTCGGGATCCGCAAATGGAAAAGCTTTCGCATGATGGCGGACCAGTTCCGTTTTTATTGCCGGGAGCATAATCTTTCAAAGGAACTGGAGCGGGCTTATTACTTTAATTTTCAGACGTTGGCGTATGGGAGCGCCTTCGTCATCAACAGCGGCCTGATGCTGGAGGGCGAGCGGCCGGAGGACCGGATCCGGGAGCTTCAGCAGCGGATCTATGAGAATCTGGAAAAGACGGCGGGGCGATAACAGGTAACCTGTTTGAGTTTCCGCATTTTGCAGCGGCGGCGGCCGGGGGACAGAGCAGAAGCGGTTTTGCTCTGTCCCCCGGCCGCCGCCGCTGCAAAATGCGGAAACTCAAGGCAACTTGTACTTGATTTATAACGTTGGATATGATAAAATTTTAACACAAAGTTAACAGTGTTAACCTAACACGAAAGGGAGGATTTTATCTATGAGAAAGAACCGACGTTTTGCAGCCCTTGCAATGGCTGCAGTCATGGCTGCTTCTCTGGCCGGTTGCCAGGGAAAGCCTGCGGACACGACCACAGCGGCAGAGACCACTACCACGGCGGCGCCGTCAGATGCAGAAGCAGGAGCCTACACACCGGGGACCTACAGCGCGGTTGTGACAGGCATGAAGGAGATGACCGTGAACGTGACCTTCAGCAGTGACGCCATCACGGAGATCACGCTGGATCATGAGGAGACCCCGGGCATCGGCGAGCCGGTCTGCGAGTCCATGCCGGCGCAGATCATCGAGCTTCAGGGGCTTGGAATTGATGCGGTTTCCGGCGCGACGCTGACCAGCAACGCGATCCTGGAAGGCGTTGCTGACTGTGTGAAGCAGGCGGGTGGCGACCCGGAGGCTTTAAAGGCAGTGAAGCTTGAAAAGATTGCGGAGGCCGACGAGGAACTGACCGCAGATGTGGTCGTGATCGGAGCGGGCGGAGCCGGTATGGCGGCGGCTGTTACGGCAAACCAGGATGGAAAGTCTGTGATCGTGATTGAGAAGACTTCCAATATGGGCGGCAATACCGCTTTGGCAGGGGGCGCTTTAAATGCTGTGGATGACGGCAGCGAGACTGCTCTGGCGAGAAATGACAGTGTGGATTTCCATTATGAGCAGACCTACGAGGGCGGAGACAAGCAGGGCGATCCGGATCTGGTTCGCACCCTGGTTGAGAATGCCTGGGACGGTGTAGAATGGCTGAAATCCCTGGGGATGGAATTCCAGGACGGCGTATTCACCGTGACCGGCGGTATGTGGGAGCGCGCGCATAAGCCGGTGGAGCCGGAGGGTTCCGGTTTCTTCAAAACTTACAAAGGCTATATGGAAAAGAATGACGGCATCACCGTGAAGTACAACACCAAAGCAGAGCATCTGATCATGGAGGACGGCGTTGTGACCGGTGTAGTGTGCACCGGTGAGACCGGGAACACCGTCACTGTAAAAGCAAACAACGGTGTTGTTCTGGCAACCGGCGGCTTTGGCCAGAACGTGGAGATGCGTGAGAAGTACAACGAGGAGACCAAGTTATGGCCGACTCTGGATGAGACCATCCCTTCCACCAACACCACCGCGATCACCGGCGACGGTATCGTGATGGCCGAGGAAATAGGCGCAGATCTGGTGCAGATGGGCAACATCCAGCTGCTCCCCCTGGGCGATCCGAAGACCGGAAGCCTGTCCGGCAACATTGAGCATGCGGTAGAGAGCCGTATCTTTGTAAACAAGGAAGGCAAGCGTTTTGTAAATGAGGGCGGGCGCCGCGACGAGATGACCTTAGGCCTGTTCGATCAGCCGGACAGCACCATGTACATCATTATGGACAGCGACGGATACCCCACCGGCGATGAGGTAAATAACTTCAACGAGACCATCAATGACCTGGTAGCCGCAGGGCGGGCTTACAAGGCGGATACCTTAGAAGAGCTGGCGGAGAAGATCGGCGTACCGGCGGAGAACCTGGTTGCCAGCGTGGAAGAGTACAACCGCCACTGCCTGGGCGGCGATCTGGAGGGACAGCCAGATGAATTTGGCCGCACCCTGTTTACAGACACCGACAAGGTAAACAACGGCATCAACGACGGTCCATTCTATGCAGCGGAGCGCGTGCCGACCGTGCATCATACCATGGGCGGCGTAAAGATCAACACCAACACGGAAGTGATCGATAAGGACGGCAATGTGATCCCGGGCCTGTACGCAGCCGGCGAGGTGACCGGAGGTATCCACGGAAGCAACCGTCTGGGCGGCAACGCACTGACTGATACGGTGGTATTCGGCCGGATCGCAGGCAAGAATGCTGCGGCATATACAAAATAAGTCTGAGCAAAAGTAAAAAGCGTTTGGCGATATCTGTCGCCAGACGCTTTTTACTTTTGGAAAAATTCTTTCGGGCTGCATCCAAATTCTTTCTTGAAGAGTTTGTAAAAGTTGGAATAATCCTGAAACCCGCATCGCGCGGTGGCTATGGCGAGAGGACATCCTTCTTTTACCATTTCGGTCAGGACCGTCAGCCGCACTTTTTGTACAAACTGATAAGCCGACATGCCGGAGATCTCCTTAAACTGGTGCATGAAATAGTACTTGTTGAAAAACAGATGAGCCGCCAGATCTTCTACGGTTATCTTTTCGTTCAGATGATTTCTCACATAGCTCTCTACGAGAGGAATGATCTGGATGTTCTTGTTTTGTTTGCCAAAGGAATAGATAGAGGGGGTATCCATGTATTTGTTAAACAGGACAAAAAGGGCGGCCAGGGTGCTTCGGCCAAGGATTTTGGAACCATAGGTATCCGGCGAATGGTACAGCTCAAACAGTGTGTCCAAATGCGCCGTGATCTGGGAATGCAGGGCGGGAGGATAGTGATAGACTTTAAATTCATTTGCGGTAAATATCGCCGCCAGATTCACATTGCCGCAGGAGAGTTCCTGCAGCACCTCGGGAGAAACATGCAAAGCCATTCTCTCATAGGGCACGGAAAAATCCAGGACCTCCGGGAAATGCTCCTGCAGTTTGTTGATGAAAAGAAAATCTCCCGGCGCGAGAAAAAAGGAGTTTCCGGCTGTGGAATACTTCACATGGCCGGAAATCAGGATATACAATTCATAGAATTTGTGGCAGTGTTTGTAAATCCTGTCTTTGCTGGTGTCGTAGTAAGAATAGATGCGGTAATCCTCATTGATCACAAACTGATGATCTGTAAAGGGGATTTTTTGCATGTTGTACATCACTCCATTAAAATTTGTTCATTAATTATACTTTTATTCTAATAAAATCTGGCGGGAAAGCAATGGTAAATACTGTTATATTAATAACGAAAACCATAATATTCGCAGGATATACCACCTTGAGAGCATCTATTACCATCGTTATATAAATCACATAGTGTTATAATGTCCGCATAAGAAACTCAACAACAAAATACAAAAGGAGAAGGTGTATTATGAAAAAAAGAGTTTTACTTATGGCAGCAGTCCTGACAGCGGCG
Organism: Clostridium sp. AN503; assembly: GCF_040719375.1. Lineage (NCBI taxonomy): Bacteria > Bacillati > Bacillota > Clostridia > Eubacteriales > Clostridiaceae > Clostridium > Clostridium sp. AN503. The sequence continues at coordinate 3,016,508 of NZ_JBFDTP010000002.1, read as the reverse complement.
GTCATCGGGGGATGCAGCTCTTCCGGAAGCAGTCAGCCGGCAGCAACAGAAGCGGCAGCCGCTGAAGCCGCAGGGACGAAAGCGGCGCAGAGTGAGGCGCTACAGACAGAAGCGGCCAAGCCTGCTGACGATGGCAGGGTGTATGAACTGCGTACAACGACGAATCAGGCACAGACCGGAACCATCGGTAAGGCCCTGGAGTTCTTCTGCAAGACCGTAGAGGAGAAATCAGGCGGAAGGATCAAGACTACCGCCAATTTCGGAAGCGAGCTGGGAAGCCAGTCCGAACAGGTGGAGATGTGCCAGGCAGGAGCGTTGGAGCTTGTGCTGGCGGCTCCGGGAACCGGTCCGGGCGTATGGGTACCGGAACTGCAGATGTATGAGTTCCCGTTTCTATTTGACAGCAATGACCAGTACCGGGAAATCACCAGGGCCATGGAGGATGAAGTCAATAACAGACTCGGTGAGTATGGTTTCTATACATACGGAACCATGTCCATGGGGTCAAGAGATATGCTGACCGTATCTCCGGTGACCAGCTTAGAGGATATGAAGGGCTTAAAGATGAGAGGCCCGAATGCAGTGTATATTTCCATGTTTGAGAGTCTGGGGGCATCGGGAACGACCATGGACTGGAATGAGGTTTACACTGCGCTTCAGACAAAGGTTATGGATGGAATGGAGGCATCACCTTCCATGATCAACTCCATGAAGTTCCAGGATAATGCAAAAAACCTTGCGATCACCAATCACTGCATGGCATGTATCCAGTTCTATTTCAATGCAGACTGGTTTAAGGGCCTTCCGGAGGATCTGCAGCAGATCGTCAAAGAGTCTGTGGACGAGACAGAGGCTTATCAGGACGCGTTGGATGACGAGGACAATGAAGCGGCTCTGGAAGTGATGAAGAGCGAAGGCGTTGTCATAACAGAACTCCAGGATATCGACAAATGGGTGGAAGCCTGCCAGCCGATGCTGGAGGAGTACAGGGCGAAAGGGGATAACTGGAATTCCTTTATTGACATGATCATTGAGCTAAAGTAGGGACGGACGTTACAAAGAATAAGGAAAAGCAGGGGAGTGGCAGACACTCCCTTGTGTTTATAAGGAGCGTATATGGTAGGAAAACTATATAAAATACTGGATAAAATCCGCTCGTGTGCGATCATTACCATGCTTGGAGGGATTGTGGCGCTGAGCCTGGTGCAGATCACGCTGCGGTACTTTACCTCGGCAAGCCTGCGGCCGTTTGCATGGGGGGATGAAGTCATCCGCCTGACAGCCATATGGGTTGCATTTTTGGCAGCCAGCGTTGGGGTAAAGCATAACTCCCACCTCAGTGTGGAGTTTTTCCTGAAAAAATTCCTGTCGGAGAAACAGATGATCTATGCGAAAAAAGCAGCGACAGTTATCGTTATCATTGCACTTTTGGCAGTCATGAGGGAAGGGGTCATCTATACTCTGAACAGCAGAAAGACCATGCTTCAGAATCTGCCGGATCTGTCGATCGCCTGGTTTTATGCGGCAATACCCGCCGGTTGTGCATTTCTGATCATGGAGTACTCGATTACGCTGTTTCAGAAACCGGTGAGAAAGGAGGAGCAGTAATATGCTGGAGGCGTTGCTCGTATTTGCAGTCCTGATGATTTTTATTTTTCTGGGGTTTCCAATCTTTATGTCAACCCTTATGACGGCGATCATCTTTGTCATTGCAATGGATATTCCGTTTTCCCTGGTGACGATCCGTCTGTTTGGAAGCATTAACTCCTTTGCCTTAATGGCGATCCCGTTTTTTGTCCTGGCCGGAAATATCATGGGGAAGGCGCAGATCACCGACAAGCTGGTCAACTTCGCCAATGCTGCCGTGGGGCAGTTTAAAGGAGGGCTGGGATACGTTAATATCATTACCTCCATGCTGTTTGGCGGGATCCAGGGGTCCGGCGCAGCGGATGCATCGGCTATCGGCGGAATGCTGATCCCGGCTATGGAAAAGCAGGGGTATGACAAAGATTATGCAGTTGCGGTGACGGCAGGCTCTTCCATGCTGAGCCCGATCATTCCACCCAGTATCGCCATGATCCTTTATTCCTTTTATACGGAAACTCCTGTGGCAAAGCTGTTTCTGGGCGGGGTGATCCCCGGCATTTTAATCGGCTTCTTACAATGTGGGGTAAACTATGTGGCGTACCGCCGCAGAGGATATGATATCGAGATCACCAGATTTTCGCTCAAGAATTTCCTGCGCACGTTTTGGGATTCACTGGCAGCCCTGATCACGCCTTTGATCATTCTCTGCGGAATTATTTTTGGGCTGGTGACTCCGACGGAATCCGGCGTGCTGGCGATAGCATACAGCCTGTTTTATGGTTTTTTCATTTCCAGAAAATTGAAGATCCGGGATTTCCCGGAGATCATTGTCAATTCGGCTGTGACCACAGCGGTTGTGTTTATGACGATTGCGGCGGCCGGCGTTTTGGCCAATGTGCTGGTCCGGATGCAGCTTCAGAAGGAAGTGCTGGACTTTGCTGTGAATACCCTTGGCAATCCTTTGCTGGGCACCCTGTTTTTGTGTGTGGTCTTTATGGTGCTTGGATGTTTCCTTGATCCGACCATACTGATCGCCATGTTTGCAGGCATTGTTGTGGCGGTTGGAAACGCGTTTGGATTTGACCCGATCCATTATGGAGTGATCATGATCATTGTGATGCAGATTGGTGCGATCACACCTCCTGTAGGCACATTTTTGTTTATTGCCTGCGGGGTGGCGGGGCTGCCGCTTGAAAAGAGCGTGAAGCCGCTTCTGCCGTATATTGGAGTGATCTTCCTGGCGCTGATCTTTATGTATCTGTTCCCGGGGATCGTGACGTTTTTGCCCGGGCTTATGGGATAAAAGAGAAGAGGAGAGAAAATTATGCAGATAAAAGCAGATGGACAGAATTATGCGCCGAAAGGGAGGGCGTCGGCAGTATGTGCACCGGGAGAATTTCCGGTGGGGATCATTGGTCTGGATCACGGTCATATCTTTGGCATGAGCAACGGCCTGTCTGAGGCGGGGGCGCATCTGGCAATGGTATATGATCCGGATCCCGAAAAGGTTGCCGCATACTGTGCGCAGTATGAAGGGGTCAGAGCCGCACGGTGCAAAGAGGAAATTCTGGAAAATGAACAGATTAAAATGGTCCTGTCCGCGGCCGTCCCGGCGCAGCGGTGTGAGATCGGTATCGAGGCCATGGAACACGGCAAACATTATTTTGCTGACAAACCGCCTCTCCTGACGTTGGAGCAGCTGGCTCTGGCCAAAGCTGCGGCAAAGCGGACGAACCGGAAATATGCCGTATATTACAGCGAACGCCGTCATGTGGAGGCGGCCGTATGCGCGCAGCGGCTTCTGGAGGAAAAGGCCATAGGCGATATCATCAGCATTTCCGGATTTGGACCTCACAGAGCCTCACTGGCTACAAGGCCGGACTGGTTTTTTGATAAGGAGCAGTATGGGGGGATCCTGGTGGATATCGGCTGTCATCAGATCGAACAGATGCTGGTATATGCAGGCGCCAGGGATGCGCGCATTGAGTACAGCCGTATCGCCAATTTCAGGCATAAAGAATATCCGGGATTTGAAGATTTCGGCGATATGATGCTTACCTGCGACAATGGCGTGGCGGCTTATGCCAGGCTGGACTGGTTCACCCCGGATGGGCTCGGGGCCTGGGGAGACGGAAGGACTTTTATTGTGGGCACCGACGGCTACATAGAGCTGCGCAAATATATCGATGTGGCAAACGACCGTGAGGGAGACCATATTTACCTTGTCAATCATGAGGGTGAGCGCCATATAAAAGCTGCGGGGCAGGCGGGCTTTCCATTCTTTGGACAGTTGATCCGCGACTGTCTTGACGGGACCGGATCTGCATACGACCAGGAGATGGAATTCAAGGCCATTGAGCTTGCGATCCAGGCGGAAGCCATGGCCCGGGTGATAAAACAGGAGGCGGTATGATAAAAGTGGCAATTATCGGAGCCGGTGCGATCGCCGGCGTCCATGCGGAAGCATTCAGCATGTTCCCTGAACGATGTGAAGTGCGTGCTGTTTGTGATATCTACATAGATAAAGCGGAAGCGTTGATCAAAAACAAAAAACTGTCAAATGCTAGGGCCTACCCGGATCTGGAAACAGCCATAAAGGCGGAAGAAATAGATGCAGCAGCCATCTGCCTACCGCCGTCAGCCCATGCCGGGATGGCAGTCAGCTCCATGGAACTGGGCTGCCATGTCATTGTGGAAAAGCCGATGGCCAATTCTCTGGAGGAATGCGACCGGATGATCGAAACTGCGGCGAGGACCGGAAAGATACTCAGTGTGGTCTGCCAGAACCGTTTCAAGACCCCGATGCACCGGGTGCATAAGATGCTTCAGGATGGAGTCGGCGGACCGGTGACGCACGCGATGGTGAACTCCCTTTGGTGGAGGGGAGAGAACTACTATGATATCTGGTGGAGAGGGACCTGGGAGAAAGAATGCGGAGGCTGTTTCACCAGCCATTCCGTCCACCATATTGATTTGCTTGTGTGGATGATGGGTATGCCGGAGCAGGTAACCGCTGTCATGAAAAATGTGGGACATCACAATTCGGAACTGGAGGACGTGGGCATGGCGATCTTGGAATATCCGGATGCCTTTGCTCACATTGCCACCTCCATTGTGGACTATGGCGAGGAACAGGAGATGGTATTCCAGACCAGGGGCGGAAGATTCAGCATTCCCTGGAAGCCGGCGGCGGCGACAGCCCTTCCCAATGGATTTCCCAGGCAGGATACAGCCGCGGAGGAAAAACTGGACCGTATCTACCATGAGATCCCGGAGCTGGAGTTAGAAGGGCATCCGGCTCAGATTGACAATTTCCTGAGCGCGGTCATTGGAGACGCGCCTCTTCTCACCGGAGGCGAGGAGGGCCGCAAAGCCATTGAAGTGATCATGGCAATCTATAAATCCTGCGTCACAAGGCGGACTGTGACGCTCCCTCTGCAAAGCGACGACGATTTCTATCGGAAAGAAACCATGGTGAAAAAAATGCCGCACTTTTATGAAAAGGTGAAAAGTATCGAGAATTTTGCTGCAGCGGAGATCACATTGGGCAGAGATGTGGGGAAATAATACACAGCGCTCCCCTCCAGGTAACTGGTCCTGGAGGGGAGCATTTTTTATCTGTTTTCATAAAGCCATGTCTTGTATTTAAAGAGTCATTCATGTATACTAACCAGTAGTAACAGCCCTTGACGGATTCTGTTAGTTGCGTAGGATTCCGGACGGTTACAAAATCATGAAAGATATGGGAGATAAGAGAATGAAACGTTTACAGTTAAAAGCGATCGCTACTGTTGCAGCCGCATGTATGGTGTTTACCATGCAGCCGGCCTATGCGGCAGAGCAGTCGATGCGGATATATAATTCGCCGGTTGTTGTGGCAGGTGGAGGACCGGCCCAGGGGAGCGGCAGTTCCTCCTCAGTAAATGCCCCAGGAGGACCGGGAGGTTCGCAGGCTCCTTCCGGGCCAGGCAGTTCTCAGGCTCCGGGGGATTCAGCCTCGACAGGCGGATCACCTGCAGCGCCAGGCGGATCACCAGTGTCCCCGGGCGGATCTTCGGCGTCTCCGGGTGGTCTGGCAGCCCCAGGAAGTGCGCCTTCAGCACCGGGAGGTTCGGCGGCGCCAGGCGGGTACTCGGAAGCCCCACAGTCCCCGGCACACAGCAGCGGTCAGGTGCCGCCTGGAGATGAGGGGACCCATCTGTCAAGTGTTATTACTGTAGGCGGAGCAGCAGACGCGGCGGCCCAGCAGCAGGCAGCGGCAGACGCGGCGGCTCAGCAGCAGGCGGCGGCGGAAGCGGAGGCGCAGCAGGCAGCAGCGGAAGCGGCGGCCCAGCAGGCAGCAGCGGAAGCAGCGGCCCAGCAGCAGGCGGCGGAAGCAGCGGCCCAGCAGTCCGGCGGCCGGGCCATCGACCCATCAAAGCCGATGGTGGCGCTGACCTTTGACGATGGCCCCCAGCCGTCGGTGGGCAACCGGATCATGGACTGTCTGGCACAGTACGGCGGACGGGCCACCTTCTTTATGGTGGGCGACCGGGTGGCGTCCCGGAAGACAGAGGTCCAGCGGATGGTACGGGAAGGCCATGAGGTGGCGAACCATACCATGAACCACAAATACCTTCAGAAGCTGGGAGCGGCAGAGATCCAGGCCCAGGTGACAAAATGCAACGATGCGATCGAAGCGGCCTGCGGCGTGAGGCCAACGATCATGCGCCTGCCCGGAGGCAATTACAATTCCACGGTGGTGGCTAATACCCATATGCCGATGATCCAGTGGAATATCGACACATTAGACTGGAAGACCAAGAATGCGGATAAGACCGTGGCGGCCGTGCTGGATCATGTGAAGGATGGAGATATCGTACTGATGCACGAGCTGTACAGCCAGAGTGGAGACGCCGCTTTAAGGATCATTCCGGAGCTTCACAGAAGGGGCTTTCAGATGGTGACTGTCAGCGAGATGGCGGCGGCGAAGGGCCATACGCTGCAGGCTGGAAAGCTGTATTCAAGTTTTCGGTAAGAGGGAGGAGCAGGATGGGTTCTTACGACTATGTAGTGGCGCAGATAGACGGAGATTATGCACGGCTTGTGCGGCTGGACGAGCCGGACGGGGAGCCGAAGCTGGTGGCCCGGGCGCTGCTTCCGGAGGAGATTGATGAGGGCACGAAGCTTCACTATGAAATGTTTGAGTATACGGTGACAGGATGAAAAGAAAGAGATTAGTTGGCATATTGAAAAAGGGGATCGGTCTCCTGATTTTTCTTGGCATAGCCCTGTCTGCAGGGATGATTGCCGGGAACTGGCATCTAAAAAGCGTCGCAGAGAAAAAAATATGGGATGACTGGACAGCCTTGTCTGACCAGAAGATGGCCGGGGACTGTATCCTTGTGCTCGGCTGCGGTCTCCGCCCGGACGGGGAGCCGACCCAGATGTTGAAAGACCGGCTGGATGAGGCAGTCGCGCTGTATAAGCAGGGCATGGCGCCCAAGCTTTTGATGAGCGGTGACCATGGGCGTGTGCAGTATGATGAAGTGAACAAGATGAAAGAATATGCCATGGCACAGGGGATTCCTTCAGAAGATATTTTTATGGACCATGCGGGATTTTCCACCTATGAAAGTGCATACCGTGCGAAAGAGATATTTCAGGTACAGTCCATGATCGTGGTGACGCAGCAGTACCATCTCTACCGGGCGGTATATGACGGGAATTCTCTGGGGATTGACACATGGGGAGTCCCGGCGAAGAAGGTTCGCTACGGCGGTCAGACCAGGCGGGATCTGCGCGAAGTGCTGGCGAGGAACAAAGACCTGTTTTACTGCATGATAAAACCGGAACCTACCTATCTGGGAGAGGCGATTCCGGTCAGTGGGAATGGGAATGTGACAAATGATAAAGACTAATGGGACAGGCTTTCTTTTTCCATAATGGAGAAAGGAAGCCTATTTCTCATCACAAACCTGGAAAATGTAAAATTTCAAATAATAGGACGACTGATCGCCTGACCAAAGGATGGGATGGTCAGCTGCCTGGGTCCGGTATTCCACCTGGCGCAGGCGCTTGTGGACATTGTTTGCGGCCTCGCGGATGGTCTTTGTAAACAGCTCCGGATCCATGAAATGGGAACAGGAGCAGGTAGCCAGATATCCGCCGTCCTTCACTAACTTCATCCCCCGGAGATTGATCTCCCGGTAGCCTTTTACCGCGTTCTTGATGGAACTGCGGGACTTGGTGAAGGCAGGTGGGTCCAGGATGACCACATCGAATTTCTCGCCCTTTTTTTCCAGCTCCGGAAGCAGGTCAAATACATCGGCACATAAAAACTCTACCCGGTCGGACAGACCGTTGAGCGCGGCATTTTCCCTTGCCTGGGCGACGCCCAACTCTGAGGCGTCCACCCCAAGGACGGAGGACGCGCCGGCGATTCCCGCGTTTAAGGCAAAGGAACCGGTGTGGGTGAAGTAGTCCAGCACCTTTTTGTCTTTGCACAGCCGCTGGATGGCAAGCCGGTTGTACTTCTGATCCAGGAAAAATCCTGTTTTCTGTCCGTCTTCCACGTCTACCATGTAGTGGACTCCATTTTCCACAATCTCCACTTTGGTGTCAAACGTTTCCCCGATAAAACCTTTGAAACGCTCCATGCCCTCCTGGAGGCGCACCTTGGCGTCGCTGCGCTCATAGATGCCGCGGATGATGATACCGTCCTCAGCCAGTACCATTTTCACTTTCTCAAGAATGACCGGTTTCCATCGGTCGATGCCGAGCGCCAGGGACTCTACCACCAGGACATCGGAAAATTTGTCAATGACGATCCCGGGAAGGAAGTCCGCCTCGCCAAAGATCAGGCGGCAGCTGCCGGTATCCACAGTGGCTTTGCGGTATTCCCAGGCATTGCGGACCCGCATCTCTATGAAAGCATCATCCACGACGGCGTCCTTTTTCCGCGTCATCATGCGCACGGTGATCTTGGAACGGGTGTTGATAAAGCCCTGTCCCATGGAGTATCCGTCAAAGTCCTTTACATAGACCATGCCGCCGTTTTCAAATTCCCCCTCAATCTTATCAATCTCATTATCATAGATCCAGGCCCCGCCCGCTTTGACGGTGCGGCCTTCGCCTTTTTTCAGTATTACGGATGCAGTTGGCATAGGTGGTATTCTCCTTAATCAATAAAATAAATACATTGTGCCGCAAATACAGCAAACAGCTCTGGGTAATATGGTACCATGATTTTCCGGATTTGTCACGGAATCTGTGGAAGCCCTGAAAAAGCTGTGATATACTGGAATTATCAGATGTGGCAACAGGTGAGATGGGGATGATCTTATGAAAATATGGAACAACCGTTTCTGGATGAAAGAAGGGAAAATGAAAGAGGCTGAGCAGGAAAATACGCAGCGGAACCAGGATTATCTGCGTTTTATCCATTCCACGGAACTTCCGGAGCTTCGCAGCGGTAAGCTATGGTGTTTATATGATGTTTATAATGTATTTGCCATGGATGGGGGAAATGATTGCCAGATACAGACGGCACAATGCCTTGCAGATCTGCTGGATTCCATCAATGTAGGGAAAATGCTGGAACTGGAAAAACAGTTCCGCCAGATGAGTTGGACTTACGATGGCCAGAACCGTTCCTGTGATTGGAAGCAAGTTGACATTTCAGGGGAGCGTTTTTCGTTTTTAAGCGGCAGACAATATGCGGCTGTGTTGAAATTCGGTACCTTTCATCCCGATGGATATTTTCGGCAGAGGTGTTTGGAACGGCTGGCAGGACAGGCTGACGCACTGCCCTACCTTGTATTGCGGTTAAATGACTGGGTCCAGCCAATTCGGGAGAAGGCGGCCTGTCTGATGAAGCAGCAGATGGAGTATTGCAGTATTCCGGAGCTGTTCCGGGCCATTGTGTGTATGGAGCGGGTGAAATATTCCCGTAGACGGTCCGCGGCGGCGGTCAGGGAGCTGGAGGAGCTGATCCGGCTGAATCTGTTAAAAAAGGCAAAGGATATAGATCTCGATGAGGTCAGGACCTGTGAGACAGCAGTGAAAAACGCTGTATACAGAATGGTAAGCACAGAGCCTGTTTTGCTGAAGGATCAGATGGACCGGCTTTTGAGACAGGAAAAGGACGGCTATGGAAAGAAGCTTTTGATCCGGGGGATTTTGAATAATTATGCTCCTGGCATACCGGAACTGGAACAGTATCTTGGGGATAAGAGCGTTTCTGTGAAACTGTGCGCGATGGAATACCGATATCAGAAGACGAAGGATGCCTGGCCTGGACTGGAACAGATGCTGCTTGACCGATCTGGAAAGATCCGCAGCTATGCCGCTATGATCCTGTGCCGCCATACCGGGATGCAGATCCATGATTTTTATGTAGAGCAGCTGGAGAAAAAGCCGACGGCGTCGGTCATCCTTGGCATCGGTGAGTGGGGGACAGAGTCCGATGCAGACCTCATCACGGCGTTTCTGGAAGGGGAAAAGGAACCACTTGCCGCGGCCGCGATGACTGCGGTCGGAAAGCTCTGTGGAGACAGGATGGAGGATCTGTACTGGAGCTATTTATTTGACAGGAGACCTTCTGTGGCAGCGAGAGCTTACAGAAATATAAAAACCTGGAGAATACGGTACGGAGCGGGCATTCTGTATGAAGCCTGTCTGGCATGCCCGGATCCGGTGATCCGCACGTATCTGATCAAGCTTTTACTGATGGAGGATTCCTGGAAGAGGCTTCCGTTTTTGCTGAGGCTCTACCAGACGGAAGATCTGGAACTGCGTGAAATGATCCACAAAAGGGTGGATAAGCGAAATCCTTATGCGGTTCTTGGACGGACGGAGGAGACGTTGATTCGCCAGGCTCTGGAGGAAACGGCGGATCAGCTTCCGCGGGATCTGATCCAGGGAATCGAGCTGGATTTAAGACATCTGGCAAAACGGTAACTGTATTGACCGGCATACGCACTGGAGGTGCTGTATATGAGGAAAAAGAGGACTGACGGCAGAACCGGTATCGGAAAACGCATTCTGGCAGGAGGTTTGAGTCTGGCTGCAGCCCTGTGCCTGGCGTCCTGCGGGGCAGAAAACGGGGCAGAGACAACCGGCGCTGAGGGTGTGCAGGAGAAACAGCAGGTAAGGCCCGGAGGAGAGGCAGCCCGGCAGGAGGAAACTCAGCCTGCGATCGTGGATGGCGTCCAGCTGGCGGCAGGGTATGGGATTTTCTCTGCGGGCCAGCCGCAGGTTTATGTCATGAAAAAAGAACCAGAGCCGATCGAGACGGACGGCGCGAAAGCCTGGCTTCTGTCTTCCATATATCAGGACGGACTTTTCCGGCTCTTAGTGATGGTGGAGGATCGTTCTGTCACAGAGATCTCCAGGGAAGAGGCTGAGAAGCTGGAGGTTGAGGACGAAGACCAGGGAATGCAGATAAAGCGCATGGGGGAAAGCTGGGGGCCTGATTATTTTCCGATCGATAAGGAACAGGGGATTTATGGGCGCAGCAGCTTTCGAGGTAAAAGCAGGATACAGGAGCGGGAGTGAGGACAGTGAGGGAAATGCCCTGTATACCATAACCGGTGCAGGGATCCCCGGCGGCAGTTTCTCAGGAAAAGAGATTTGGAGCTCACGGAATTATAAAAGCTATCTGACGTATGGATCCGTGACCCACAACTTTGCATTTTACACGGAGGACATGAAGCTGGAAACCGACGGGCCGGAGGGAAGCTACCAGATAAATATCCCCGGCTTTGAAGAAAGTTTTTCCATCGAGTTTGAACAGGCGCCGTCTTACCCGGACGCAGAGCATATTCCGGGGATGGTGATCAAAGACGGGATCGGACTTATGGCTATGGGAGAGTGGACCGAAGACGGCCTGGCGGTGACGACATATACCTGGTCCGACGGAACCGCAGGGGTGACGCCTGAAGTTTCCGGACTCAAGTGCGAGGCCGATGGCAGGACCGGGAAAGGAAAGCAACTCCGGTTTCAGGCCAACCGGAGCGGTTATGGATCGCCCCGGGAGTTTTTGAGCAGAATGGAGGGGCGGGCAAGGACCACATTTTACTATGAGATCCCCGAGCAGTTTCAGGCGGGGGAGTTCTATCTGGAAAGCAGCGGGGCAGCTTTCTGCGCAGAGCAGAATTGGAGCAGTCCGAATGGCTGACGGTCCCGATCCCCGAAACATGGACAGAGCTGGATCTGACAGCGGAACTTGAAGATTGTGCCATTACCATTATCTCAGCCGAAAAAGAGGAGGAGCCAAGGAGCTTTGGAAACGGAGGGGAAGATGGAAAAGAGGAATTCCGCCCCTGCGTGAGCCTGGGGGTTATGGTGACCCGGAAGGAAGGTACGGATAAAGTACTTCAATATGTGCGGATTGTCCAGGAAGAAGAACATCCGGACAATCCAAATTATGACCGGTGGGCGAAAGGTTCTTATCGGAGCGGAAGACTGGCCGAGATCCACGCCTATTATAAAGAGGGGGATCAGGAACTGAAGCTGCGGTTTGAAAGTCCCGAATATGCATGGTACGAGGCGTTCCGGCTGCCGGTACAGATGAAGGCCGCCGGAAAATGATGCGGCTGCCGGTTGTATTTCTCCTGCATTTTCTTTATAATGGATACAAACGGCGGCAATGACGGACCGTTTCAGGAAAATGGGGAATACATATGGCGGATAAGACAAAATACAAACTGGCTGCTTCCATCCGGGAGTGTATGAAGACTACGCCGGTGGACAAGATCACAGTGAAGGATATCGTGGAAGGCTGCGGGATGACCAGACAGACCTTTTACCGGAACTTTAAGGACAAATACGACCTGATCAACTGGTATTTTGACAAGCTGGTGCTTCAGTCCTTTGAACAGATCGGTATGGGCAATACGGTGGGGGAGAGCCTGACCCAGAAGTTCGAGTTTATTTTAAATGAAAAGGCATTTTTTACGGAGGCATTCCGGTCCGATGATCATAATTCCGTGAAGGAGCATGATTTTGAGCTGATCCTCCAGTTTTATAAAAATTTGATCGCCCGCAGACGGAGCCGGCCTCTGGGTGAGGAACTGGAATTCCTGTTGGAGATGTATTGCCGCGGTTCCGTGTATATGACGGAAAAATGGGTGCTGGGAGGCATGAAGGATTCGCCTGCGGATATGTCCCGCAAGCTGGTGGATGCCATGCCTCCGAAGCTGGAAGCGGTGTTTTCAGAACTGGGGCTGGTATAGGGGCAGGACTGTGAATGATGTTCCTGACTAAAGCAGGCGGACGGTCTGGAGGAATCGGTAAACTGCACAAAACGCACTGGTATATTTAACCAAAAATAAAAGGAAAGTGACAGATGGAACCGTTTGTCACTTTCTTTTTTGCATAGGGATTGTTAAAATCATGTCAGAAGCAAAAAGACGGGGGACCGCAGGACAGTCCTCCAGCAAAATGCAAAAAGGAGAGTAAGATCATGGCAAACAGAATCGTATTGAACGAGACTTCCTATCACGGCGCAGGCGCCATCCAGGAGATTGTGGCAGAGGTGGAAAAAAGGGGCTTTAAAAAGGCTTTTGTCTGCTCCGACCCGGATCTGGTGAAGTTCCAGGTGACGAAGAAAGTAACGGATATACTGGATGGGGCAGGGAAAGCTTACGAGCTGTACTCCGATATCAAGCCGAACCCGACCATCGAGAATGTGCAGACCGGCGTAGACGCATTTAAGGCATCCGGTGCGGATTATATCATTGCCATCGGCGGCGGCTCATCCATGGATACTGCAAAGGCCATCGGTATCATCATCACCAATCCGGAGTTTGCCGATGTAAGAAGCTTAGAGGGCGTTGCCCCGACGAAGAACCCGTGCGTGCCGATCCTGGCCGTACCGACCACCGCAGGCACCGCAGCGGAGGTTACCATCAACTACGTGATCACCGATGTGGAGAAGAAGCGGAAGTTCGTCTGCGTGGACACCCACGATATCCCAGTTGTGGCATTTGTGGACCCGGAGATGATGGCCTCCATGCCGAAGGGCCTGACCGCATCTACCGGTATGGACGCCCTGACCCACGCCATCGAGGGTTACACCACCAAAGGCGCCTGGGAGATGACCGACATGTTCAACTTAAAGGCCATCGAAGTCATTGCCAAATCCCTGCGCGGGGCGGTGGATAACACTCCCGAGGGACGGGAAGGCATGGCGCTTGGACAGTATCTGACCGGTATGGGATTTTCCAACTGCGGACTGGGTATCGTGCATTCCATGGCCCATGCGCTGGGGGCAGTCTATGATACCCCTCATGGCGTAGCCAATGCGATCCTGCTGCCGACGGTCATGGCTTACAATGCGGACGCCACCGGTGACAAGTTCAAATACATCGCAAAGGCCATGGGCGTGGAAGGCGTCGATGACATGAGCCAGGAGGAGTACCGCAAGGCGGCTGTGGACGCGGTGAAGCAGCTTTCCCAGGATGTGGGCATCCCGGCGGACTTAAAGGCGATTGTAAAAGAGGAGGATATCCAGTTCCTGGCAGAGTCTGCAGTGGCGGACGCCTGCGCTCCGGGCAACCCGAAGGATGCGGGGCTTGAGGATATCATTGGACTTTATAAGTCTCTGATGTAAGAAACATATAAGCTGCCAGGGTGCGGCAGATCCATATGATGTGCAGAGTTGGTGTACAGGACTGATGTTCAGATTATAAAATAACAGAATAGCTGCCGTAAATCCAATACGGTCTGTCGATATACAGATGGATTTCATTGGATTTGCGGCAGCTTTTTCATTGGCGGTTGACAAGGCAATTCCCCGACAGTAAACTATAAATATGACAAAACGAAGACGGGTTTTAACGTAAAGGAGGGCGCAGAATGGCGGATCGAGGAAGTATGAGGATAACCTGGCTGGGACATTCCTGTTTTAAGGTAGAATTCCAGGGGTATGCAGTGATCTTTGACCCATATGAGGATGGAAGGGTGCCTGGGTTTAAGCCGCTCCGGGAGACGGCGGATCTGGTACTGTGCAGCCATGAACACGGTGACCACAATTTCCGGGCGGGCATTGAACTGACGGATCATGGGCCGTTGCCGTTTCAGGTCACAGAGATTGCCGCATTTCATGATGACCATCATGGGGAGCTGCGGGGGAGCAACACGATCCGTATCCTGGATGACGGCTGCTTAAAGGTTGCCCATCTGGGTGACTTGGGATGCGGGCTTAACGAGGATCAGGCGGCGCAGCTTGAAGGGCTGGACGCGGTTATGATTCCGGTGGGAGGATTTTATACCATCGATGCGAATCAGGCCAAAGCGCTTGTAGAGCGGATCAAACCCAGGGTGGTGATCCCCATGCATTACCGCAGCGAAACCTTTGGCTATGACGTGCTGGGGACGCTGGACGCGTTCACGGACCAGTGCGACCTGGTGGTGGAATATCCGGGCAATGGGCTGGAGCTTACAAAGGAGACCGAGCCCCATACGGCTGTATTAAAATACGAATGACAGAAGAAAAGACTGGGAGGATAAGACGGTGGAGCAGAAGGGCATGGATATCGATACGGATATAATAGAAAGGCTGGCATCCTGCCAGAAGGTGCTCGTAGGGCTGGGCGCGGAGTGGAAAGCAAAAGGGTTAAGGGACGGCGTTTCCGGTAGGCAGCAGCTCCTTTCAGCATACGAGGTTCTTTACAAACTGATAAAGGATAAGGATTATTTCATTGTCACCATGGCGACGGACGCGCTGATCTATGAGTCATCGCTGGGAAGCCGGACGGAAATGGCGGTGGATGCAGACCGGAGAGCGGAAGAAGAGGCCTCATGTCCATCTGCGGATGAAAAGACCCTGGCCCTGATGGATAAGATATTTCCTGTTCCGCAGAAGCCGGGGGATACCCGGTGGCAGCGTATCGTGGCCCCCTGCGGCAATGAGACCTGGCGGCAGTGTTCGGCGGCTTGCACGAAGGACATCTGGGAGCCGGGAGAGATCCCGGAGGATATCTGTCCTCACTGCGGAGCGTCTCTGACCGGGAACACCATGGAAGCGGATGTTTATATCGAGGAAGGCTATCTGCCCCAGTGGAACCGCTACACCAGATGGCTGACGGATACCCTGGGAAAGGAGCTGGTGATCCTGGAGCTGGGCGTTGGTTTTGCGAATCCGGGCGTTATCCGGTTTCCCTTTGAGAAGACTGCATTCTTTAACCAGAGATCATTTATGTACCGGGTCAATGAGAAATTCCCCCAGATCACCCGGGAACTGTCGGGACGGGCCGTTGGGATCGGGGAGAATTCCGTGAAGTGGGTGGAAAAGCTGTGCCCAGAAAGCGGCAGAAGATAAAATACTTTGACATATGGACTTCCCGGCTTGCTGACAGCTATTGAGCCATCAGGCCGGGATACAGGGCCGGGATGCAAAAGTAAAAAACGATTGTTAGTGAATTAAAAAAATAATATACTAAACACAATCTTCGCTGGAGATTCCATCCGGCAGGGTTCTGATAAATTCTATATTTATCAATACCGCAGATTTGCGGGAAATTTCAAAACTAACAGGTATATGAACGGAGATAGGAAAAGACAGGGAGGGATGCACTTGTAATGTAGTATTGCAATTATGAAGGAATATCAAGTATAATAAAAGGAGAAAACGTATGAGTGATATTGCATATCAAAACAAAGAGAATCAGCATATCTGATCCATCAGGATACAGAGTGTATTTATCGCAAACTGGACGAGAAGACCTGTTTGGGGGAGCGGCTTGGCGAGGAAGATCTGATGCAGCTTATGATCCTGCCGCTTACAGTAAAAGGGATCCAGGAGAAGCAGGTTATGATCGAAAGAGCCGTAGAGCTTGCGCGGCGGATTCCGGAGCGGGATCAGACACTGCGGGCCCTTGCGGGGATACTGACATTCTCTGACAAGGTGATTGATGAAGGCTATCGGAATCGCATAAAGGAGGAGATGAGGATGACACAGATTGGACAGATGATATTTGCAGACGGGGTGGTGGCCGGGAAGGCAGAAGGGGAGGAATGTTTTGCAGCTTTGACGGAGCGGTTGATTCGGGAGTCCAGAATGGATGATTTAGAGAGGGCGATCAAAGACCGGGAATACCGCGCGGTTTTATACCGCGAGTACGGGATCAAGCCATAGAGAGAACACGGGATCGGGCCATAAAGGACAGGAATGCGCGGGAAAAGGCATAATTCGCGCATCCCCCATTGAGAAATCTACAATCTTGTGATAAACTGTTGAAATAAAACGGGATCAGATCAGCAATCCACGATTTTTTGGAGGAGACCAATGATAGCGATAATCGATTATGATGCAGGAAATCTAAAGAGTGTGGAGAAGGCATTGGCGGCATTGGGGGAGCAGCCGGTGATCACCAGGGACCGGGACACGATCCTGGCAGCGGACAAGGTGATCCTGCCGGGGGTCGGTTCCTTTGGGGATGCCATGGGCCGTTTGGAGAAATACGGCCTGGTGGATGTGATCCATCAGGTAGCAGAGAACCAGACACCGTTTCTTGGGATCTGCCTGGGACTGCAGCTTATGTTTGAGCGCAGCGATGAGTGTGACGGCGTGAAAGGTCTTGGGCTTTTAAAGGGAGAGATCTTAAAGCTCCCGGACTGTGAAGGGCAGAAGATCCCGCACATGGGCTGGAATTCCCTGTCTATCCGCCCCGGGACCAGGTTGTTTGCGGGGATCGATGACGGGGCTTACGTGTATTTTGTACATTCCTATTATCTGAAGGCGGAGGATGAGGATGTCGTGGCGGCAACCACCGAGTACGGCGCCCACATCCATGCGGCGGTAGAAGCCGGGAACCTGTTTGCCTGTCAGTTCCATCCGGAAAAGAGCAGTGAAGCCGGACTTTTGATCTTAAAAAATTTCATCAGCCTGTGACGGATAAGGCAGTAAGGAGCAGCATATGTTTACGAAAAGGATCATTCCCTGCCTGGATGTCCACAACGGGCGGGTGGTAAAGGGCGTCAATTTTGTGAACCTGCGGGATGCGGGGGATCCGGTGGAGATTGCCGAAGCCTACGACAAGGCAGGGGCGGATGAGCTGGTGTTTCTGGATATTACAGCCTCCTCCGATGCGAGGGAGACTGTGGTGGATATGGTACGACGGGTGGCGGAGAAGGTGTTTATCCCGTTTACGGTGGGCGGGGGCATCCGCACGGTGGAGGATTTCCGCAGGCTGTTGCGGGAAGGCGCCGACAAGATATCCATCAACTCCTCAGCCATCAATACGCCGGAGCTGATCTCAAACGCGGCGGAGAAGTTCGGCAGGCAGTGCGTGGTGATAGCCATTGACGCCAGAAGGCGGCAGGATGGTTCCGGCTGGAATGTGTTTAAGAATGGCGGCCGGATCGACACTGGACTGGACGCGGTGGAGTGGGCCATGAAGGCGGATGCGCTGGGGGCGGGGGAGATATTGCTGACCAGCATGGACTGTGACGGGACGAAGGCCGGATATGACAATGAGCTGACGGCTCTCATTGCGGACAGCGTATCGGTTCCGGTGATCGCTTCCGGCGGCGCGGGGACCATGGAACATTTCTATGACGCCCTGACAGTGGGAAAGGCGGATGCGGCGCTGGCGGCTTCTCTGTTCCATTATAAAGAGCTGGAGATCCGGGACCTGAAGCGTTATCTTAAGGGGCGTGGGATCGCTGTGCGGCTGTAAGTGTGCAGGATGCAGGCAGGATCTCAAAGGAAGCCCGCAAAAGCTGCAGGAAAAAGACGCAGGGCCGTTTTGCACGGCAGTGTGAGAATACGGAGGACAAATGACAGATGGGAGCCATTGCAAATGACTGGCTGGCGCCTCTTAGCGCCGAGTTTAAGAAACCATATTACAAGAAGCTTTATGAGACCATTAAGCAGGAATACAGCACGCGCCAGGTGTTTCCTGACGCCAATGATATTTTCAACGCGTTTGAATTTACACCTCTTTCCCAGGTTAAGGTGGTCATTTTGGGGCAGGACCCTTACCATAACGTGGGGCAGGCCCATGGGCTGTGTTTTTCCGTGAAGCCGGATGTGGAGATCCCACCGTCTCTGGTGAACATTTATCAGGAGCTTCATGACGATCTGGGGTGTTATATACCCAATAATGGATATCTGGAAAAATGGGCAAGGCAGGGGGTCATGCTCCTCAATACGGTGCTGACTGTCCGCGCCCATGCGGCCAATTCTCATCGTGGGATCGGATGGGAGGAGTTTACGGATGCCGCGATCAGGATACTCAATGAACAGGACCGCCCCATGGTCTTTATCCTCTGGGGGCGTCCGGCGCAGCTTAAAAAGACCATGCTGAACAATCCGAAGCACCTGATCCTGGAGGCGCCTCATCCCAGTCCGCTGTCCGCGTACCGGGGTTTTTTCGGAAGCAGGCCGTTTAGCCAGACCAATGCTTTTTTAGAGGCAAACGGTCTGACGCCCATTGACTGGCAGATAGAGAATAGATAGGAGCGTAATGAGACTATGGATTTTATAGAGTTTTTAAAGGTTATAGTGCTGGGGATCGTTGAAGGTTTTACGGAATGGCTCCCCATCAGCAGTACCGGGCATATGATCCTGGTGGATGAGATCATCCATTTAAATGTTACGGCAGAATTCATGTCCATGTTCCGGGTGGTGATCCAGCTTGGGGCGATCCTGGCTGTGGTCGTTTTGTATTTTCGGAAGCTGAATCCGTTTGATCCCGGCAAGACTGCCGGGCAGAAGAGAGGGACGGTCCTGCTGTGGGTGAAGATCGTGGTGGCCTGTGTGCCGGCGGCTGTATTCGGGCTTTTGCTGGATGACTGGATGGACGCCCATCTGTACAATGGATACGTGGTGGCGACTACACTGATCGTTTACGGTATCCTGTTTATCCTGCTGGAAAACAGGAACCAGTATACGGAATTTCCGATCCAGCGGACGTCACAGATCTCTTATCAGACGGCGCTCTATATCGGCCTGTTCCAGGTGCTTTCCCTTGTGCCGGGAACATCCCGTTCCGGTTCAACCATACTGGGAGCGATGATCTTGGGATGTTCCCGCGGGGCAGCTGCGGAATTTTCGTTTTTTTTAGGGATACCGGTGATGTTTGGCGCAAGCCTTTTAAAGCTGGTGAAATTCGGGTTTCATTTTAAGGGGATTGAGATTTTTTATCTGATCACCGGAATGCTGATCGCGTTTGTGGTATCGGTGTACTCGATCAAATTCCTGATGGGTTATATCAAGAAAAATGACTTTAAGCTGTTCGGCTATTACCGGATCGTGCTGGGTGTGATCGTGCTGGCATATTTTACGGTGACGGCGCTGATGGGCTAGGGAAAGGCTGTGTTATATGAAGATAAATAGACCTCTGACCAGAAACGGGCGGTTTCTGCTTCTGGCTCTGGTTCCGATCTACTTTATTGTTGTGGGATTTTTTTTGCAGCCGGTGGATGAGATATGGAGAGGGCTGGTTGCCATTGTACGGGAGCCGGACTTTCTGATCACGGATTATTTTGTGATCGGAGGCGTAGGGGCCTCCTTTATCAATGCTGGTATTCTGACGCTGCTGAGCATTGGGATCGTGTATGGGCTGGGGATGGATCTGGATGGGCATACCATTACCTCCAGCTTCCTGATGTTTGGTTTCTCATTGTTTGGAAAAAATGTGTTAAACATCTGGCTGATCCTGCTGGGTGTTTTCCTCTATGCCAGATATCATAAGACTTCTGTATCCAGGTATATCTATATTGGGTTTTACGGGACAAGCCTGTCGCCGATCATTACCCAGGTAATGCTGATCGGGGAGATGCCGCTGTTGGCGCGGATGGCCCTGTGTGCATTTACCGGGATTACGATCGGGTTCGTACTGCCGCCCTTAGCTACCCATGTGCATTTTGCCCACAAAGGATATTCTCTTTATAATGTGGGATTTGCAGGCGGGATCATTGCGACGGTGGTCGTGTCAGTATTCCGTTCGTTTGGACATACGGTGGAGTCCAGGCTTATATGGTCTACGGAGAGCAATACCATGTTCATCATTCTTCTGTCGGTACTGTTTGGCGGGATGATCCTGTACAGCCTGCTTACAGACCGGACAGCATGGAAGGGATATAAAAATATCATTAAGTCTTACGGCCTTGGCGGTACGGACTATTATAAAGCCGAAGGCGGCGCTCCGACTCTGATCAATATGGGCGTGAACGGCCTGGCGGTCATGTGGATCGTGGTGCTGACCGGCGCGCATTTAAATGGACCGACGATCGGGAGCATCTTTACGGTGGTGGGGTTCAGCGCCACGGGCAAGCATTTGAGGAATATCCTGCCGGTCATGTTTGGAGTCCTGTTCGCCAGCCTGTTTAAGAATTGGTCGATCACGGATCCGGCGGTGACACTGGCGCTTCTTCTGTCTACGACCCTGGCACCGATCGCAGGTGAGTTTGGAGTGATCGCGGGGGTGATTGCAGGATTTTTGCATTCCTCGGTGGCCCTCAATGTGGGGATCGTGTACGGGGGGATGAACCTGTATAATAATGGGTTTGCAGGGGGTATTGTGGCGATCTTTCTGGTGCCGGTGATCCAGTCGATCAGAGACAGGAGAGCGCGGGCACGCGGAGGATTGTCCTTGTAAAATGGCTGGCATGGCCGCGGGGGTGTTTTAGGGGGGACGTCCGGGAAGGGGCGCCGGGGGCTGGTCTGCGGGGGGGGGATCGCTGTTTGTCGTCGGTGGGAAACTCTAAGGTCCTGGCGGCGGAGAAATCGGGGCACCAGGGACAGTCGAACCGAATTCTTGATGAATTCGCCTCTCCCGTCCCTTCGCAGCCTGACGTTGTGCGTCAGACTGCGTCCCCGCTTTCTCCACCGCCAGGACCTAAGTGTTTCCAACACCTCCGCAAGATGCGATTCCACCTCCGCAGCCCAGCCCCCGGCGCCCCTTCCCGGACTGTGCTCTGGCAGCCGCTGCGGGATGCGGCGCGGAGGGAGTTGCGTGCGGGAGGGTGAGACGGTAGAGGGAACGATCACTTTTGTTCTACTGGAAATTTATCTTCATTCGTTAAAAAAAGGGATGGTGATTCGATTTCAGGAGGGTTCCCGCATTACTGGTTATGCGGAGGTTTTGGAAGTGTATAATGATTTGTTGAAATGTTGATTTTTATGGGTAGCAGGAAAGGAAGTTTAATTGAACAATCGTGATTTCACACAACATTTCATACGGGCTTTAGAGAAAATTGGCGTTGGGGATTATGAAGCTATAAGGATTGTGGTAGAACCTGTTTTTGAAAAGGGAAAATGGACTGCCCAAACTTATGATGAAATAATGAAACTGCAAATATTACCTCGAAAAAGAGTGTTGTCATTTGAAGAAGCAGTGGGCCTGTTTACTTTTTGGGAGGGGTATTATCCTTGTTGGATCGCTGTAAGCATGGTAGATAATCAAGTTTATTTGCGTACAAGCCTGCGGATGAGAAAATCAAATCGTGAGGATGATATTTATCCGTTTAGGGTGGAGGGAATATCGTGATCAAATATGAGGTTTTGTTTTTGATAGTTGGTATTATTTTTTAAATGGGTTGGCGGCAGCAGTGTGAACTATGAAAGGATTTTTATTCAGCAGGAGGATGGGGATATGGGGCTTGATCTATACGCCGGAACATTGACGAGGTATTATTCACATAACTGGAAAACAGTTGCCCAGCAGTTTGCTGAGGCGAATGGTCTGAATTTCCAGACGATTAGACCTCAGGAGGATGCGGATGATGAACTTTCTGTGGATGAGATAAAGGGTGTAGTGACACAATGGCAGGACAGTATTATCAAAGGTCTTGACTTGGATCCGGAGCTATTATGGAATGAAGATTATGATGTTACACCGTATTATACGGACAAGCCTGACTGGGATGCTCTCAATGCATTATTGGTTTATATTGCGGCAAAATATAGCGATAAAGAAGTACCTGCTACGGTGGACAAGAATTTTGATGTTTATGAACATCCGGTTGTTAAAGAGTTTCTTGAAACCAGGGATTTTAAGCTGACGCTGTTTGATGGAAACGGCTGGTGGCTTCCCATTAGGAAGAATATTATATTCGATTATGTTTTGCCTAATTCGGAGGAAAGCCCCCTGGCGACAAGTTCCCTGCTCCTGGCAGAGCTTAAACGGTATAATGAGTTTGAGTGGAATGCGGACCGGGATACGATCATTTCCTGGAGCCAGACGGAAGGATATCCGGTTGATGCAGTATATGGGCGGGAGACAGGATATAAAAAAACTGCCGTACATAAGGTCTATGAAACGGAATCGTTGGCAAAATTTGCGTTTTCAATTCTGTGGCAGGCAGCCGAGTTTTCACTTGCCCATGGCGTGGTTGTGCTGTTTGATTTTTAAGGAAAAATTTTCGGAAATCCAGAAAAGACTGACTCTTGCGGGAAATATCGTGATATCGGTAGGATTTTTTGACCACAGTGACGTTACGGATGCGTGGGATGATCACGTCAAACAAATGCTGGATCAGATGCATCTGCAGAAAATCGACATGGCCGACGGTATATACGTGATAGACGTTGGCGGTTATGTGGGAGAGAGCACGCGGCGCGAAATCAGTTATGCACAGTCTAAAGGGAAACGGGTAACTTTTTATAGTTCAGACAAAGATCGTCTGATGAAATGAAGGACTGACAATTCCTGACGGAGTATAGTATAAAAAATCGAAAGCAATCAAAAGGGGAGCAGATATGGCGGTTTCCAATATAAAAGTCACGTTTCCGTGTGATATCCATACAGTCTGGAAAGTTATTACAGATGTTGCGCATAGTACATGGCGTAGTGATGTAAGCAGGACAGAAGTTTTAAATGAGCGGCAGTTTGTGGAATACACAAAAGAAGGTTACGCGACTACTTTTACGACTACAGTCTTAGAACCCTTCCGGCAATGGGAATTTGATATGGAGAACAGCAATATGAAAGGGCACTGGACAGGTGTTTTTAAAGAAAAAGACGGGTGGACGGAGATTGAATTTACGGAGGACGTAACGGCAAAGAAGGGTTGGATGAGGCCGCTTGTCCGTGGATTTTTGAAAAAACAGCAGAAGAGATATGTTTCTGATCTGCGAAAAGCCCTGTCAGATCAGTAAATAAAAGGATGGAGGACAGACATGGACCAGGCAAAGGTAATGCAATTTTCGGCAAGGGAGGATTTTCGGAAATGGCTGTGTGAAAACTGCCAGTCCACAGACGGTATCTGGCTGCTGTTTGGCAAGACGGGCGGGCCTAAAACAATGAAGGCGGGAGAAGCGCTGGAGGAAGCTTTGTGCTTTGGATGGATTGACGGTCAGATGCAGAGCATTGATGAGAAAACCTATAAAAAGTATTTTTCTATGCGCAGGGAAAACAGCAAGTGGTCTGAGAAAAACAAGGGGATTGTGGAAAAGCTGGAGCAGCAGGGGATTATGACCGAATATGGCAGGGCAAAGATCGACGAGGCTAAGAAGAATGGTCAGTGGGACGCGCCAAAGGCTCCTGCGGTGACCGGGGAGCAGATTGATTCTCTGGCGGTTCTGCTGAAAGAGTATGACCCTGCCTATACGAATTTTATGTCCATGTCCCAGTCCGTGAAGAAAACCTACACAAAAGCGTATCTCGACGCCAAGACGGATGCGGGACGTGAAAAACGCTTTGCATGGATGGTAGACCGGCTGAACCGGAATCTTAAGCCCATGTAAGCATGGCTCTGCCATGAAAAAGGCGGCATTGCCGTCAATTGGAACGTGGTTTTATAAGATACCCTTCAGTTCCATAAGGCTATGGACCTGCATACATGCTGTCGGGGGAGTAAGATCCTGCCGGTTCAGATAACAGGCGTTCCACCCGCAGTTTAATGCGCCGCGGATATCAGCCGTCATGCTGTCACCGATCATAAGAACTTCGTTTGCAGAATACCCGCTTTCGTGTAAGCAGTACTCAAAAAAACGCGGGTCGGGTTTTTCATAGCCGATTTCATCTGACACGAAGACCCTTTGGAAATAATCAAGGAATCCGGACTTTTTCAGCCGTTTTATCTGCATGGACCGTATTCCGTTTGAGGCGCAGAAAAGGGCGTATCCTGCGTGATGGGTATATTCCAACAGCTCGTTCGCGCCGTCAACCGGTTCGGTCAGATTACCGAGTTCTTCCGTAAGCAGTTCCATAAACAGCTCTGCCGCATCCGGTATGCCCATCTTTTCTGCCATGCCAATGCTGCGCTTTTTGATCACCTGTGGGATCGTAAGCGTTCCCTGCTTTTGTTTTGTCCACAGTACGTCATCCAATTGGCGGTAGGATGCGAGCAGTGCTTCGGAGAAGGGTACGCCCATACGTCGGCATATGTTTTCAAGGGCAGTCCTACTGCATTTGCCATAGTCAAATATCGTGTCATCAATATCGAAAAATAAAGCTTTCACCAAGGCCATTCTGCCTTACCTCCAAATCTTTTTTGAAATTATAGCATGCAAGATTAAGAATAACAATCCCCCAAATATATGCAATGTGTATAAAAACCATAAGTCTAATATATGCAATTCATATATTGACTGCTCAAATAAGGTATGATATATTATCCTCATGAAATAATCTTGTACAAAATTGTTATCTTAACGGAGCATGATTTGGAAGCAGATTATTTTATAAATAGTCATATATAATGGGTGTTACTCTTCAGGCATGACCAGGTAAGAATGTTTATGTGTTCTTAATGGCGACTGGAGAGTTTTTTGTTATCAAACGAGTACAGTCTGGGGCGGGGGAGAAGATGAAGGGGATAAAAAAGATCAATAACAATGTGTTATTGTGCCGTGACGGGAATGGGCAGGAAGTCATCGCAATGGGACGCGGACTGGGATTTGCGCCGTTGCCGCGGGAAGTGCCGCTTTCGGAAATAGAGCGCACATTCTATCAGGTCAACAGCCGCTATATAGATTCCCTGCAGGACCTGCCAAAGGAGGTGATGGATTTTTGCGCGGATATGATGGATATTGTTGCGTCGCAGATCCCCTGTGAACTGAGTCCCAATGCGGTGTTTACTCTGGCAGATCATATGGCATTTGCACTGGAACGTATGCGCAGGCATATGTATATCCGGATGCTGCCGCCCTTTGACCTCCAGCATCTCTACCCGGATGAATGGCGGTCAGGGAAGTATATCTGGGAACGGGCGTGCAAAGAATTCGGGGTACAGCTCCCTAAAGAGGAGATCGTGGGGATCACCATGAACCTGATCAATTCACGGGTAGGCGAGAGTGATGGGAAGAAAAATGACCGTTTAGAAGAGGATGCGCGGATGCTGGATGATATCACCCATATCATAGAATCCCGGTTCCGGGTCATTATCGACCGGGAGGGATTTAATTATTCCAGGTTCGTGACTCATATGGAATATCTCTTTCAGAGGATCCACAGGCACGAGAGCGTTGCCAGTGATAACCTGCAGATCTATGACACGATGATAAACGGATACCCGGATATTGCAGCCTGTGTGGATAAGATCGCGGCACACATTGGAAAAGCGTGGGGCTGTTCGTTGTCTGAGGAAGAAAAACTGTATCTGATGCTGCATATTAACCGTATTTGCAGCAAAGAAGGATTGTAACTGTAAAGAAGGATTGTAACTGTTTTAGTAGGAGCAGGCATGACCTTCGGTAAAATAAGAACGCGGGGATAATGAACCGCAGGCTTATTTTGACCGGGGGTCTTTTTGTTTCATAAACCATAAGGAGGAAGAAAAACATGGCAAAGTTGAACTACGAAGAAATCGCAGGGCGGATCGTAGAAGAAGTGAAGAAGGAGAATGTGGTGACCGTATCCCACTGTATGACGCGGCTGCGTTTTTCCGTGAAAGACAAATCCATCATCGATCAGGATAAGATCAAGGCGATTCCCGGGGTGATCGGGGTGGTGTACGCCGGAGGACAGCTTCAGATCATCATGGGGGAGCATCTGGTCAAAACCTATGAGGAGGTTGTAAAGCAGAACAACTTTGAGGCAGTCGGAGTGGTTGGGGAAGACGGAGTGAAGCCGGAACGCAAAAAAGGGATCGCCGGGGCGGCCGGAAGCGTTCTGGAATATGTGGTAGCCTGTGTGACACCGCTGATCCCTGCCATGATCGCCGGCGGTATGTTAAAGGTTGTGGTCATGCTGCTCTCCAAAACCATCGGTGGTTTCGACGCAACAAGCACCTATGCCATCTTAAGCTGGATCGCTGACGCGCCGTTTTACTTTATGCCGATCATCATAGCCTACGGCGGAGCGAAAAAGCTGAACGCTACGCCCGTGTATGCGATGATCGTTGCAGCCACGCTGCTGACCCCGGCATGGGGGACTATGGTGGGCGCAGGCGAGGCTGTCACGCTGTTTATGTTCCCGGTCAAGCTGGTGACGTATTCGAGTACCCTGCTACCGGCGCTGTTGATCGCGCTGGTAGCCGCCCATCTGGAAAAATGGTTTGACAGAGTAGTGCCGGGACTGCTTAAGAACCTGTTAGTCGGAATGCTGACTGTGGGAATCACCGGAATCCTGGCGTTTGTGATCCTTGGCCCCATCGGCGCATATGCAGGTTCTGTTGTAGCAAGCGGATTTTTATGGCTGGGCGATACAGTGCCGTGGCTTGGGACCGGCGTGCTGGCGTTCTTCCTGCCATGGCTGGTCATGACCGGTATGGTATATGCGATCACTCCGTTTATGGCGTTAAATATTTCTGAGTTAGGCTTTGACAAGGTGCTCCGTCCGGCATATATGTGCCACAACATGGCAGAAGCGGGAGCAGCGATCGGCGTTGGACTAAAGGCAAAGGACCCGGAGTTTAAGGCGCTGGCCTTCTCGGTGGCCTTCCAGTGCCTGGTGGCCGGTGTGTCGGAACCGGCGATCTACGGTGTGAACTTAAAACTGAAGAAACCGATGATCGCGGTTATGATCGGAGGCGCGGCGGGAGGCGTGGTATCCGCCTGGCTGGGCGCTACGGCGTATTCCATGGGCTGGTCCAATATCTGGGCGATGCCGATCTTTATGGAAACCATACCGGCGATGCTGGCGGGAATCGCCACATCGATCGTGGTGGCGGCCCTGATGGCATTTATTATTGGATTTGACCAGAACGAAGCACATTTATAATCTATGTTAGGAGCGATGTCAGATGAATCAGATCAGCAACGATTTTTTATGGGGAGGCGCCGTGGCAGCCTGCCAGATCGAGGGTGCATATGATGCGGATGGACGTGGACTTTCCACGTCCGACATCCATGCGTATGATCCGGATATGAACCGGAAAAAGGTAAAAGAGCGCGGCGGGACGATGGAGAAGATCAAATGGGCGATTCAGGACAAAGAGGGGTATTACCCAAAACGTACAGCGATCGATTTTTACCACACCTATAAGGAAGATTTGAAGCTGTTAAAAGAACTGGGGTTCAAGGCGTTTCGGACCAGCATATCCTGGTCGAGGATCTTCCCAAACGGAGACGAAGCGGAGCCAAATGAAGCCGGTCTGCGGTTTTATGACAACCTGATCGACGAGATCATCAAAAATGGAATGGAACCGGTCATCACCATGTATCACTATGACATTCCTTTAGGCCTGGTCCTGAAGTACGGGGGATTCGCCAACCGCAGGGTGGTGGATTTTTATGAAAACTATGCAAGGATTCTCTTAAACAGATTTAAGGGCAGGGTCAAATACTGGATCGTGTGCAACCAGATCAACTACGTACCGGTTGTAAAATTCGGCTCTCTTGGAATCTATGACGACCAGACCACCCCGGACAAGATGGAGGAGCTGGTTTACCAGGCGGTGCACAATCAATTTATCGGCTGCGCTCTGGTGAAAAAAGCGGCGCAGGAAATCGATGCCGGGTTCCAGATCGGTACCATGATCTCCAGCGAGATCTATTACCCCGCATCCTGCAAACCGGAGGATGTTGTATTTACGTTAAAAAAGAACAGGATGCAGTATTATTTTACGGATGTCCAGTTCAGAGGGAAGTACCCGGGATATGCGCTCCGCTATTTTGAAGAAAATGGGATCGATCTGAAGATGCTTCCGGGAGATGAAAAGCTCCTTCAGGAGTATACTATGGATTATCTTGCGGTCTCTTATTATTACACAAAAATACTGGATGCCGAAAAGAATACCATGAAGCCCTTTGACGGCCTGCAAAACCCCTACCTTGAGCCGACCCCCTGGGAGTGGAGAGCGGATCCGCTGGGCCTGTATTACTCCCTGTCCGAATACTGGGACCGGTATGAAAAACCCATCCTCATTGCGGAAAACGGGTTCGGCGCCATGGATCAAGTGGAGGAGGACGGACGGATCCATGATGATTACCGGATCGCGTTTTTGCGAAAGCATATTGAGCAGATGAAGGAGGCCATAAAGGACGGCGTGGATATCTTTGGGTATTTGAGCTGGGCGCCGATCGACATGATATCCAGCTCCAGCAATGAAATGTCAAAGCGGTATGGTTACATCCATATCGATCAGGATGATCTGGGCAATGGGACGAAGGAGCGGAGAAGAAAGGATTCCTTTTACTGGTATCAGAAAGTCATAAGGACAAACGGCGGGGAATTATGATGAAAAAGTTTTCTGTTTTGCTGGTCCTTTTGTCAGCTGCCATTTGGGGATGTATCGGCGTATTCGTGCGGCATCTGACTTCCCTCGGATTCAATGCGATGCAGATGACGGCTGGAAAATGCCTGATCAATGCAGCCATGATGCTGGTGCTGATCCTGGCCACGGGCAAAGACCGTCTGAAGGTGTGCCGGAAGGATTTTCCGTATTTTCTGGCAAATGGGATCTTAAGTATTTTTGTATTCAACACGGCGTATAACATGGCAGTCACAATGATATCCCTTTCGGCGGCGGTGGCCCTTCTCTATACGTCTCCGGCCTTTGTCATGATCCTGTCCGTCCTGTTTTTTGGTGAGAAATTCACAGTCCGAAAAGGGATCTGTCTTGTATTTTGTGTTGCAGGCAGTGCGCTGGCATCCGGGATCACCGCGGGGATCGATGTCAGCGCTGCCGGGATCGCCGTCGGGCTTGTGGCAGGCATTGGTTATGCGCTGTACAGTATTTTCAGCGGTGTGATCCTGAAAAAGTACCATCCGTTTACCAATGTCTTTTATACGTTCCTCATCGCCGGGACTGCGGCGGCCCTCACCTGTGATATGGGCGAGGCGGTGAGGCTGTGCCTGGGTTCACGGGAAGCCATGTTCTGGATGGCTGCATCCGGGGTGGTCACCAGCTTTTTGGCTTATGTTTCCTACACCTTCGCCCTGCGGTATCTAAGACCCAGCAGAGCTGCGATCATCGCGTCCGTGGAGCCGGTGGTGGCGACCCTGGCCGGGGTGTTTCTCTACCATGAATCCATGAGCACGGCGGGAGTCATCGGGATCGCTATGGTATTGTCAGCGCTGGTGCTGTCCAACCTGCCCGCACAGCCGGACAGGCAGAGTAAAGATCAGGAGGTATGAACATGAAGCTGTTAGATAAGCTTTTAAAGAAAAATCCGGGCTGCGGACAGAGGGAGACGGGGGTGCTCTATGCGCCGGTCACAGGAACGTATATCCCTCTCTCCGAGGTCAGGGACGAGGTGTTTTCACAGGGAATACTGGGAAAAGGGTGCGGGATCGAACCGGCGGAAGGAAGGGTGACAGCCCCTGCGGACGGCATTGTCTCTGCCGTGGCATCTACAAAGCACGCCATAGGGCTTACGCTTGAGACTGGAATGGAGGTCATCATCCATGTAGGCATCGACACCGTGAACCTGAATGGAAAAGGATTTACCGTGAAGGCGTCAGAAGGAAAGCGTGTAAAATGCGGAGAAACGCTGCTCTTATTTGATATGGATACAATACGGAAAGCGGGGTATCCGGTGAGTTCCGTATTTGTAGTGACGAACTGCGCCAATTTTCCCCATATGCAGATGAAGGTCGGCAGTATGTACCGATGCGGCGAAGCTATGGGAAGCCAGGGGATCTAGACGGAGGAAGGGAGTTCTTTTGTTACGCTCCGTATGGTCACTTTTCTATAACTGTATTCTGTAAAAAATATGCCTGCCGGTATTTTTCGGCAGGCACAGATATACATGATAAAAATTGTCTGATGTCAGACCGGGATCATTCCCTGTTTTTCCTTCTCCTTGGGATAAAGGGAGGGAACAGGCCCAGCTTGCATCCAATTATATGGAATAAGAAAAAGCTGATAACAGCTACCGCCGCTTTGATATAAATGGTATATTGTTCATCATAGCTTTCTGCGCTTACAAAATTAGAACCACTTTTCCCGCTCATATCCAGGTAAAAATCAGTGCGGCTCAGTTCCTGGGAGGCTTCAATCTGGCTAAGAAATTCAGTATCAGCGGACAGATCTGCTTTTACTACTTTTCCCACAGGCATAATATAAAAATCGTCTTCAAAATTCCTCTGCATTGCATCGTTGTTAATGCAGGCAGCGATCCGTTCTCCAGAAGGAAGTTCCAGATTAAGCAGGTAATGATCCCCGAAATACCCGGTATCAGCAATCATAACAGAGCTATGACCAACTTTTACGGTAAACGTATCGTGGGAAAGCAGTTCATCCACGTTCTGTGCGCGGTAAACATCATCACCGGCGATTCCCCCGATATCGCCATCTGCCACTGTATGTGCCTCCAAATACTTGTCATAGAGCGCAGAATAAAAGACAGGCAAAATTTTTTCTGTACCAAATACCATCAATGCAGCCAGTAAAAAACAAATCAGCATATCAAATCGTAATTTATAAATTCTCATGATCCACCTCTTTCGTTTCATTTAATACTTTGCAGTATCGTAACTTAAAAAGCCGCAGAGGTTCCTGACAATTTATCCTTATTTAACCCTGCTTATATTAACTATATAATACAGGCGCTGTTTTGTATTGTAAAATATCGTCCGAACTGTATCGTGAATATTTACTCATCGGGATTTTCTCCGGTCCACAAGCTTCTCAGCCGGCATATTTTCTTTCAAAAACTCCCAGAGCTCATCCGGGGTCACATTAGCCTGGTCATCCGGGAACAGAAAAGCCTGGCGCGGGGAGATGAAAAAGTAGATACACCCGTCCACCCGGTAAGCCATAAAAAGATTCGCCCACTTCACCCGCAGCGTACCGCCCTCCCCGGTAGGGGTTACGATCGAGATCCCTTCCGCGGCATCGGTCATGGTAACCGTGTACACATGCTTCGGCGGCTCCAGCTTCATCTTCCTGGCCTGCGAGTTCACAGAAAAATAAAACGTCCCAAAATAAACCACCGGAAGGATAACGCCGATCCCCAAAAGTACATTCCCCAGCAGCACCGCCTGCTCCACACGCCCGTTCATAACATAACAGATACAGGCAAACACCAACATAATCCCCATAAAAATCACAGGGGAACGGTACCGCTTCTGCCGAGTGATCGTATCAAAGATCGCAAACTTACGAAAGGTTTTCGTATCAATCCTGGAAGAAATCGTAATAACATCAGGTCTCATGCCAATTCTCCTTTGAAATAAAATATTACTTAATCATATCGTATAGTTAGAAAAACAGCAAGAGTTTTCTTCCCATAAACCAGTTGATTACCCCCATCCCCCCACCCTCAGCCAGCCATATCCTACCGGGAAGCACTCATAACAGTTCAGCCCAATTTCTCACCCAAGGGAGCGGCGGGGCGGAGGGAAGCTATCGGAGGCGTCGAAGCCCATCGGTACTTAGGCGCGGTATTTCACGCGCCTTACGTACCGCTATGCGCTTCACCGAGCGAAAGCGACCTCCGAAAGCTTCCCTCCGCCCCGCCGCTCCCGTTGCGACAAATCCCTCCCGCGCTGAACTGTTATGCATTATACCTACATCCACAGCCCCGCCTGCCGCACTGCCACATTCCGCCGCGCCTCCTCATCTTCCGGTTCCAGAGGCAGGCTTTCATACAGCTTGATCAGCTCAGGGATTCCCAGCCGGTATCCGGCAAAGGGCATAAAGGAAGCACGGGCCGGGAAGGCGTCAAAGTGCATGACATCCGGCGGATAGGGCCAGGCGTTTTTATCCAGCAGATAAGGCAGGATAAAGTCGATGGCCCTGCGGATATTCCTTCCGTCTGTGTCTGTGTAGTCCCAGAGATCGTCCTCCGGGGTGGAGAGTACATGGCAGATAGTTACTAAATTGTCCACAACGAAGATGGAATAGTTGTAGGGCTTGGTGCGGGCCAGCTCCCGGGGGAAGGACCCGTCAGGCTCCATCTGGCGGATCAGGACTTTTTTGTAATGTTCCCGGCAGAAACCGGCGATCAGCTCATTGTCTGTAAACAGGGAGAATACGGCGGCCTGCATAAAAAAACAGATGCTGTGATTGTTGTCGGTGTTCATCTCCTCAATCCCGTTGGCACTGGTCAGCATCCAGCCCAGATATTGGGAAAACCAGAGACGAAGTCCGGTCTCTATGTCATCCGTCATGGCACTGCTGTTTTTCAAAGCTTGCACTGCAAAGGGGATATCCGCAAGGTGGATGGTGTCGATGATGCCGATGCCCCGTCCATCGCAGATTCCGGGGATGGCCTGGGCGTAGGACAGGTGCGGGGCCATACGGGTGTCAGGATCCAGGAAAAACTCCTTCAGGATCTGCACTGCGCGCGCCGCATACCGTTCGTTTTCAGTAAGCTTCCAGGCTGCTGCCAGACAGGATGAGAGGGTGCGCATCCGGCGCAGCAGCATCCTGTGGGAATTAAAATTGTCCGGGTTGGTCTCCCCGTCCCTGCGGATGAAGGGAAGACCATCGGGGGAGTCGGGATCAGGCCACCAGTAATCCCCGTTGGAGCAGTAATCGTGTATGGTTCCCGGGCTGCCCGGACAGACCGCATCAGTTATGTGCGGGATGGGGGCTGTCAAATACTCCTCAGCCTGGGAGAGCAGATGAGCTTTGCCAGCCAGGGAGAGCGCCGGGATACCGGGCGCTTCCAGTGAGCGGAGACTGGACACTCCTGCCGTCGGGACACAGGATGCTTCCGGCATCGGGATGGGAATCAGATAAGTCTTTGGATAAAATATCATAGCTGGGCACCTCGCATTCTTTTATGTTCTGTTGTAATTCCAGTCTACCGCGGCCTGTCAGAAAATCCAATAAACAAAAGAACGGAACCATGGACATTTTTAAAAATGGTGCCGATTCTAAAAATTGCCAATGATTTTAAAAATTGCTCATGTACAGGGAGCTGATTTTTCGATAAGATAGAAGACAGGGGAAGGGGAGATGTCAGTGAAAAACCGTTCGAAGGTATATCTGCGTATGTTCTTGTCATATGTAGGTATTTTTTTAGTCCCGGTATTGCTGGGAACTGTGATCTATGGCTATACATTCCGCAATGTGCGCCGTCAGGCGGAAAAAATGAATACGAATCTGCTGGTCATGGTGCAGAAGGATCTGGATAAGGAGATTGACAATATCCAGAAAATATCTGCCAGGATGGCCATGGATACCAGCGTCCAGCTGGCAAGCAAGGTGAGGGGGGATTTTGGCAAGGACGACCAGATGACCCTCTATTACCTGTTCAATGATCTGCAGGCAATCGCCATGTCGGAGGATTTTATAAAGGATATCTTTGTGTATTTTAATAATACCCAGAAGGTGTCCTGTGTCAACGGCAATATGTCTGCCGAAATGTATTACAGCCTGTACTATGACAGTGATGTGACCTCCTTTGAGGAGTTTAAGGCTTATATGGGGGAATCCCATTATAATGATATGCTGCCGGTCCATCGGAAGTCCGGCGGGGATGTGCTGATCTTTACCATGACGATCCTGGACTCTGCCATCGGGGAGCGTTCGGCTACGATTGGGGTCGCTGTAGACTATGAGACGGTCCGTCAAAGGCTGTCCGCCATGACCTGGGATGAAACCATGGATATCCAGGTGATCGGAGACCGGGGGACCGAGATCTCTGCCAATCCTGAGATCTCCAGACAGTATGGGCTGGAATACGGGAATCTGCCGGAGGGGAGCTTCATGGAGACGGACCGTGCGGGCAATTCCATGCTGGTGACAGTCATAGGATCGGATAAGACCGCGTGGAAATATGTCGCGGTCACGCCGACGGCCCTCATAGAGAAAGACGCCAGGGAGATCCAGAATGTGGCGGTGCTGGGGCTGTTCCTCTGTATCATAGCCGGAGTGGGCATCTCCGGTTATCTGACCAGGAAGAATTACAACCCGGTAAAAATGCTTCTCGAGACCATGAAAAAGCATGGACACCGGGAGATCGGTGAGAATGAGAATGAATACCAGTGGCTGAACCGCCAGATTAATCAGTTCTTTCAGGAGCAGGTAAATACGGAGCGGCTTTTGTCGGCAAACCGGAAAAGCCTGAAACATTATTATCTGATCCGGCTTCTCCAGGATTATTATAACGGTAAGCCCATGGAGCCTTACGGGATCAATCTGAAGCTGGATTACAATGTGGTGATCCTGTTTGAGCCGGAGATCCGCAGGGAAAGCATGGAAGAAAATGCGCTGCAGAAATTTGTGATCACCAACATATTTGAGGAGTTATGTTTAAACTACGCCAATGTGGAGATGGTGGAGGTCGGAGAGCGGGTGGCGGCTGTGGTCAACCTGCCGTCCCAGGATGCCCAGCATATGCAGATGCTCAAAGAGATGGCAGAAAACCTACAGCAGATGGCGGAGGATTCCTTTGATTTTTCCATTAAGGTCATGGCCGGATCCATATGCAGAGGTCTGGATGGTATCCATGTGTCCTATCAGCAGGCCTGGGATATGAGGGAATATTTAAGCATTCTGGACACCAGCCTGATCCTTTACGACGAGGTGAAGAATATCCAGCCGGAATATGATTATCCGGTGGAACTGGAGGAAAAGATCATCAACGCGATCCGGGTGGGAGACAGCAGACAGGCAGGACAGACCATGCGCCAGGTGTTCGACATGAATCTGACGGGGAAGGTTTCGGCCAATATATACCGCTGCCTGGTCTATGATATGATCGGGACTCTTTTAAAAGGCGCCAATCAGGGAGGATACCGGGAAGCGGCGGCGGAGTTAGACTTCCCGGACCAGTCCAAGGCTTATCTTCCGGTGGAGGAGGTCAAGCGGCAGTTTGAGAACCTGCTCAACCAGATCTGTAAAAAGGTCCTGGAGCTTCAGAAGGAGACCAGCCGCGACCGGACCCTGAGCAGGAAGGTTCAGGAGTATATCGACGGGCATTATATGGATCCGGATTTAAACATTTCCATCACAAGCCAGTATTTTGACATGACGCCGGCCTATCTTTCTTCTATATATAAGAAGCAGACCGGAGGAAGCCTGTTGGATTATATCAATACGGTGCGGATCGAACACGCGGCGCAGTTTTTGACAGAAGGAAAGAGCGTGGTGGAGGTAGCGGAACTGGCGGGATTTCGGG
The DNA here is from genome assembly GCF_040719375.1 of Clostridium sp. AN503. Taxonomy (NCBI): domain Bacteria; kingdom Bacillati; phylum Bacillota; class Clostridia; order Eubacteriales; family Clostridiaceae; genus Clostridium; species Clostridium sp. AN503. The sequence goes on along the minus strand of NZ_JBFDTP010000002.1, from coordinate 2,980,528 downwards.
ACAGTGGGACCTTTATCCGGGCATTTAAGAAGAAAAAAGGCATCACACCGGGACAATTAAAAAAGAAAATTTAAGATTTGAGTATTGACTTAAAAAAATGCAAATGAAATTTGGGTTTTTGCCGATGGAGTTTGCATTTTTTCTATATCTTTCTGACTTTGCGCAGTGCTATGATGAGGGCACAGACGACGGACGGCCGGGTCGGGAATTTGCACTTTAAAATCGTATAGGAAAGGGAGTACTTAAACATGAAAAAAAGAGCCATATCCGTATTACTGACAGCAGCCATGACAGCCGGGATGCTGGCAGGCTGCGGCGGAGGTAGCCAGACGGCAGAGACAAAAGCCCCCACAACCGCGGCGGAAAAAACAGCCGGAACGGAAGCGGAGGGAGCGCAGAACGCAGGGGAGTTTTCTTATCCCATGGCGGCGGGGGACCAGCTTCAGTACTGGTGCGAGCTGACTACCACGGTATCAGCCAATTATGCAAACCTGGGGGATTCTCCATTTGGAAAAGGCTGGATGGAGCGGACCGGAGTGGATATCCAGTTCCTGCATCCGCCCACAGGGCAGCTTAAAGAGCAGTTCAGCCTGATCCTGGCGGACGGCAACCTGCCGGATCTGATGGAGTACAACTGGGTGGTGGATTATCCGGGCGGACCGGAAAAGGCGATCAAGGACGGCGTGATCCTTCCATTAAATGATATCATCGACCAGCACTGCCCGAATCTGAAGGCATACCTGGAGGCCAATCCGGAGATCGACCGTATGATCAAAACGGATGACGGCAACTACTATGCGTTCCCATTTATCCGCGGAGATGAGAGGCTTTTAAACACCATCGGGCTGATGCTGCGGAAGGACTGGCTGGATGAGCTGGGCCTGGAGGTGCCGACCACCATGGATGAATGGCATACGGTCCTCACCGCATTTAAGGAGAAAAAGGGCGCTGCCGCTCCGTACACCTTTGAGTATACCAATAACCAGTATCTGACCTCTGACCCGTTTGCCTATGCTTACGGGACGAACCGTTCTTTCTATGTGGGAAGCGACGGAAAAGTGCATTTTGGCGCCACTGAGGAGGGGTATAAGGAATTTTTGACTACTATGGCGCAGTGGTATGGAGAGGGGCTGATCGACCCGGATCTGGCAACTCTTAAAAATGACCAGGTCAGCGCCAAGATGACCAATGGGCTTGCAGGCGCATCCATGGGCCAGGCGGGAAGCCGCATGGGTACCTGGACCGCAGCAGCCCAGGCTACCACTCCTTCCTTTAAGCTGGTTGCGGCTCCGCCGCCAAGCCTTGTAAAAGGGGAGAAGGCAGAATTCGGCCAGATCGAGAACCCCTACTCCGGCCGTGCAAGCGTTGCGATCACCACCTCCTGCGAGGATGTGGAGCGGGCCGCCAGGCTGATGGACTATGCTTACGGCGAGGAAGGCCATATGTATTTCAACTTTGGTATCGAGGGTGAGTCTTATACCATGGTGGACGGTTATCCCACCTACACGGACCAGATCATGAAGAATCCGGACGGACTGCCCATATCCCAGGCCATGTCCGCCTATATCCGCGGCAATTACAATGGTCCGTTTGTCCAGGATGTGCGTTATCTGGAGCAGTATTACACCTTGGATGAGCAGAAAGAGACTCCGGTTGTCTGGGGTGATTCCAACGGCAAGGCGCACCTGCTTCCGCCGATCACGCCAACCTCTGAGGAGAGCAAGGAATTCTCCACCATCATGAATGAGATCAATACGTACCGTGACGAGATGACGCTCAAATTCATGTTTGGCACAGAGAGCCTTGATAATTTTGACACATATGTTAAGAACATCGAGAATATGGGACTGGCCCGCGCGCTGGAGATCCAGAATGCGGCCCTGGATCGTTATAATTCAAGATAGGCCGAAGGCAAGGGGACTGTTGGGAGCAACAGTCCCTTCTGAATAAGAGAAAAGGAGCAAACCAGTATGAAGTTAAGCTATCGCCTGAAAAAGGACTGGAGCCGGAACCGCTCGCTGTATCTTTTGATGCTTCCGGTCCTTCTGTTTTACATCCTGTTCCACTATAAGCCGATGTACGGCGCGATCATTGCCTTTAAGGAATACACTCCGGCGCTGGGCGTCGCAAAAAGCCCGTGGGTGGGACTGGAGAATTTTACAAGATTTTTCAACAGTGTGTATTTTGGAAGGCTCATCAAGAATACGATCCTGCTAAGCCTGTACAATCTGATCCTGGGATTTCCGGCGCCGATCATCCTCGCCCTTCTGCTCAATGAAGTGAGGAATAAGAAGTTTAAGAGCCTGACGCAGACCGTGACCTACCTGCCGCACTTTATTTCGCTGATTGTTGTGACTGGTATGCTGACGGATTTTGGTATGACAAATGGACTGTTTAATGATGTGATCGAGATGTTCGGAGGCAGCCGGGCGCCGCTTTTGCAGGACCCGAAGCTGTACCGTTCCATCTATGTGTTTTCCAGCATCTGGCAGGAGGTTGGGTGGGGTTCCATCATCTATCTGTCCGCTCTTGCCGGCGTGGACAGCCAGCTCTATGAGGCGGCGCAGATCGACGGCGCGGGAAAATGGAAGCAGCTCATTCATGTGACGCTTCCGGCTATCGCACCGACCATCATCATCATGTTCATTTTAAAGACCGGCTCCCTTATGAATATGGGATATGAAAAGACGATCCTTTTGTACAATGCTTCCACCTATGAGACTGCGGATATCATATCCTCCTATATTTACCGGATCGGCCTTTTAGAGCAGGACTGGAGCTATTCCACGGCGATCGGATTGTTTAACTCGGTGATCAACTTCGGGCTTCTTTTATTTACCAACAAGATGTCCAGACGTTACAGCGAGACCAGCTTATGGTAAGGAGGATGGGAACGTGAAAGTAAAAAGATCGAGAGGGGAGCGGGTGTTCTCCGTATTCAATTACATATTCCTGTCGGTGGTCATCGCCGTCTGCCTGTATCCGGTGTGGTATGTGGCGGTGGCGTCGTTCAGTGACAGCAATCTTTTAACGCAGCATGTGGGCCTTTTATTTAAGCCCATCGGCATGAGCTTTGAGGCATACAAAAAGGTGTTTCAGAACCCCATGATCGGGCGGGGGTATTTAAATACCCTGTTTATCCTGGTGGTGGGCGTATTCCTGGATATCATCATGACGTCCCTGGGAGCCTATTTTTTGTCCAGAAAGCGGGTCATGTTCAAGCGCCCGGTGATGATGCTGATCGTGTTCACCATGTTTTTTTCCGGAGGTATGATCCCGTTTTATTTGAATTTAAAGGATCTGCATCTGACCAACAGCCTGTGGGGGCTGATCATCCCGTTTATGGTGAGCACCTATAACCTGATCATCCTCCGCACCTCCTTTGAGAGCATTCCGGAGAGCCTGATTGAGGCGGCGCAGATCGACGGCGCGGGCCATATCACGATCCTCATGCAGATCGTGCTGCCCCTTTCCAAGGCGATCCTGGCGGTTATGGTCCTGTATTACGGCGTGAGCATCTGGAACTCCTGGTTCTGGGCCTCCGCCATCATCCGCACCAGGGAAATGTACCCGTTACAGGTCATTCTCCGGGAGATCCTGATGCAGAATGATGTGAGCTCCATGACTACAGGCAGCAGCGCCATGGATACGGAGGCGATCGGCATGACCATCAAGTATGCCACGATCATGGTGGCGACCGTTCCGATCCTGTGTGTCTATCCGTTTTTGCAGAAGCATTTTACAAAAGGCACCATGGTCGGGGCCGTGAAGGAGTAAAGGAGGACAGGATGAAAGAGAAGCTGCAGGATATTTACGATAAACTGAATCATAAGCTGTTTTCGGAATGCGGGCGGCTGGGGGAGCGGATTCCCTATATTGCGGAGGAGGGAAGCTATCAAAAGGATATGCGGGAGGTCAATCCGTTCTGGTGGACCAACGGCTTCTGGGCCGGGATGCTCTGGCAGATGTACCACAGCACGGGCCATGAGACATACCGGAGCACAGCAGAATACTCGGAGGAAGCCTTTGACCGGGCTCTTGCCGGGTATGTGGGGCTTCACCACGACGTGGGCTTCCAGTTCCTGCACACGGCGGTTGCGGATTACCGTCTGACGGGAAATGAAGCCTCGAAGGTGCGCGGGCTTCACGCGGCAAACCTGCTGGCCGGCAGGTACAATCCGGCGGGAGAATACATCCGGGCATGGAACCTGGATAAGCCGGGCTGGATGATCGTGGACTGCCTGATGAACATCCCGCTCCTTTACTGGGCCGGTAAGGAACTGGGAGATCCCCGTTACGCGGATATCGCCGACCGTCACGCCCATACGGCGATCCGTGTGCTGCAGCGGGAGGACGGTTCCTGCAATCATATCGCCATCTTTGACCCGGCCACCGGCGAGCTTTTGGAGTGTCCGGGGGGCCAGGGATACGGGCCGGGATCCTCCTGGTCGCGGGGGCAGGCGTGGGCTGTCTACGGATTCGCCCTTGCGTTTTTACACACAGGCCGAAAGGAGTATCTGGATGCGGCGAAACGGGCCGCCCACTATTTCCTTGCCAATATCGCCCTGACCGGTTACGTGCCTCTTACGGATTTCAGGGCGCCGGGGGAACCGGTGAGTGTGGACACCACGGCGGGCGCCTGTGCGGCCTGCGGCCTTTTGCAGATCGCGGAGATGGTGCCGGAGCTTGAGAAAAGATTGTATTATGACAGCGCAGAGAGGATGCTCATGGAACTGGCGGAGCATCACTGTGACTGGAATCCGGAAACTGACGGGATCCTCCAGAACGGAACCGTGGCATACGGGCGGGAAGGGGAGACCCATGTGCCGATCATCTACGGAGATTATTTCCTGACGGAGGGGATTTTAAGGCTGGCAGGCAAAGCCTTTATGATCTGGTGATCCGGCAGGGGAGAAAGAACTGAAAATAAATCGATGTCAGGAGTGTTTATATGAAAAGATTGACAGAGGCGAAGGAGTCGGTGCTGAGCATCAAGTATTACCCGGACGGTCAGGCGCTCAAGGAAAATCCGCCCAGGTTTACCTGGGTCCCGTCCAGCAGCGAGGATCTGCATTACCGTCTCCAGGTTTCATCGTCTGAGGAGTTTAAAGTTGAGGAGACGGAGGAGTTTCGGAACCTGCCCTTTAACTTTTTTGCGCCGGACTGCGTGATGGAGCCGGGAACCTATTACTGGAGATACAGCCTGGACGAGGATGAGGAGTGCAGCTTCAGCCGGGCGCGCAGGTTTGTGATCGGGGAGGATGCTCTGGAAACTCCGCTGCCGTCCCGTGAGGATCGTTTTGCTCATGTGGATATGGGGCATCCGCGGATCTGGCTGAACCGGGAGCGGATCGAAGGGTTCAGGAAGGAGTTGGAGCGTGACCGGGATTACTGTGGGTTTGACGTTTTTTACCGCCGGTCCGTGCTGGAATACCGTGACAAAGAGTTCGTGAGCGAGCCGCTGCCTTATCCCGGCGGCAAGCGGGTGATCCCGCTGTGGCGGCAGAATTATATGGACTGCCAGACCGGGCTCTGCCATATCCGGGCGCTGGCTGTGGCTGGTGTGGTCTTGGGGGATGAGGCGCTGATATCCCAGGCAAAGGAAGGGCTGCTGGCAATGGCAGCCTGGGACACAGACGGCCCCACAAAGCGGGATTACAATGATGAATGCGCGTTTCGCGTAGCGTATGCGCTGGCATTTGGCTACGACTGGTTATATGATGCGCTGAGCGAAGAGCAGCGTGCATTTGTGCGGGAACGGCTGTTTATCCGTACTAAGCAGGTGGCGGACCACATCATTGTCAGGACCAGGATCCATTATTCCCTGTATGACAGCCATGCCGTGCGCTCCCTGTCCTCGGTCATCATTCCGTGCTGTATCGTCCTTCTGGGGGAATATGAGGAGGCCCGGCAGTGGCTTGATTACGCCATAGACTATCTGAATGTGGTCTATACTCCCTGGGGCGGGGAGGATGGAGGCTGGGCGGAGGGCGCGGCCTATTGGACTACGGCGATGGCTTTTGTGACGGAGGCCATGAACACTTTAAAGAGCTTTACAGGGATGGATCTGTATCAACGGCCGTTTTTCAAAAAGACCGGGGATTTTCCCCTGTACTGCAATCCGGTGGACACTTACCGGGCCAGCTTCTGCGACCAGTCCAACCTGGGGGATTATCCGGGACACAAGGTCGCCTTCAATATCCGTCAGTTTGCGGGAGCCACCGGCAATGGGGATTATCAGTGGTATTATGAGCAGGTGATGGCGCGGGAGCCGGAGATCAGCCAGGAATTCTACAACAAAGGCTGGTGGGATTTTTATTTTGATGATATGGTATACCGCTATGATTACCGGGACTGCCGTCCCTGCGCGCAGGCTGAGCCGCTTAGGGCCGCCTGGTTTCGGGATGTGGGCTGGGTGGCGATAAACAGGGATTTAAAGGAGTTTGAGAACCATATCTTTTTCCTGACGAAGAGCAGTCCTTACGGCAGCGTCAGCCACAGCCATGGGGACCAGAATACGTTTGTACTGTTTGCCTTCGGGGAGCCGCTCATCATCCAGAGCGGGTATTACGTTGGGTTCAATTCCTCCATGCACCGCGACTGGCGCAGGCAGACGAAATCGCAGAATACGATCCTGATCAACGGGCAGGGACAGTATGCAGGTATGGATAAGGTGCTGCAGCTGAAAGCCTCCGGCTGCGTGGAGGCCGTGGAGGAGAGGCAGGACTGCGTCTATATCCGGGAGAATGCAACAAACGCTTACCTGGAACAGGTTCCCGATCTGGAAAACTATACGCGGGAGATCTATTTTATCAATGAGACCTGCTTTGTGATGGTGGATACGGTGGAGACAGGGAGCGATTCTTCGGTTGACTGGCTGCTCCACAGCCTTACGCCCTTTGAGCTGAAAGGGGAAACGTTTTTTGTGCGAAGAGAGCGGGCGGAGCTGGAGGGACGGATCGTCTACTGTTCTTCAGGGATCGAACAGATCAGCCAGTCGGACGAGTTTTCAGGAGTGGACCCGGCGGAGCTTACAGGGCTGGAAAAGCAGTATCATCTCGATGTTAAGACAGGGAAGGCTGTGCGGCATAAGCTGGTGTCGCTTTTGATCCCCCAGAAGCCGGGAAATGAAACTCTGGTCAATGTGATCAAGGACGATCAGGGGATGGATATCTATTTTTATTTTGACTGCGACGGGGCTTCGTTTTCGCTTAAAGTAGATGGGAGCCGGAAGCATTGAGTGGCTGCGGACAGCATGACAGAAGGAATGAATGAGATGCTGAATGAGAGGATGGATGACAGAATGGATAAATGGAAGAATCGCAGGCCTGCGGCGCGGGCGGATGTGGCGGAGATCCTGTTAGATATGATACGGCCGCTGAAGGGGTTTTACAGTCCGGGGCACAGCTTTTTGAAGGTGGGAAACACCGGGGCACATTACGGAGATCGGCCCGCATGGATGGAAGGCTTTGCCCGTGTCATGTGGGGGCTGGGGCCGCTGTGGGCCGGGGACAACCGGGATCTGCCGGAGCGTCTGCGCCGGGAGGCGGATGAGTGGCTTATCTTTTACCGGGAGGGGATCATTCACGGGACGGATCCGGGTCACGAGGAATACTGGGGGGATGTGGTGGATTTTGACCAGAAGATGGTGGAGATGGCTTCCCTTGTGACTGGTATCAGCCTGGCTCCCGCCAAACTGTGGGAACCGCTTACAGAACAGCAGAAGGAACATCTCTACCGTTGGCTGGATCAGATCAATGACCATAAGGTGCACGCCAACAACTGGAGATTTTTCCGCATTCTGGTGAACATGACGTTTGATCTGCTGGATCTTTCCTGGTCGGAGGAAAACATGGCGGACGATATGGCGGTCATTGAGGGCTGCTACACTGGGGATGGCTGGTATTACGACGGCAATCCGGGACAGGTGGATTATTATATCCCGTTTGCCATGCATTTTTACGGACTGATCTATGGAAAGCTTATGGAGAAAAAGGACCCGGAGCGCAGTAAGGTGTTTAAGGAGCGGTCGGCTGCGTTTTCCAGAGATTTTATCTACTGGTTTTCCGGCGACGGAAGAGAGCTCCCTTATGGCAGGAGCCTGACCTACCGGTTCGCCCATGGAGCGTTTTTTTCCGCCATGGGGTTTGCAGAGGTGGAGGGAGTCGGATATGGGATTATGAAGCATCTGGCCCTGGCAAATCTGGGGCAGTGGCTGAAACGGCCGGTTTTTGACAACGGAGGGGTGCTGACCATCGGTTACGGCTATCCGAACCTGTTTATGAGCGAACGGTACAACGCGCCGGGATCGCCCTACTGGGCGTTCAAGACCTTCCTGATGCTGGCAATGCCGGAGGATCATCCGTTCTGGCTGGCAAAGGAGGAGATATTCCCATATGAGGAGAAAAAGCTGTTGTCCCATCCACATATGCTGATCACCCACGACAGCCATGACCATGTGCTGGCTTATCCGGCGGGGCAGCACTGCAAAAATCATGGCTGCTGTCCGGAAAAATACGAGAAATTTGTCTACTCCAACCAGTTTGGCTTCAGCGTGTCACGGGGATTTGGGCTGGCGGAGGGGGCGTTTGACAATACCCTTGCGGTTTCCTTAGCAGGCCAGGACCGCTACCAGATGCGCTATGGTGCGGATCATTTTGAAGTGGGGGAGGATGAGGTGAAGCTTGCATACAGCCTGATGCCGGGGGTTCGGGTGATTAGCCGGATCATACCCAAAGGTGCCTGGCATGTGAGGGTCCATGAGATCTGCACGGAGCATGAGATTGACGTGGCAGACAGCGGCTTCGCGATCGCTGTGGAATCCGGGAAGTATGGCAGAAGCTGCGTTGAAGAGGGCCCTGGTGCAGCGTCCGCTGTTTTTGCATGGGGCGTCAGCCGGGTGGTGAGCTTAAGCGGCGGTGCGGGGCGGGTGGTGGATGCATTTCCCAACACCAACCTGTTTGAGCCGCTGACCGTCATACCGGCTATCTGCCACAGGCTTGAGCCGGGAACCCACAGGCTCGTTACCTGCGTGATGGCAGACAGTTCGGAGGAGGCGGTCCGGCTGAGTATGCAGGTTCCGGAATTGTAAGTGTGGAGTACCCGTATGAATAAGCTGTTTGGCATGGAGGGTAAAATCAATCACAGATATTGTGTCTTTGGGGATTCTCATGTATACTAGATACGGTGTGGAGTTTAGGTGCTGGAATATGGCAGGAGGATTTTGCATGAAAGGCTTTGTGACAATGATCTTTATCTTGTTTGCTGTTATTGCGGTCAGCATCGGATATATGAATTACAATCGAGTGAATGAAAAATGGCAGAACTGTACAGAGGAAACAGATGGAATTGTGGTAGGTTTTAAAGAGAAAATATCCATGTCCAGCAGCGACCGTATCTTATTTCCTATTGTTGAATATTATGTAGATGGGAAAGGATACCGGATTACATCCGGCAGCGGGACCAATCGTCAAAAACTAAAAGAGGGGCAGGCTGTGACGATCCGGTATAATCCCGATAAGCCGAAGCAGATGCTGATAGAGGGGTACAATAATAAATCTACGATGTATCTGTGTATGGCGATAATGGCTATGGGGGTGGCGATCCCTGTGTGCTCGATCAGGATGGTGTGGAAAAGTACATAGAGAGACTGTGGTTCAAGGCGGTGCATAACGTTGGAATTCAACGGAATTGCATCGCCTTTTCTTGTCAGATTTTCAATTAAAATACTAATATATTAGTTGACCAATTCGCGGAGGAGCGGTATAATAGGAACATAAGATACCGTAAGGCGCCTGTGAAAAACAGGGGAATTTTAATTTGAGAAGGAGGATTTACAAGATGAAAATGACATTCAGGTGGTTTGGGGAGAACAGCGACGCGGTGAAGTTAAGCCAGATCCGTCAGATCCCGGGTATGAGCGGGCTGATGGGTTTTCTGGATTACAAGGCGGCCGGCGAGGTCTGGACCGAGGAGGAGATCAAGGCGTACATCGACCAGGTGCACGAGGCCGGGCTGGAGTGCGAGGTGATCGAGAGCGTCAACGTCCATGAGGACATCAAGATGGGCCTGCCCACCCGCGACGAGTATATTGCAAATTATATCACCACCATCCGCAACCTGGCAAAATACGGCGTGAAGGTCATCGTCTACAACTTTATGCCGGTATTCGACTGGCTGCGTACCGACCTGGCCCATCCGATCGAGGAGGATGGCTCCAACAGCCTGTACTTCGACGAGAAGGATTTGGGGACCATGGGACCGTTAGATCTGGTGAAGAAGACGGTTGAGGACTGCAACGGATTCTCACTTCCGGGCTGGGAGCCGGAGAGACTGGCAGAGCTTGAGAAGACCTTAAAGCAGTACGAGGGCATTACCCCGGATGACCTGCGCGCAAACTACAAGTATTTCCTGGATGCGATTATTCCGACCTGTGAGGAAGTGGGGATTCGGATGGCGTGTCATCCGGATGATCCGGCATGGCCGATCTTCGGACTGCCGCGTATTGCTCACAGCCAGGAGGATTTTGATAAGATCTGTGCACTGAATGACTCCACGGCCAATGGCCTGTGCCTGTGCACCGGCTCTCTGGGATCCAACCCGGACAATGACATCCCGGCGATCATCCGCCACTTTGGCGAGATGGGACGGATTCCGGCGATGCATATCCGCAATGTCAAGTACCTGGGACATCATCATTTCCGTGAGGCCAGCCATCTGTCCTGCGAAGGCGATCTGGACCTGTTTGAGATCGTGAAGGCAGTATATGATACCTGTCCGGATGCATATATCCGCCCGGACCATGGCAGAATGATATGGGACGAGGTTGGCCGTCCGGGATACGGGCTGTACGACAGGGCCCTGGGTGCGACTTATTTAAACGGGCTGTGGGAAGCGATCGACAAAATGTCCCGGAAGTGATTGCGGTCCGGCAATAGCGGATGGAACATGGTACAGCAGAATACAGTACAGTAGAAAGCAGTATAGTAGAAAGCAATACAGTAGAAACAGGCAGGGAGGGCGCATCATGTTTATAACAGGACGTTACCCCCATGAGAGCGGGCGGGATTACGCCATGCGCGTAATTCGGGACAATATCATCCGGCTGGAGCTGGAGCCGGGAGCGGCGATCACGGACCGGGAGCTGGCGGCGGAGCTTGGCCTTTCCAGGACCCCGGTGCGGGAGGCGCTTCTGGATCTGGCGAAGGTAAAGATCGTGGACATCTATCCCCAGCGGGGCAGTTCGGTGGCCTATATCGATTACAGCCTGGTAGAGGAGGCCCAGTTTGTCCGCAGTGTGTTGGAGACCGCGGTGGTGCAGCTTGTGTGCGAACGGGCCACAGAGGACGATCTGGCACAGTTGGCGGAAAATATGGATCTGCAGGAATTTTATTACCAGCATGGTTCCTCAGAAAGGCTTTTAGAGCTGGATGATGAGTTCCACCGTTTGATGTTCCAGGTCGCCGGCAGAATGCAGGCGTATGGTATGATGAAAGGCATTACAGTCCATTTTGACCGGGTGCGGAATCTGGCGGTCAATACGGTGAAGGAGCAGAGCTGGCTTAAAGACCACCGGAGGATCTTAGAGGCGGTTCGGGACCGCGACCCTGACGCGGCGAAGCAGTGGATGGAGAAGCATTTAAGCCGTTATCAGGTGGACGAGGCGGCAGTGCGGGAAGCGTATCCGCAGTATTTCCGTCAGTGAGGTGGTGCGGTGACTGGTGAGGATATCGCACGAGAACCGGGCAGCAAGATTTGCAAGCATTTTAACAAAATATACATTTGAACAGAGGATTGAATTACACTATAATAAGGATATCAACTCGTTGTTAAAATCAAAAAAAGGAAGCGTGAATGGAATGAAACTGACATTAGCAGGAATCAAGGAACAGGCTGCATGGGAGGCAGCAGGAATCAAACTTCCGTCTTATGATGTGGAGGCGATCGCGGAGAATACAAGGAAAGCGCCGTCATGGGTGCATTTCGGAGCGGGCAATATTTTCCGTATCTTTGTGGGCGGCCTGGCAGACAAGCTGATCAGCCAGGGTGAACTGGACAAGGGCATCACCTGTGTGGAGACCTTTGACTTTGACGTGGTGGACAAGATTTACAAACCATACGACAATCTGGTATTGGCCGTGACCCTGAAAGCGGATGGCTCCACCGACAAGGAAGTGCTGGGCTCCCTGACCGAGGCTATCAAGGCACAGTCTGATGACGCCGGAGCGTGGAACCGGTTGAAAGAGATCTTTGTAAACCCGGGCCTCCAGATGATCTCCTTTACGATCACGGAGAAGGGCTATGCGCTGAAGAATTCCGAGGGCAATTATTTCCCGTTTATCCAGTCTGATATCGACAATGGGCCGGAGAAGCCGGGCGCAGCCATGGCGGTTGTGTGCGCGCTGCTGTTTGAGCGTTATAAAGCAGGCAAATACCCGATTTCCGTGGTTTCCATGGACAACTGCTCTCACAACGGCGAGAAGCTTCAGAGCTCCATCCTGACCATGGCGAAGGAGTGGGAGAAGAAGGGCTTTGTGGATGCAGGCTTTGTGGCTTACCTTTCCGATGAGAGCCAGGCGGCATTCCCGTGGAGCATGATCGACAAGATTACCCCAAGACCGGCGGATTCCGTTTGCGAGGAACTGAAAAAAGCCGGCGTGGAGGATATGGATCCGGTCATTACCTCCAAGAGAACTTACATTGCACCGTTTGTTAATGCAGAAGGACCGCAGTACTTAGTGATCGAGGATAAGTTCCCGAATGGTCGCCCGGCACTTGAAAAGGCCGGCGTTTACATGACCGACCGGGACACTGTAAACAAGGTAGAGCGCATGAAGGTTACTACCTGCTTGAATCCTCTGCACACGGCGCTGGCTGTATATGGCTGTGTGCTGGGCTACACCCTGATCGCTGATGAGATGAAGGATGTGGAACTGAAGAAATTAGTCCATCAGATCGGGCCGGTTGAGGGTATGCCGGTTGTGACCAATCCGGGCATCCTTTCCCCGGAGGCGTTTGTGGATGAGGTGATCAACGTAAGGATCCCGAACCCGTTTATGCCGGATGCGCCGCAGCGTATCGCGACGGATACTTCCCAGAAGGTAGGGATCCGTTATGGTGAGACGATCAAGTCTTACGTGGCGAAGTACGGCGACGCGAAGAAGCTGACTGCGATCCCGCTGGCTATCGCAGGATGGTGCCGGTATCTGCTGGCTGTGGATGATAAGGGCGAGAAGTTCGAGCTGTCCGCTGACCCGATGGTGCCGGAGCTGACCAAAGCCCTGGAGGGCATCGAGGTTGGAAAGCCGGAGACCTACACCGGGCAGTTGAAGGGGATCCTTTCCAACGCCAATATCTTTGGCATCGACTTATATGAGGCCGGGATCGGTGAAAAGATCGAGGGTATGTTCCTTGAGGAGATCGCCGGAGCGGGCGCTGTGAGAGCGACGCTTAAGAAGTATCTGGATTGATAGATGACGGGATAAAGGAATTGAAATAATGATATGCGGGAGGCAGTTGCCGTGATGGGCGGGCTGCCTCCTTTGTTGTTACTTAGCCGTTGATGCTGTGGTGATGTTGCTGCTTGTGCTATTCAAGGAAAATCACTGATTGACAGTAACACAGAAAAATATTATACTAAACACAATCTTCGCCGGAGATTCCATCTGGCAGGGTTCTGATAAATTCTATATTTATCAATGCCGCAGATTTGCGGAAGATTTCAAAACGACAGTTAAATAGAAAATGAAGGAGGGCAGTATTGCAATAACGGTACCAGATCAAGTATAATAAAAGGAGAAATACATATGGGTGATATTGCATATCAGAACAAGGATATCGCATCCAAGCTGACGGGAGAAACACTGGTTGGGAAGAACCTGGCTGTGTTTGGTCTGCCGCATTTGTCCATTACAGGCATCCTGCCGACGAATCTGCCGGCGATCGAGAGTAATGAGCTGCGGATCGACAACCTGTTTCAGCTGGAGGACGGTTCTCTGGCAATCATGGATTACGAGTCAAAATTTGTCAGAGAAAATTTTATTAAGTATCTGAATTACATTGCCAGAGTGCTGAAGCGTTACGCAGGCCAGGACCGTTTACATGAGGTGTGGAAGATCAAGATGCTGGTGCTCTATACGGCGGATGTGGAGCGGGCAGAAGAAGTGTATGACCTGGGCGGCCTGACGCTGCAGGTGGAATCCGCATATCTGGTCCGCCAGGACACAGAAGAGATCTACAGGAGACTGGACGAGAAGCTTCTTGTGGGAGCGCGGCTTGACGAGGAGGACCTGATGCAGCTTATGATCCTGCCGCTTACTGTAAAAGGCAGACAGGATAAGCAGGTCATGATCGAGCGGTCCGTAGAGCTTGCCCGCCGGATTCCGGAGCGGGATCAGACCTTAAGAGCCCTTGCAGGGATCCTGACGTTCTCTGATAAGGTGATCGATGAGGCATACAAGAACCGAATAAAGGAGGAGATGAGGATGACACAGATCGGTCAGATGATCTTTGAAGATGGGGTGATTGCCGGAAAAGCAGAAGGAGAGGCAATTGGGAAGGAGATCGGAAAGAAGATTGGGAAGGAACTCGGAAAGGAACTCGGAAAAGAGATCGGTGAGGAAAACTTTGCAGCTCTGACGGAACGGCTTATTGAGGATTCCAGAATGGAAGATCTGGCGAAAGCAGCAAGGGATAAGAACTACCGCGCGGTTCTATTCCGTGAGTATGGGATCAAAGCGTAATCACACAGGATAAGACCGGTGGGGAATTGAGCAGCAGGGGCATGCCTGCACAGGCTCAATTTCCCGCCGGTTTTATCAGTTACGCCTCAATGCTTTTTGCAATGCTGTGATTCGGCTTCCAGCTTTTATCTGAAGTTTCTTCTTTCGTCCCCTCCTTGAAATTCAGTACCCGCGGCATGATGAGCAGTACTGCGATGAAGGATAAGATATCTGCTGCCGGTGCGGAATACAGCGGTCCGGTGATCCCCAGATACCGCGGCAGGATCAGTACCAGCGGAACACTTATGACGAAATCACGCAGCAGGGAAAGTCCCATGGAGAGGAAGGGTCTGCCCAGGGCCTGTAGAAAGATGCTGGTGGATTTTTGAATGCAGCAGAGCAGGATCGTGCTCAGAAAGATCCGGAAGGACAGGACGGCATACTCGTTGTAAAGCGCGCTCTCGCTTCCGAAGATCCCGATGATCTGCATGGGGAAGCACTCAAATAACATGGTGGAGACGACCCCGATCACCCCTTCTGCCAGGATCATTTTCAAATAGATCTCTTTTACCCGGTGATATTTCTTTGCGCCATAATTGAAGCCGATGATCGGCTGGCTGCCGGCGGCGATCCCCACTACAAATGCAATGACGATCTGAAATATTTTCATGACGATCCCTACCACGGTCAGAGGGATATCGGCTCCGTATTTGCTCTGCGCGCCATAAGAGACCAGGGTGTTGTTCATGACGGCCATGATCACGATGATGGAGAGCTGTGTTAAAAAGCTGCTGGTACCTAACGGCAGAAAACGCTTTAAAATGCTGCCTGCAGGACGGAAGCTGGTGTTTAACAGCTTAAAGGATGACGAGTGGGTCAGATACCATACGGCAAGCAGGGCAGATACGATCTGTCCGGCAATGGTGGCGAGGGCTGCGCCCATCATGCCCCAGCCCAGTACAAAGATCGCGATCGGGTCCAGAATGACGTTGATGACTGCGCCCGCAAGTGTGGATAACATGGCAAACCGGGGATTGCCGTCTGCGCGGATGATGGAACTCATCCCATTGGCAAACATGTAAAACGGAATGCCGGGAATAATGAAGTTATAGTATTCTGTGGCATAGGCGCGGTTATTCTCTGTCGCGCCGAAGGCGGTCAGGAATGTATCGCGAAAGAATGCCAGCGCCAGGAGAAACAGGATGCTGATCACCAGTATGACAGTGATGGCATTTCCAACGCTTTTGTGGGCGCTTTCCGGGTCCCTTCTGCCCTGGCAGATGCTTAGGAAGGCCGCACAGCCGTCCCCGACAAGCAGGGCAAATGCCAGGGCGATGACCGTAACCGGGAATACCACGTTGGTGGCCCCGTTTCCCAGATATCCGATCCTCTGGCCGATGAAGATCTGATCAACGATATTGTAAAGGGACGCCACCAGCAGTGACATGATGCAGGGAATGGAGAATTTCAGCATCAGCTTTCCGATCTTTTCCTCCGCCAGATAGTTATTAGAATGATTCATGTGTTTTACCTCCGTGAAATTGGTTTTAAGCGCAAAAAAATAGTGGTATCCGTAACGAGAGGCTTTCTCGTCATAGATACCACCATTCTTACAGGTGTATCTTAACACAATTTTCCGGTTCCGTGTAAGCACTTTTTTAAAAACAATATTCCATGAAACAGCATTCCGCGAAACGTTGTTACAGACCTTCCGCGATCTCGTACACCAGCCGTTCGGATTCAGCCCAGCCCAGGCATGGGTCGGTGATGGACTTTCCATAGCAGCCATTGCCGATCTTCTGGCTGCCGGATTCTATGTAGCTCTCGATCATCACGCCTTTGACGAAGCCGTGCAGATCTTCGGAGTGCCTGCGGCTGTGCAGGACTTCCTTGACGATACGGATCTGTTCGATGTACTGCTTGTTGGAGTTGGAGTGGTTGGCGTCCACGATGCACGCAGGATTGATCAGGCCCCGTTCCATGTAGAGACGGTGCAGCAGCATCAGATCCTCGTAGTGGTAGTTGGGCAGGCACTGTCCGTGTTTATTGACAGCTCCCCGCAGGATCGTGTGGGTCCAGGGATTGCCGCCGGTCCTCACTTCCCAGTCGCGCATGATGAACTCGTGGCCGTGCTGTCCGGCCTGCACGGAGTTGAGCATAACGCTTAAGTCGCCGCTGGTCGGATTTTTCATGCCGACCGGTACATGGCAGCCGCTGGATACCAGGCGGTGCTGCTGGTTTTCTACGGAGCGGGCGCCTACGGCAATGTAGGACATGATATCGTCCAAATAGCTCACATTCTCCGGATAGAGCATCTCGTCGGCTGTAGAAAGACCGGTTTCCTTGAGCACCCGCATATGCAGGTTCCGGATGGCGTGAAGGCCGTCGGCCATACTGGGGCGCTTTTCCGGGTCAGGCTGATGGAGCATGCCTTTGTAGCCCTCACCGGTGGTACGCGGCTTGTTGGTATATACGCGCGGTACGATGACCAGCCGGTCCTTTGTGTCCTCCTGGAGCCTTATCAGCCGGCTGGCATAATCCAGGACGGAATCCTCGTTGTCCGCGGAACAGGGGCCGATAATGACTAAGAACTTGTCACTGGCTCCGCTTATGATATTCTTTACTTCCTCGTCCCGCTGTGCTTTCACGGCAACACAGTCGGACGGAAGTGGAAATTGCTCCTTGATCTCTGCCGGGGTAGGCAGCTTATTGATGAATTCAAATGACATATGATTTTCTCCTCGTCTCCTCGTTTCCGGAATGTATCCGGTAAAATCCGTACAAAAATAGAATGCCTGTTCATTATAATATGCCAAAACAGAAAATGCAACGAAATCTGCAAAATCTGGTGTGAGAAACTCAAGAAAAGTCGTAATTGACAGTTATGCAAAAAAATACTATACTGAATACAATCTTCGCCGGAGATTCCATCTGGCAGGGTTCTGATAAATTCTATATTTATCAATGCCGCAGATTTGCGGAAGATTTCAAAACGACAGTTAAATAGAAAATGAAGGAGGGCAGTATTGCAATAACGGTACCAGATCAAGTATAATAAAAGGAGAAATACATATGGGTGATATTGCATATCAGAACAAGGATATCGCATCCAAGCTGACGGGAGAGACACTGGTTGGAAAGAACCTGGCTGTGTTTGGTCTGCCGCATTTGTCCATTGCAGGCATCCTGCCGACGAATCTGCCGGCGATCGAGAGTAATGAGCTGCGGATAGACAACCTGTTTCAGCTGGAGGAAGGTTCTCTGGCGATCATGGACTATGAGTCCAGATTCGACCGGGAGAATTTTATCAAATACTTAAATTACATTGCCAGGGTGTTGAAACGCTATGCAGGCCAGAACCGGTTAAGCGAGGTGTGGAAGATCAAGATGCTGGTGTTCTATACGGCGGATGTGGAGCGGGCGGAAGAGGTGTATGACCTGGGCGGACTGACACTGCAGGTGGAATCCGCATATCTGGTCCGCCAGGACACAGAAGAGATCTACCGGAGGCTGGACAAGAAGCTTCTTGCGGGAGAGCGGCTTGACGAGGAAGACCTGATGCAGCTTATGATCCTGCCGCTTACTGTAAAAGGCAGGCAGGATAAGCAGGTCATGATCGAGCGGTCCGTAGAGCTTGCCCGCCGGATCCCGGAGCGGGATCAGACCTTAAGAGCCCTTGCAGGGATCCTGACATTCTCTGATAAGGTAATTGATGAGGCATACAAGAACCGAATAAAGGAGGAAATGAGGATGACACAGATTGGTCAGATGATTTTTGAAGACGGAGTGATTGCCGGAAAAGCAGAAGGAGAGGCAATCGGAAAGGAGATCGGAAAGGAGATTGGAAAAGAACTTGGAAAAGAGATTGGCGAGGAAAACTTTGCGGCTCTGACGGAGCGGCTTATTGAGGATTCCAGGATGGAAGATCTGGCGAAGGCGGCGAAGGATAAGAACTACCGTGCGGCTTTATATGGCGAGTATGGGATAAAGGCATAGCAGTTCAGTATGGGAGCATTTGTCAAATGTTTGGCAGCAGCAATGATTAAGAAGGAGCAGGTCATCGCTATCGTGCGGTACGATGACCTGCTCCTTCTTTTACTGATTATCTGAAGTCTGATCAGGCGGCCGGCATAATTCTGCGAAATATTGAAAGTAAGGTTGGCAAACCGGCAATAAAAAAGTATAATAGACTGGCAGAGAAGTGAAGCGGAAGAACGATTTGAAAGGCAGATAAGGAGGGAACAGGGATGCGTATAGGTGTTGTGGGCAATGGAATGATCGTGGAATGGATGTTCCGGGATATTAAGGCGCTGCCGGATGTGACGGCGGAGGCCATCTGTGTCAGGGAAAAAAGCCTGGAAAAGGGCAGGGAACTGGCGGATAAGAACGGAGTGAAAGACGTATATACTGATTATGGGGTATTTTTGGAAAAAGGAGATTTTGACACGGTCTATATCGGGATTGCAAACCATATGCATTATGCCTATGTGAAGCAGGCTTTGGAGGCAGGAAAGCATGTGATCTGTGAAAAACCGTTTACGGTCACGGCGCAGGAGACGAGAGAGCTGTCAGACCTTGCCAGGGCAAAGCGGTTATTTTTGTGGGAGGCGTTTAAGATCCCTTATTCCCCGATCTTTCAGGCCGTGCAGGAGCATCTTTCCGATATTGGGGAGATCAAGATGGCGCAGTGCAATTATTCCCGGATCTCCAGCCGTTATGGGCGTTACCAGGCTGGAGAGGTCCTGCCTGCCTTTGATCCGGAGTGCGCAGGCGGATGCCTGTACGACATCAACCTTTATAACCTGCATTTTGTGACGGGGCTGTTTGGAAAGCCTGCGAAGGTTCATTATTTTGCCAACCGCGGGTACAATGGGATCGATACCTCAGGGACAGCGATCCTGGAATACGACGGGTTCCATGCAGTCTGCACGGGAGCGAAGGATTCTTCCAGCCCCTGCTACGGCCTGGTACAGGGAACCGAGGGCTGTATCCGGGTGGAGGGCGCGGTCAGCTCGGCGCCGTATGTGGAACTGATCACGGCGAAAGAAACCAGGCGTCTGGCGGATGACCCGGAGAATGGCGTACTGACCGGGGAGTTCAGGGAGTTTGCAAAACAGCTTCATGAGGGAGATCTGGAATCCTGCTATAAGATGCTGGATCACAGTGTGATCATGATGGAAGTGGTGGATGAGGCGGTAAAGGATATGTAGTCTTCTGGTGCCATAAGCTTATGATGTGGACAGGAATTGATATGAACAGAAATTGATGTGGGAAGGAATGCAAAAAAGACTTAAAATATAGAGAACAGAAAGAGGAGACAACAATGGAATCCAGAATAGAAGAGACAGAGAAACGTCACAATAAAGGCTACAACTGCGCCCAGGCTGTGGCCTGCACCTACTGCGACCTGGTGGGCGTGGAGGAAGAGACCATGTTCCGCTTAACGGAAGCCCTGGGGCTTGGCATGGGCGGCATGGAGGGTACCTGCGGAGCGGTGACCGGGGCCTGTGTGCTGGCAGGTATGAAGCGAAGCAGCGGCCATCTGGACAAGCCGGACAGCAAAGCGGCGTCCTATAAACTGTCGAGGGAGATTGTCCGCCAGTTTGAGGAGAGGACCGGAAGTGTGATCTGCAGAGAGTTAAAGGGAATTGAAACCGGAAAGGTGCTTCATTCCTGCGCAGACTGCATTAAAGATGCGGCCGGGATCGCGGAGAAGGTGCTATTTGAAGAAGAATAAAAGTGACTGTAGGAGAAACTGAACAGTTGCAGATAAAGAATACTGAAGCCTCCCGGAAGAGAGGGGTCAGAGGAAGGGGGCGCCCATGAAAGAGGAGATGGAAAAACTCCTGGAGCTGGTTAATGAAAAGCAGTTCCGAAGGGTGAAAGAACAGTTGGCGGAGGCGAATGAGGCAGATATCGCGGAGCTGATCGGGGAACTGGATGTGGAGAAAAAGGTCGTTGTATTCCGCATGCTTCCCAAAGAACTGAGCAGCGATGTATTTGCCTGTCTGGAACCGGAGGATCAGGAACACATTATCAACAGCATCGGGGACTATGAACTGAAATACATCGTTGAGGACTTATTCGTCGATGATGCGGTAGATATGCTGGAGGAACTGCCTGCCAATGTGGTAAAGCGTGTCTTAAAGATCGCCACGCCCGATACCCGGAATCTGATCAACCAGTTTTTAAACTATCCGGAAAACAGCGCCGGAAGCATTATGACGGCGGAGTACGTGGGGCTGAAGCAGCGGATGACGGTGGAGGAGGCATTTGCCTATATCCGTAAGAACGGCGTGGACAAGGAGACCATATACACCTGCTATGTGATGGACTCCAAGCGGGCTTTAGAGGGAGTCGTGACGGTCAAAGACCTGCTGATGAATCCCTATGAGACGGTGATCCGGGACATTATGGACACCCATGTGATCAAGGCGGTGACCACCGACGACCAGGAGGAGGTCATGGACATGTTCCAGCGCTATGACCTTTTGAGCCTTCCGGTGGTGGATCATGAGAACCGGCTGGTGGGTATCGTTACGGTTGACGATATCGTGGATGTTATGGAACAGGAGGCCACGGAGGACTTTGAAAAGATGGCGGCTATGGCGCCCAGTGAAAAGCCCTATCTAAAGACCAGTGTGCTCCAGCTTGCTAAAAACCGGATCCTCTGGCTGCTGATCCTGATGATCAGCAGTATGGTGACAGGAGGCATCCTTGCCAAATATGAGAATGCATTTGCGGTGATCCCGCTGTTAGTTACCTTTATCCCAATGCTGACAGACACCGGCGGCAATGCGGGAAGCCAGAGCAGCACCCTGATCATCCGTGGTATGGCGGTCGGTGAGATCGAGACGGCGGATATCTTCCGGGTGATCTGGAAAGAACTGCGGGTCGGCGTAGTGGTCGGAATCATCCTCGGTATGGTAAACTATGTGCGCCTTGTCATCATGTATCCGGGCAGCGAGATGATCTGTCTGACCGTGGTCTTAAGCCTGTTTGCCACAGTTTTGCTGGCGAAGACCATCGGCTGCGTGCTGCCGATCGCCGCAAAGGTGCTGAGACTGGACCCGGCCATTATGGCTGCTCCGCTGATCACAACCATTGTAGATGCGTTCAGCCTGGTCATCTATTTCCAGCTGGCGTGCAGATTGCTGAATTTATGATGGTTTACCTTTCTCCTTTTGGGACAGCAGCAGACCGGCCAGGGTCAGCGCAATGCCGCAGACAGCTGCCGGCGTAACGGACTCTTTTAAGATCAGCCCGGAGGTGACCGTAGTGATGACCGGGACAGCGTAGATATATACGCTGGTTTTCACAGAGCCTAAGCTGCGCACCGCATAGTTCCAGGTTACGAAGCAGAGGGCGGAGGCTCCAAAGCCTAAGAATACCAGGTTGAGCAGGTTGGTGGTCTGGAACATGTCGGACGGCTGTACGTCAAATCCCATCCTCCAGATCACCGGCAGCATAAAAAGGATACCAAAGAAAAAGGTCCGCCGGGTGCTCTGGATCACAGAGTATCCGAAGTTGCCGATCATTTTCGTCAGGATGGAGTAAAGCGCCCAGAGGCCCGCCGCGGCTATGGCTAACAAATCCCCGGTCAGGCTTAATTTCAAGTCGGAACTGCCCTGGAAGCTGATCAGGCAGATCCCGCACATGGCTACCAGGAAGCCCAGATAGAACCTTGCGCCCGGATATCTTTCCCGGAGGACCAGGCAGCTTAACAGGGAAGTGAAGAACGGGGCCATGGAGACCATGACACTGACATGGGAGGTCAGCGTATAGGTCAGGGCGATATTTTCAAACAGATAATACAGGGTTACGCCGCATAAGCCGGCGGCAGCGAAGCACCAGTCCTGCCGCCGGTCTTTTACGTGCAGGACCCGTGGGCAGACGCACCACAGGGCAAGATAGCCGATGACAAAGCGGATGAACAGGATCTCAATTGGGGAAAATGCATCCAGCAGCACTTTGGTAGAAATGAACGTGGTCCCCCAGACCACGATGGTGAAGATGGCGGACAGATGGCCTGCGGTTTTTGTGCGGGCAGGGGATGCCGAAGCAGCCGTGGAGGTGTCGGTGGTCATAATGATGCTCCTTTTTCTGTAAAAATTTTCTGATACTGTTTCGGCGTCAGTCCCGTATATTCCTTAAAGAAGTTGGTAAAATGGCTCTGGTCGGAGAAGCCCGTATTGACGGCGGCATCCACCGGAGCCATGCCCTGTTCCAGGAATTTTCTGGCGCGGCCCAAGCGGATGGTCTGCAGGTAGCGGTAGGGGGACACGCCCACCTGTCTTGTAAAAGCCCGTAAAAGATAGGATTTTCCGAAGTTCGCCATGGTCAGCAACTCATCCAGGGAAATATTTTCCGCAAAATGCTCCTCCATATAACCGCACAGCATCTTTACCTGGGCGTCCGGTTCAGGCGGAGCCAGATGCTCAAAGGGGGTAGAGAAATCCTGGAGGATCTGTTCGAGAAGGAAGTAGAACGCCTCCTCCTTTTTCAGCCGCGCTTCCCGGTGCAGGATGGCGTCGTACAACTCCCCGATGGAGCCGGCGATCTCACTCTGGCGCACTACATTCTGGGTGAAGCGGGGCGTGTAATCCTGCCCGGTGATCTCCCGTGCGGCCTGGATCATAATATCGACATCGATATTGACGGCCCGGTAATCCAGGATTTCCCCGTTTACCGGAGCGCAGCAGTGATTATCACGAGGGTTAAAAAGGATCATATCCCCGGCAGTCAAGTCATACTCCTGGTTCCTGCACCAGAGATGCCTGCTCCCGCCCTCCACGAACCCGATCACATAATACTCATGGAAGTGGTTGGGGAATTTCTGGACGATCCCGCTTAAGTTGTATGCTTCAATCTGCAAATCCCGGTCATAGTATACATGACGCTGTTCCTGAATGGATGGCATAAAATTCCTGCTTTCTGAATGGTTTATTTATAGGATGGATGAGAACCAGTACACCATGGTCACTAACCTCGCCCTGCACTTGCGGCTTGGCCTTGCTAAGTGTTCATAGTATACCATAACTGAAAACAATTTTCTTGTAAAATGTAACACTGGACTTGAAAGGGTGGTCAGATCAAAGACCAAAAAGTGTGAGATTACCAATAAAGAAAATTCAATGATTGCCATAATGCGAACGGCACTGGGCAATGACAATGCAGTCAGCTTCTATTTTGTAGACAATCCGGTTGGCGCTGTCAATCCTGCGGCTCCACCAACCGGAAAAATTACCTTTCAGCGGTTCCGGCTTGCCAAGGCCGGTATAGTGATTCCTTGAGATATCCTGTAACAGGAGATTAATGCGTTTTAATATCCGCTTGTCCTGGGTTTGCCAGAATAGATAGTCATCCCAGCCTTCCTGGAGAAATAGCAGATTAGTCATCAGACAGTTCCTCCAGTTCATCCATATTCTTCCTGATCGTCTGGGAAACACCATGCTCATATGCTGCTATGGTCTTTTGCAGGCGCGCCTGGTTTTCAGCAGAGTAAAACGGATCAAGGGTCAGGCTGAACGGAAACCCGTTGCACCGGACCGTGGATTTTAAAAACATGGTAATGGCAGTTGACGTGGGGATGCCAAGACTGGAAAAAATCTTTTCTGCCTGTTGTTTCAGTTCAGCATCTACGCGAATATTAATGGTATCAGTTTTGGATGCCATGGAAACACCTCCTCCTTTTCTTTCTTTTAGTATATGACATACTGATATCAATGTCAATATAAAAGCATTACATTGTACATACAAAAATGAGATTTTCATTACGGTTCATTACGGTGCCGATGTCCCATGCCGATGTCCCATTACCGCTGAAAAATTCGGACTTATAAAAATTACTCTGGACGGATTCCATCCTCAGTGCTATACTGGTAAAGAAGATTTTTATACATGCAAAATGAGGGAGCTCGTGACAGCGGGCTGAGAGGAAGTAATCGAACTTCGACCTTTATAACCTGATTTGGGTAATGCCAACGTAGGGATCATATGCGAAGAAGGCGTCTTTGACGGATCGTTTTAAACGTACCCGGCGGCGTCCTGTGTGAGCGTAAGGTTCGTACACAGGATGCCGCCGTTTTTTTGCTGCCCGTTCAGGCTGCATGAGCAAAGAAGGGAGAACAACATGAGAGAGTACACCACACAGATGGACGCCGCCAGGAAACACATCCTTACGCCGGAAATGAAAGCGGCGGCAGAGAAAGAGCAGATGGATCCGCAGGAACTGATGAAACTGATGGCGGAGGGAAAGGCCATCATCCCCTGCAACCGCCTTCACACCTGCATAGAGCCGAATGCGATCGGTTCCATGCTAAAGACAAAGATCAATGTGAACCTGGGGACCTCGCGGGACTGGAAGGACATGGACATGGAGCTGACGAAGGTCCGCGACGCGGTTTTAATGGGGGCGGAATCCATTATGGACCTAAGCTCCTTTGGGGATACCCGGACATTCCGGAAAAAGCTGACGGCAGAATGCCCGGCCATGATCGGCACCGTGCCGATCTATGACGCGGTGGTCTATTACCACAAACCGCTGAAAGAGATCACCTCCGAGGAGTGGCTTCAGATCGTGGAAATGCACGCGAAGGACGGCGTGGACTTTCAGACCATCCATGTGGGCATCAACCGGAATACGGCAAAGAGGTTTAAGGAAGCGAAGCGCCTGACCAATCTTGTCTCCCGGGGCGGCTCCATCATCTTTGCCTGGATGGAGATGACAGGCCAGGAGAATCCTTTTTATGAGCATTACGACCGGATCCTGGATATCTGCCGGGAATATGACGTGACCCTAAGCCTTGGGGACGCCTGCCGCCCGGGATGTTTAGAGGACGCTTCCGACATTTCCCAGATGGAGGAGCTGATCACCTTAGCGGAGTTGACCAGGCGGGCGTGGGAGAGAGATGTCCAGGTTATGATCGAAGGGCCGGGTCATATGCCTCTTGACCAGATCGCTGCCAATATGAAGATCCAGGAGACCGTCTGCAAGGGCGCGCCTTTCTATGTGCTGGGCCCGCTGGTGACGGACATTGCGCCGGGCTACGACCATATCACGGCGGCCATTGGAGGGGCTGTGGCTGCGGCGGCAGGCGCGTCATTTCTCTGCTATGTGACTCCGGCGGAACATCTGAGGCTGCCGGATGTGAACGATGTGAAGGAAGGGATCATTGCAGCCAGGATCGCCGCCCATGCGGCGGATATCGCAAAAGGCGTAAAGGGCGCCAGGGAGTGGGATAAGGCCATGAGCACAGCCAGAAAGAAGCTGGATTGGGAAGAAATGTTCCGCTTATCCATTGACCCGGAAAAAGCCCGCGCCTACCGGGAGTCCGCGAGGCCTGAGAAGGAGGATACCTGCTCTATGTGCGGGAATTTCTGCGCGGTAAAGAATATGAACCGGATCCTGGAGGGGGAGATCGTGAGCATCTATGACGAGTGATGGGGCAAGAAAGATAAAAGAAGGCCAGGCACAGGATAGATAAAAATCAGGAGGACAAGCCCATGAAAATAAATACGATCAATACAAAGAAGATCGTGGTCAGCGGTATGCTGACCGCATTAGCGGTATCATTATCCACATTTTCCATTCCGATCGGAGCGTCAAAATGTTTTCCGATCCAGCATCTCTGCAACGTGGTCGCCGGAGTATTTTTAGGACCGGTATACGGTGTGTGCATGGCATTTTGCACTTCCCTGATCCGCAATCTGATGGGGACCGGGAGCCTTTTGGCGTTTCCGGGAAGCATGGTGGGGGCGTATCTTTGCGGGATTCTGTATAAACACACAGAAAAGCTTGCCTTTGCCTATGCAGGCGAGGTGTTTGGGACCGGTGTGATCGGCGGGATCCTGTGTTTTCCGGTTGCGACCCTGATCATGGGAAAGGAAGCCGCGCTGTTTGCCTATGTACTGCCGTTTCTGATGAGTACGGTATGCGGAACCGCCATGGCGGTGGTACTGATCGGAGCGCTTTATAAATCCGGGGCGATGGATTATCTGGAGCATATGCTGGAGAATGGCGCGCGGGGAGAAGCGAGATGAAAGGGGGGACAGGAAACAGGCGTTGGTGGAATGTGTTTTCCCAGATCCAGAAACAGCAGCCGGTCATCCACTGTATAACCAACTATGTCACGGCAAATGATGTGGCAAATATGCTCCTGGCAGCCGGCGCTTCTCCCATCATGGCGGACGGAATCAAGGAGGCTCTGGATATCACGGATATCAGCCATGGCCTGGTGCTGAATCTGGGGACGTTAAAAGAGAGCGCCGTGGAAACGATGGTGACCGCCGGACGTCGGGCGGTGGAGCTGGGACATCCGGTGGTGCTGGACCCGGTTGGCGCAGGGGCGTCCGCATTCCGGAAAGAAATGGCTCTTCGCATTTTAAGGGAGGTTCCCGTAACCGTCATACGTGGAAATGCCTCGGAGATCCGGGCGCTTGTGCAGGAACGCAGCTTTTCCCGCGGAGTGGATGTGGACCAGCGGGAAGCTCTCACGCGGAAGAACCGACGGGAAACGGTGGATATGGTAAAGGAGCTCTCCCGTCAGACCCGTGCGGTGGTCGTTATGACCGGGGCTGCGGACCTTGTGGCAGATGAAAAGCAGGTTTGCTTTATAAAAAACGGAACTCCGTTTATGGGGAGGATAACCGGGGCAGGCTGCATGATGGATGGCGTGCTGGCGGCGGCGCTGGCGGCGTTGCGGATGCATGAAGGCGCCGGGGATCAATTCTGGCAGGTGGTTCAGGCGGTGGCGGGCGTCGGCATCTGTGGGGAACTTGCAGAAGAAAAGACTGTGCGGGCCGGAGGCGGGACAGGCAGCTTCCGGATGCATTTTATCGATGAGATGAGCCGCCTCACGGATGAGGCTGTGAGCCGCCGGATACGGCTGGAACATGACTTTGATCTGGAGGTATACGCAGTGACAGACCGGGCATGGACCGGAGAGAAGACACTTTTGCAGCAGTTGGAAACGGCGCTGAAAGCGGGTGTGACCCTGGTCCAGCTCCGGGAGAAGCATATGGATGAGGCAGAATTTATAGAAGAGGCGAAACAGGTAAAAGCGCTGACAGATAAGTACGGTGTCCCTCTGATCATCAATGACAATGTGAAGGTGGCACTGGCCTGCAAAGCCGCCGGTATCCATGTGGGGCAGGAAGATCTGGAAACTGGTGAGGTAAGGCAGATCCTTGGTCCGGATAAGATCATCGGCGTTACGGCAAAAACCGTGGAGCAGGCGAAACGTGCTGAGGCTGCGGGAGCCGACTATCTGGGGTGCGGGGCGGTATTTGGCTCATCCACCAAATCAGATGCAAAACCCATGACGATGGAACGCTTAAAAGAGATCACCTCTGCTGTGTCCATACCGGTAGTGGCGATCGGAGGCATCCATGCCGGGAATGCGGGGGAGCTTGCCGGCACTGGTGTGTCCGGCGTTGCGGTCGTGTCCGGGATCTTCGGCGAGGCGGATATAGCCGGGGCAGTGAGACAGCTGAAGGAAACGGTGGCCCATAAGATCATAGGCGGGAACTCCACGGATCCTTTGCGCAGAAAGGTACTTACGATCGCCGGTTCTGACTGCAGCGGAGGAGCCGGCATCCAGGCGGACTTAAAAACCATGACGGCATTGGGAGCGTATGGCATGAGTGTAATCACAGCCCTGACGGCCCAGAATACCACCGGCGTCTACGGGATTGCAGACGCTGCGCCGGAATTTGTGGCAAAACAGCTGGATTGTGTTTTCACGGACATCTGCCCGGACGCGGTCAAGATCGGCATGGTTTCCAGGAAGGATATCATCACAGCGATCGCCGCAAAACTGAAGGAGTATCATGCGAAAAACATTGTGCTGGACCCGGTGATGGTCTCTACCAGCGGAAGCCGTCTGCTGGCGGAGGACGCAATGGATGCTTTGGCGGCGCAGCTTCTTCCGCTTGCTGTCGTGATGACGCCGAATATCCCGGAGGCGGAGCTGCTTTCGGGAATCCGGGTGGAGACAGAGCGTGAAATGGAACAGGCGGCGCAGCTTATCGCGGAAAAATACGGCGGTGCGGTCCTGGTCAAGGGCGGCCATCAGATCGGGACCGCCAATGATGTGCTGTACCGGGACGGAACATGGACCTGGTTTTACGGGGACCGCATTGACAGTCCCAATACCCACGGGACAGGCTGTACCCTGTCCTCTGCGATCGCCTGCGGGCTGGCGGAAGGAAGATGCGTGGAGGAGAGTGTGCGTCAGGCTAAAGCGTATTTATCCGGGGCATTGGCTTCCGGGCTTGACCTTGGCAAAGGGAGCGGACCGCTGGACCACTGCTATAAAATAAAGGGTTAAAGGGTTTTTAAGGCTTGACAAATTTATCTTTGGATTATATAATCAGCCATAACACATGAATATAGACTTAGCGATGACAGGAACAAGTACCAGCCAGAGCCCCACACAGAAAGCAGCCGGCAGATGAGAGGCGCGTGGAAGACTGACGGGGAATACCTCCTGGAGCTTCACACCGAACGGTGCTCTGCGCAGATTTTTGACAGAGCAGGCCAAGTAGGCTGTGACGGTTATGCAGCACCCGTTATCCTGCTGGAACATCATGTACCGGTCTGTGAAGACAGACGGAAGCAGGATGCCCGCTAAGGCAGATGGTGAGAGCCGTCTGTGAACTTAAGGTGGTAACACGAGATAGAACCTCGTCCTTTTGAGATATCGATTGATATGTCAGAGGATGAGGTTTTTTGATTCGTAGGAAATTATGTCCGATGAATCAAAACTTAAGCCGGCCAGGACAGGCTGGTCAATCAACGAAAAGGAGAATGAAAGATGAACTGCTACGAAGAACTGGTAGCCCGCGGCCTGATCGCCCAGGTTACAAATGAAGAAGAGATCAAAAAGCTGGTAAATGAAGGAAAGGCAACCTTCTATATCGGTTTTGACCCGACGGCGGACAGCCTGCATGTGGGGCATTTTATGGCCCTGTGCCTGATGAAGCGCCTGCAGATGGCGGGGAACAAGCCGATCGCCCTGATCGGCGGCGGTACCGGCATGATCGGCGATCCGTCCGGAAGAAGCGACCTGCGCCAGATGATGACCCCGGAGACGATCCAGCATAACTGCGACTGCTTCAAGGAGCAGATGAGCCGTTTCATCGACTTTGGCGAGGGCAAGGCGATGATGGTGAACAATGCGGACTGGCTGCTGAACTTAAATTACGTGGAATTCCTCAGAGAGGTAGGCGCGTGCTTTTCCGTCAACAACATGCTGCGGGCCGAGTGCTACAAGCAGAGGATGGAAAAGGGCTTAAGCTTTTTAGAGTTCAACTACATGATCATGCAGAGCTACGATTTCCTGGAGCTGTACCGCAGATACGGCTGCAATATGCAGTTCGGCGGTGACGACCAGTGGAGCAACATGTTAGGCGGTACGGAGCTGATCCGCCGCAAGCTGGGCAAGGACGCTCACGCGATGACCATCACCCTGCTCCTCAATTCCGAGGGCAAGAAGATGGGCAAGACCCAGTCCGGCGCCGTATGGCTGGACCCGAACAAGACTTCCCCGTTCGAGTTCTATCAGTACTGGAGAAATGTAGCCGATGCGGATGTGCTGAAATGCCTGCGTATGCTG
Source organism: Clostridium sp. AN503 (assembly GCF_040719375.1). Taxonomy (NCBI): domain Bacteria; kingdom Bacillati; phylum Bacillota; class Clostridia; order Eubacteriales; family Clostridiaceae; genus Clostridium; species Clostridium sp. AN503. The sequence continues at coordinate 2,950,191 of NZ_JBFDTP010000002.1, read as the reverse complement.
ACCTTCCTGCCTCTTGAGCAGATCGATGAGATGGATAAGTGGGAGGGAAGCCAGCTTAACACCGCAAAAGAGATCCTTGCCTATGAGCTGACAAAGCTGATCCACGGCGAGAAGGAAGCTGGGAAGGCGCAGAACGCGGCCCGCGCGCTGTTTAGCGGTCAGGGCAGCCTGGAGAACATGCCGGGCCACCAGCTTGTGGAGGAGGATTTCACGGACGGAACCATCGACATCCTGTCTGTCCTCCAGAAATCCGGCCTGGCTCCGTCCCGCTCCGAGGCAAGGAGAAATGTGGAGCAGGGCGGCGTTTCCGTGGATGGAACCCAGATCAAAGACATCAAGGCCGTATTTGGAAAAGATGTATTTGCAGGAGACGGAGTTGTTGTGAAACGAGGCAAGAAAAACTTTATGAAAGTAACTCTGTAAAGATGAGGAAAGCCCTGCCGGAGAGCGGGGCTTTTGCTTTAGGAGCATGATCGGGGAAAAACGTAAAAATATAGAGAAACTTTTATGGATTGGACTGGAAATATGCGGCTGTTTGTATTACAATAAGTAGTAATTAAAACTATATAGTAAAGGGGATACTTTTATGGGAAAGAAATTGGACAAGGCGCTTAAGGCCGGGGCAGTCCTGGCCGGTACTGCGGTTGTGGGCAAGGTGGTTTATGACAAGGTGAAACAGAATGCCGAGCAGAAGGAGCAGGACGACCAGAAGCTTCTTTTGACCGACCGGGATTATACGGACAACCATGCTTATCTGGTGGGCGGCGGTCTGGCCTGCCTGGCTGCTGCGGCATATCTGATCCGGGACTGCGGGTTCCCGGGGGAGCAGATCACCGTGTATGAGGGGATGCATATCCTTGGTGGGAGCAACGACGGCATCGGTACGCCGGAGAAGGGATTTGTGTGCCGCGGCGGGCGTATGCTCAACGAGGAAACCTACGAGAACTTCTGGGAGCTGTTTCGGAGCATTCCGTCGCTGGAGCAGCCGGACCGCAGCGTGACCGAGGAGATCTTAAACTTTGACCACGCCCATCCCACCTGCGCGAAAGCCAGGCTGGTGGACCGGGACGGCTACATCCTGGATGTAAAGAGCATGGGCTTTAACCATCAGGACCGGATGGCCCTCTTAAAGCTTCTGACCACGGACGAGCGGAAGTTGGACGATATGACCATCGAGCAGTGGTTTGCGGACGATCCCCATATGTTCGAGACCAACTTCTGGAATATGTGGCAGACCACCTTTGCTTTCCAGAAATGGAGCAGCCTCTTTGAGTTCCGCCGTTATATGAACCGGATGATCTTCGAGTTCAGCCGGATTGAGACCCTGGAGGGTGTGACCAGAAGCCCCTACAACCAGTATGACAGCGTGATCCGCCCGTTGGAGGCGTATCTGCGTGACTTTGGTGTGAATTTTGTGGAGAACTGCACCGTTACGGATATTGATTTTGAGGACGGGGAGGGGATCACGGTGAAGACCCTTCATCTGGATTACGGCGACCGTCAGGAGACCGTGGAGCTTGTGCCGGGAGACATCTGCATTATGACCAATGCATGTATGACCGACTGTGCGACGCTGGGCGATATGGATACCCCGGCCCCGGCGCCTGAGCTGCGCCCCATATCCGGAGAGCTGTGGGCGAAGGTGGCGGCGAAGAAGCCGGGCCTTGGTAATCCGGAACCGTTCTTCAGTAAGGAGCATGAGACCAACTGGCAGAGCATCACCGTGACCTGCAATGGAGATAAGCTTCTGAAACGTATCGAGCGCTTCACGGGCAATGTTCCTGGTAGCGGCGCGCTGATGACCTTCAAGGATTCCAGCTGGAGGCTGAGCAGCGTGGTTGCCGCGCAGCCGCATTTTGTGAACCAGCCTATGGATCAGACGATCTTCTGGGCTTACGGATTATATACAGATCACATCGGCGATTATGTGAAGAAGCCCATGAAGGACTGTACCGGCCGGGAGATCCTGGTAGAGTACCTGCATCATCTGCATCTGCCGGAGGAGGAGATCGACGACCTTTTAGAGACGGTAGTGAATGTGATCCCATGCTACATGCCATATGTGGATGCACAGTTTGAGCCGCGCAAGATGAGCGACCGTCCGCAGGTGATCCCGCAGGGTTCCACCAATTTTGCTATGGTCAGCCAGTTTGTGGAGATCCCTGACGATATGGTATTTACAGAAGAGTACTCGGTGCGTGCAGCAAGGCTGGCGGTCTACGGGCTGATGGGCATTGACAGGAATGTGTGCCCGGTGACTCCTTATAACCGGGATCCGAAGGTACTTTTGAGAGCATTGAAAAAGGCTTATCTGTAGATTGAGAAGGGTACGCGTACCGCACCGTTTTGGCGGGGGAGGGCGGGGGCTGCAGGGACAGCTGGCAGCTCCGGTTTCCTCGGCGGTGGGCGCTAAGAAGAAAGAGGCGGATATGATTGAGGACCGCGAAAGCTACAGCGAAATCTTGATGATTTCGCCTCCGCGTTCGCTTTGCTCCGGGTGTTGTACACCCTGCGCAACCTCAACCATATCCGCCTCTTTCTTCTAAGCGCCCACGAGCCTTGAAAAAGTCGCTGCCATCTGTCTCTGCAGCCCCCCGCCCTCCCCCGCCAAAACGGTGCGGTGCGCTGACATTCTCTGCCACCACAAAAAAGCAAAAAACATGTTCTGTCTTCAGTTTTACTTCGGCCATTAAACACTGACAACATTTTACGGCAGCCAGTCCTGGCAGCGGGGAACTACAACTTCTTTAACGAAGGCTTCTACATCCCGCATTTTTTCTGCAACCTGCGGGATGTCCAATGATTCTATAATCTGATCCATGAGCCTGGTGCCCTGGGCTGCCAGGTCGGCTCTCTGCGCGGGAGTGTCTGCGCGGGGGGTGGGAGCGTGGTCACGGGGATCGCCGAAATAATAGCCATATCCGCCGGACTGATAGGAGAGGCCGGATAAGAAGCTGTCAAAGGGTTTCACCGTGGATTCCCACGGGATGGAGAAATCTTCGCCGATCTCCGGAGTCAGCGGGATATCCTCAAGGCGGCCCATGACATCGTAGCCAGCGTAGAACAGGCTGTTTATCACTTCAAAACCATGCGGGGCCGCGGTGGACAGCGCCTTTGACAGTCCCATGATCATGTCCAGATACAGGATCGGGACTTTTGTCTCATCGAAGAAATCACGCATGACCGGGGAACAGGTCATGTGTGCAGGGCCGTGAAAGCTGACATAGATCTGCCGCTTGAAGCCCTGACGCAGCAGGGATTTTGCGATCTCCATCAGATAATCGATCCCGGAACGGACGCTTACCTGGACCGTACCCCGGCCGGAGGCGGTTGCTCCGGCATAGAAATAAGGAAGATTGGTCAGGACCAGGGCGTCGGTCTTTTCTGCCATTTTGAGTGCAAAGGCTTCGGATACTACGGTCTCGCAGTCAAGCGGCAGACCTCCGTGCATTTCCACGGTGCCGACGGCTACAATGATCAGGTCGTTTTTCTTTAAATATTCTTCCACTTCGTGATTGGTGAGCTTTGATAAAATTCTGGTTCTCAATGTAGTATGTACCCCTTTCTATTTGATGTACCCGAGCAGCTTAGGCAGTCCCAGGGAAATTTGGGGGAATGCCAAAAACAGCAGGGTGCAGATGACCATGGCGCCAACAAAAGGCAGCAGATCCCGGATGCATTTCTCTGCTTTGACCTTTCCTATGTTGCAGCCCAGGATGATGGCGTTTCCCACAGGCGGCGTCACCAGCCCTATGGCGCATGCCATGATAAAGACGATGCCGAAATGATAGGGGTTCACGCCCAGGGAGGTGACGACCGGAACGAGAACCGGAGTTAGCATGATGAGCAGCAGCCCCATATCGATAAAGCAGCCCAGCACAAGGACCATCAGGACCAGCAGGAAGATCAGCAGGTTTGCGTTACTGGTCAGGGATAAAAGCCAGGCGGCCAGTTTTGACGGGCCTTTTAAGTAGGAAAGCATGTAGCGGAAGCAGGAGGCGGTGGCGATCGCAGCCATGACCATGGTCATGCTGTCCACACAGTTTAACATTCCCTTTAAAAATTTCTTCCAGTTCATGTTCTTGTAGATCACCATGGTGACAAACAGCGCATATACTGCAGCCAGGGCGGCGGCTTCCGTGGCGGAGCAGATTCCGCAGGTGGTCCCCACGATGATGATGACCATGGCGAACAGGCCGAACAGTGCATCCTTGACCGTTTTTATATTTTCTCGTAATGAGCGCTTTTCGCTGACCGGATAGCGCCGCTTCTGTGCAATGAGGATGGTCGGGACCATTAGGGCCAGACCCAGCAGGATGCCGGGGATATAACCACTGATGAACATGGTGGTTATGGACAGTCCCGCGTTGGCATAGATGCAGTAAAATATCATATTCTGGCTGGGCGGGATGATGACGCCCTGCACGGAGGAAGTGACGGTAACTGCCACTGAGTAGCTGTCGTCATAGCCCTCCTCTTTCATGGCCGGTATCAGCATGGCTCCAATGGAGGAGACATCCGCCACGGAGGAGCCGGAGATACCGCCGAACAGCATGCTTACCAGGATATTCACGATTGCGGTGCCGCCGCGGATGCGTCCCACCACAATGTTGCAGAACTGGATGAGCCGGGCGGAGATGTCTCCGTCGGACATGATCTGTCCCATGATCATAAAAAACGGCACAGCCATGAATGTAAAGGTGCTCAGCCCTGTTGCCGCGGCGGAGAACAGGTTGTAGAGCGGTACTCCCAGATACAGGGCCGTGAAGAACGAGGATAGCCCCAGTGAAAATGCTATGGGAATACGGATGAGGATGAAAAAGATGATCAGGCCAAACAGCATGATCAGGCCGATTGCGTCTGTTCCGCTCATGCGTTGCCTCCTTTCTCTGGTTGGTCGGCGCCGATCAGTACGCCGATCAGATTGACCAGGCAGAAGAATGCACTTAAGATGCCTCCTGCCATGACCGGGATGAATTTAAGTCCCTGGGACCAGCCACTGGCAGGCATGGGTTTGGGCCAGTACTGCTGGGTAAGCTTCAGCCCGTAGTAGCCCATCATTGCCAGGAACACACCCATAAGGATATGCCGGGTGATGTCTGCCGCCTTTTTTAGGGCAGGAGGAAACTTATCGTATACACTGCTGATATGGAAATGGTTGTCATTCCACACATTGAACATGATGGCCGGATACGAGAACCATGCCAGGACCATCAGGATGATCTCATCGGACCAGCTCCAGGGTTTATTGAACACATAGCGCAGGACCACCTGGCAAAAGGCCAGGACCAGCATGATGAGCATCGTGGCGATGCAGTAATATTTCTCCCATACCAGAAGCCGGTCCACGGCACGCCGGAATTTTCGGTATTTTTTCACTAGAATCTCACTTCCTCTCAGGATTAATCAATTGCTTTAATGCGCTCCAGCATTTCAGAATAGTCCGGGAACATATCGTAGACAGACTGGCAGGCTTCCTGGAACGAAGCGGTATCTACATCAATGAACTCACATCCCGACTCAACTGCTTTTTTCTCAAACTCTTCAATATTCACGGCTACATCATCAGAATTCTTTTCAAGATATTCGTCCAGGCACTCCAGGAAGACAGTGCGCTGAGCCTCGGTCATGGCATCGTATGCTTTCTGGCTCATGATATACATGCTGACATTGAGCTGGTGATTGTCGCGGGTGTAATATTTGGCTACTTCGTAATGCCCGGACTGGTAATAGCTGGACGGGTCATTTTCTGCAATATCGATCACGCCGGTCTGCAGTGCCTGGAATACCTCTCCGTATGCCATGGGAGTAGCCACACCGCCGAGGGCTTCCACCATTTTGATCACGACTTCTGATTCCTGAACACGGATTTTTTTGCCTTTTAAGTCTGCAACACTATTAATCGGTGTTGCTGCATAAAAGCTGCGGAAGCCGCTGGGCTTATTGTCTTTGTTTCCGCCGGAGAAACGCAGGCCCACAAATCCGTGATCCTGGCACCTGGCAAGAAGATCATCGCCCACATCACTGTTCAGAACACGGTAGCAGTGTGCATTGTCCTTATAAAGATAAGGCAGGGTCAGGACTCCGACTTCCGGTACTGTTGCCTGGAGTGCGGATGCGTTGACTCTGGTAAACTCGATGGTCCCGGCCTCGATCCCGCCGATAACAGAAGCTTCGTCGCCTAAAAGTGCATCCCCGTAGAATTCAATTTGGACTGTATTGGCTGTACGTTCAGCCACTTTTTTGCAAAATTCCTCAGCGTTGATTCCGACGCTGGAAGTGGACGGCTGATTTTCTGCAAACTGCATTTTGACAGTGGGAGCGTCTGCAAATGCGTCTGTGCCCGCTTCACTGGATGCCGGACCGTCGCCGGAGACGTCGTATTGGCCAGAGGTTTGTGTTTGAACAGTCTCGTTTTTTACAGAACTGGCGGCCCCTCCCGAACATGCCGTGAGGCCAAGGACAAGTGCTGCGCTGAGTAAAAGTGTTTTTTTCATGATGTTCCTCCTTGGGTATTGTATAAAATGGTTCGCACAGAACCTTTACTGATATAATCAGGATATCATTTTTTGCCATTTAATATCTAGGATAATTGTGATGAATATCTTGCAAATATTGATGAAATATGTTAAATTTAACTATAATAGGCGGAAATATATGAGAGATATGATGAAAAATTGCCATTCAAACAAGAAGCATCTGGTTGCAAAAATGGTGATAAATATTGCAAATAATGATATATGGGAGAGAGAGTATGGATTTCAATTCTTATACGGATTTTACGATACCGCTGCCGAATGATGCATTAGAATGGGACCGTGCGAATTTACTACATTTTTCCGATATGATAAAAGGAAAGATTATATTTCACAGCCATGTGTTTTATGAATTTATACTTATCACAGAGGGTCAGATCTCTATTTCTATAGAGGGAAACCAGTTCTCACTGTCGAAAGGAGCGCTGATATCGATTCCGTTTGGGATGACCCATTCTACCAGCGTACTATCAGAGGACAGCCGGTACAGCCGCACTATACTACATGTGTTTCCCGAGTATCTTTGGTCTACACTGGAAAAGGAAGGGATGGAACGGGGGCAGTTTGATTTTTTAAAGAAGCCGTTTGTGATCAACCAGGAGGCAGTCCGTGCATGGGGATTTGAGACCATGCTGGAAAAGGTGGATTTTGCCATGTCTTTAGAGGAGCCTTACCGGGAGGCTATGACAGCTTCTCTGCTTCGGGAGATGCTGATCCTGTTCCGGCATATTGTCACAAAGCAAAGAGCGGTGATCCTGCCTATGGCTAATAAGACAGTAACGCTTGCCATTCGTTATATCAGCCGTCATTACAGGGAACCGGCTCTGGAGATTGAGGAGGTAGCAGAAGCGGTCCATGTGAGTAAAGGGCATTTGTCACGGATATTCAAAACCTACACGGGGATCAGCGTTTATACCTACATTATGCGGCTGCGTTTGGAGGATGCAAGAATGATGCTGTTTACTGGAAATGGGATCATGGACGTATGCATGAAATGCGGATTTTCCGAGTATACCAGTTTTTTAAAAGCATTTAAAAAAGTATATGGGACCACACCCAAGGAATTTCGTGATACAGCCAGAAAACAGCTGGCAGATTATTCAACAAACTGTTATGTGGAGTCCTGAAATACATCACGTGATCGCCGTGTCCTTTCATATAATCGCTTCACAAGGATCACTGTGGAGATCGTAAAAAAGATCTCCAGTGCGCTGCTGACGATCCCGGCCAGCCAGAGTAAGGCCCCGGAGACCAGGGTGATAACGATAAGTCCCGTAAGGTACCGCCGGTAGGCAGATGCATTTTGACGGCAGAGTGCGATAACGATCAGGTACAGGCTGCACATCAGGCAGACTGCCGCCATGAATGCAAATACAATATGCAGAAAGGATTTAAACGGCAGGGCTTCCGGCAGATAGGGGGTTGTGATGGCAAAGGTGAGGAGCACTAGGGAGAGCGGGATCAGCCACATCCCCTTGGGGCGCTTCTCCATGCATGAGACGATCTTTCGCAGGCACCAGAAAAAATAGATGCCTACGCATAGCCCCCACAGGACAAATTCGCCCTGGCGTCCTGCAAGGTTCCCGATCACTGAAAAATTGGTAGTGAACCAGTCGCTGCCCTCCACGAAAAAAATAGTGTAGGCAGGAATGAAAAAATAGGCAATGATACTGATGAACATAGGGAAACCTCCGGTGGTCTGAACAGGTTACTGCAGCTATACAAAATTATCTTGCTAAATATTCTGGATTTATATACAATAACAGATAGAATCAATCTGAAAAGAGAGGCGTCAGCATTGAAGAAAAGGATTTGGATGATCGTGGCGGCAGCAGCCATGATGATTACCGCATGCCAACAGGCGGAGATGGAGGCAGAAGCGGATACGGATACAGCAGAGCCGGTCGTTCTGACTCTTGCGAATAATCTTCCGTCGGACAGCTGCACCAGCGCAGCCATTGAATGGTTTGCGGACCAGGTGGAAGAGCGCAGCGACGGACGCATCCACATTGAGGTATATAACGACAGCGCGCTGGGGGATTCATTCTCCTGTCTCGAACAGCTCCAGTACGGCAGCATCGACATGGTAAAGACCGACGTGTCAGTTATGACCAACTATGTACCGGAATTTCATGCATTTGTGATGCCCTATGTGTACGAGGATACGGAGCATTTCCGGAAGGTGCACGGCGGCGATATCGGGATGGCAGTGCTCCGGGGGGAGTCCATGGAGAAGCTGCATATGTATGGACTGACTTATTATGACGGCGGAGCCAGGTGCTTTTACTCAAAGAAGCCGGTTTATGGCCCTTCAGATATGGAAGGGATGCTGGTGCGTGTGCAGGAATCGCGGCTGATGATGTCCATGGTAGAGGAGCTTGGCGGGATTCCGGTGGTGCTGGAATATGGCGATGTGTATGCGGCGCTTCAGGAAGGCGCGGTGTCAGCGGCGGAGAATTCCATGGTGAATTATCTGGAACAGGGATATGAAAGGGTGGCGCCGTATTTCGTGGAGGACGCCCACACCAGGAATGCAGACATGCTGGTCATGAGCGAGGTGAGCCGTGGGAAGCTGGAGGAGAAGGATCTGGAGATGATAGACGAGACTGCGCTGGAATCGTGGGCCTATCAGCAGAAGCTGTGGGATGAGGCCGAGGTAAAGGCGCGGCAGGAGATGGAAAAACGCCAGGTTACGATCATTGTGCCGACGGATGAGCAGCTTTTGGCGTTCCGCAAGGCATGTGAACCCATATGGTCGGCTTATGAGAGCGGTGCCTATCTTGACGTGATCGACCGGATCGTAGCGGCCGGAAGAATGTAAATAGTTGACAGATAAGGAGCAGAGATATGGAAACGGATAAGCAGCATCAGGCAGGAGGCGGGCAGCCCCACAAGCGCAGAGTGCGCTACAAAGGAACCCATCCGAAAAATTACAAAGAAAAATATAAGGAGCTGAACCCGGAAAAATACGCCGATACCGTAGAAAAGGTCATCCAGAAGGGCAGCACGCCGGCAGGGATGCACATTTCTATCTGTGTCAATGAAATCCTGGGATTTTTACAGATCCGTCCGGGCCAGAAAGGGCTGGACGCGACGCTTGGATATGGCGGGCATACCCAGGCCATGTTAAAATGCCTGGAAGGCGATGGGCATATCTATGCTCTGGACGTAGACCCGATCGAGTCTGCGAAGACGAAAAAGCGTCTGGCAGATCTGGGGTATGGGGAGGAGATCCTGACGATCCGCCAGATGAATTTCGCGGATATCGACCAGATCGCACAGGAGGCAGGACCGTTTGATTTCGTCCTGGCGGACTTAGGCGTGTCGTCCATGCAGATCGACAACCCGGAGCGCGGATTTTCCTACAAGTTTGAAGGGCCGCTGGACCTTCGTCTGAATCCGGAGAAGGGGATCACGGCGGCAGAAAGGCTGCGGACCATCGATCAGGAGGAGCTGACGGGGATGCTCCTGGAGAATGCGGATGAGCCTTATGCGGCGGAGATCGCGGAGGCAATCGTCAGAGAGGTCCGTCATGGGAAACCGGTGGATACGACCACGAGGGTCAGGGAGATCATTGAAAAGACTCTGTCATTTATACCTGAGGATAAGAGGAAGGATGCGGTGAAAAAGTCCTGCGCCCGGACTTTCCAGGCGCTGAGGATCGATATCAACAGCGAGTTTGAAGTGCTTTATGCATTTCTGGACAAGCTGCCCCATGTGCTGGCTCCCGGGGGCCGCGCAGCGATCCTGACCTTTCATTCCGGTGAGGACCGTCTCGTAAAAAAGTCATTTAAACAATATAAGAAAGCGGGGCTTTACAGCGATATCGCGGAGGAGGTCATCCGGCCTTCCGCCGAGGAATGCGTGCGCAACAGCCGGGCCAAATCTACAAAGATGCGGTGGGCGGTACGGGCGTGACTGTTATCTCAAATAACAAAGAATCCTGCTTGCAGGATTCTCCGCCTGCGGCAGGTCGCTTCAGCGACATCATTCATCTCCGCCGCAGTGCGATCCTGCCCGGAGGGCTTTTTATATAACAGGACGAACTTTCCTGTTATATAAAAAAGCGCCGAAGAATCAGCGATATCAAGATTCTTCGGCGCTTTAAAATATGTCCCTATCTGCAGTCTACCAGCTCATACTCCCGGCTTCCCAGGCCGATCTTCTCGGCGTGCTCTAAGCAGGCGCGCCACTCGGATTCCGGTGTGGAATTCTTGAAATGGTCGTGGTGGTCGTGGAAATGCGGGTCCGCCAGATGGTCGGACAGCTGGCTGTTCGGCATCGGAGCGGCTGCAAGGCAGGCGTCCACGCAGGCCTGGTCTAAGGCCAGCGGGTCAAAGGATGCGAACATACCGATGTTCGGAAGGATCGGCGCGTCATTCTCACCATGGCAGTCACAGTTGGGGGACACATCCACGATCAGGGAGATGTGGAAGTTCGGGCGCCCGTCCACGACAGCCTTGGTGTATTCCGCAATGCGGCGGTCCAACAGCTCCACGGCGTCATCTCCGCTGAAGTTGATGGCGTCGAAGTTGCAGGCGCCCAGGCAGCGTCCGCAGCCCACGCAGTTGTCCAGATCCACATGCATTTTTTTCGTGCTCTCGTCAAAGACAAGACCGCTGTTGGCACATTCCCGCTGGCATTTTGTACAGCCGCGGCATAACGCTTCATCAATGACGGGCTTGCCGCTGCAGTGCTGTTCTTTCTTGCCCGCACGGGAACCGCAGCCCATGCCGATATTCTTGAGGGCGCCGCCAAAACCAGTCGCCTCATGTCCTTTAAAGTGGGTGAGGCTGATAAATACATCTGCATCCATCACGGCGCGTCCGATCATTGCTTCCTTTACATATTCGCCTCCGACAACCGGCACTCCGATATCGTCTGTTCCCTTTAAGCCGTCGCCGATGATGATCGGGCAGCCGACGGTCAGCGGGGTAAATCCGTTCTCCCATGCACATTCCAGGTGCTCCAGCGCATTCTTGCGGCTGCCTGGATACATGGTGTTGCAGTCGGTTAAAAATGGCTTTCCGCCCAGTTCCTTTACCACGTCCACCACAGCCCTTGCATAGTTGGGCCGCAGGAAACTGATATTCCCCAGCTCGCCGAAATGCATCTTGATGGCGACGAACTTCCCGTCCATGTCAATATCGCCGATCCCGGCTTTTTTGATCAGCTTTTTAAGCTTCATTGTGAGTCCGTCCCCAAATGCAACGGTGCGGAAATCTGTAAAATACACTTTTGATTTTTCCATATGTAATACTCCTTTTCCTGGTGAAATAGACACATCTCATTAAGTGTTCCTATTATACAATAAATGAGAAAAAGTATCAATCAATAAAGAGCATATCATCTGGAGTGCGCTCCAAGTCAAGCGCTTTTTATCTTGGGTTTGCTTTGTGTTTCCGCATTTTGCCGCGGCTTTCCTGATGTTCTGCAAAATTTATCAGTTCAATAAACATTCCAAAATATTATTGACAATGATAAAATTATACCATTTTACATTATGGATCTCAATGCGCTATAGTAAACTCAACAAACAATCAGCAGGTCTTAGGAGGAAATGAAGATGTACATGCAAAAATATCCCTGTGTCTACATGAGGGGCGGTACCAGCAAGGCCGTGTTTTTCCATGAAAAGGATCTCCCGGAGGATAAAAACACCTGGGATGAGATCTTTATGAAGGTTATGGGGACGCCAGATGTGAAGCAGATTGACGGGATGGGGGGAACCGTTTCTTCCACCAGTAAGATTGCGGTCATATCCCCGTCGGACCGCGAGGATGTGGACGTGAACTATACCTTTCGCCAGGTGGATATTGTGATCCCGCGGGTGGATGGAAGCGCCAACTGCGGCAACATATCCTCGGCTGTGGGGCCGTTTGCCATTGATGAAGGACTGGTAAAAGCGGTGGAGCCGGTGACGGTGGTGCGTGTGCTCAACACCAATACCAACAAGATCATCGAGGAGCATGTGCGCGTAAAAGACGGGAAAGCCATGGTTCACGGAGATGAGGCCATCAAAGGCGTTCCGGGGACAGGCTCCAGGATCGATATGTATTTTGAGGACCCGGCAGGCTCTAAAACTGGAAAACTGTTCCCCACCGGGAATAAAAAAGATATGTTTGATGTGCCGGGGTATGGCAGTATCGAGGTCACAGTGCTGGACTGCTCCAATCCGATGGTATTTATCCGGGCAAAGGATCTGGGGATCAGGGGGACTGAGCTGGTGGAGCTGAACAATAATAAAACAGTGATGGAACATATTGAGCGGATCCGCTGCATGGCAGCCGTAAAATGCGGCTTTGTGGAAAATTGGGAGGATGCCAGGACGAAATCCACCTCAGCGCCGAAGGTTTCCATTATCTCCGAGCCACAGGATTATACCGACATGGACAAGAACCAGGTGGAGGCCGGGAGTATGGATCTCTGCTGCCGGGCCATTTCCGTAGGAGCGCTCCACAAGGCATACCCGATGACGGTGGCTGTGGGGACCGGCGCAGCAGCGCGGATACCGGGAACGATCGTGAATGATATAGCGAAACCGGCTGCGGACCAGGATATGATACGGATCGGACATTCCAGCGGCGTGACGGAGGTGGATGTGAAAATGGACGGCGAGCGGGTCTTAAAGGGCGGCGTGACCAGAACCGCCAGAAGGATCATGGACGGCTGGGTGTATGTGAGAGACTGACAGACAGGGAGGAAAAGAAAACATGGTAACACTTCATAAAGGAAAACATTTTATTCTGGATAACAGCCGGATCGCCGGGAAACATGAGGCCGTAGATATTGACCCGGAGAGTGCGGCAAAACAGACTATAACGTATCAGGTGCTGGAGAAACACAATCACTCCGGCAGCATGGAGCATTTACAGATCCAGTTTGATTCCATGGGCGTCTACGACAATACATACGTCGGAATCCTGCAGACTGCTTATGCCAGCGGGCTGAAAGAATTTCCGATGCCGTGCGTATTTACCAACTGCCATAACTGCCTGTGCGCTGTGGGAGGTACGATCAATACGGATGTGCACAAATATGCGGAATCGGCCTGCAGAAAATCCGGCGGTATATTCGTCCCGCCCCATGAGGCTGTCATCCACCAGTATATGAGGGAGATGATCGTAAAATCCGGCGATATGTCCATCGTCTCCGATTCTCATACCCGTTATGGGACCCAGGGGTCCCTTTCGATCGGCGAGGGAGGGCCGGAGCTGGCGAAAGCTATGCTGGGCAAGTACTACGAGCTCGATTACCCGGAGGTGATCGCCGTATTCCTGACGGGTGCTCCGAAGCCGTGGGTCGGCCCGATGGATGTCGCCTTAAGCCTGATCGGGAATGTATTTAAGAACAACTTTGTAAAGAACAAGGTCCTGGAGTTTGTGGGGCCTGGAGTGGCGGGACTTTCCATGGATTTTCGGAATGGGATCGACACCATGACTACCGAGTCCGCCTGCCTGTCCTCCCTCTGGCAGACCGATGACCGGACAAAAGAGTATTTTGCGGTTCACAAGCGTCCCCAGGACTTTCGGCGGATGGAGCCGGGAAAGACTGCGCTCTATGACGGCGTTGTGGAGATCAATCTGGACACCATCGTTCCGATGATCGCTCTGCCATTCCATCCAAGCAATGCGTATCCGCTGGCCGATGTGATCGCAGAACCGGAAAAATACCTTGCCATGGTGGAAGAAGAGGCAAAGAAAGTATTTGAAAACAACAGAGACATTCATCTGGATTTGCGCTCCAAGATCCATGACGGCCGGATCAAGGTGGACCAGGCGGCAATCGCAGGATGCGCGGCAGGCTCTTTTGAGAATATCTATGCAGTGGACCAGATCGCAAAATACTATGATCATGGCCTGGGCACCTTCCCCCTCAACATCTATCCGGCGTCCCAGCCGATCATGCATGAGCTGAACCGTGTCGGCGTACTGAATGACCTGATGACCTTTGGAGTACGTGTAAAAACAGCATTTTGCGGGCCGTGCTTCGGCGCCTCCGACGCACCGGGAAACAATGACTTCTGTATCCGGCACAGCACCAGGAACTTCCCGAACCGGGAGGGCTCCAACCCGGCAACCGGACAGATCGCTTCCGTTGCGCTGATGGACTCCAAGTCGATCGCGGCGACGGCATTTAACGGCGGTTACCTGACCTCTGCCGAGGACTGTCCGGTGAAGTTTGCAGTTCCGGAATATCATTTTAATGAAAAAATCTATGATAATATAGTCTACAATGGTTTTGGACATGCAAAGCCGGAGACTGAGCTGGTATATGGCCCATCTATCAAGGACTGGCCGGAGATGGCAGAGCTGACCGACAACCTGCTCTTAAAGGTGGCGAGCGTGATACGTGATGAGGTGACGACCACCGACGAGCTGATCCCCTCCGGGGAAACGGCGTCCTACCGGTCGAACCCATACAAGATTTCCGAGTATACCCTGATAAGGAAGGACCCGGATTATGTGGGGAATGCAAAAGCAGCCCAGGATTATGAGAAAGCGCGGCGTGCCGGAGACAGGGAGACAACCGGTGAATTTTATCAGATTCTGAAAGCAGCAGGCGTGGATGCACCGGTGGAAGAACTGATGAAGACCACCGGGATCGGCTCCGTCCTCTACGCAAAACGTCCCGGCGACGGTTCTGCCAGGGAGTATGCGGCAAGCTGCCAGAAGGTGCTGGGCGGCCTCGCCAATATCTGCATCGAGTATGCCACCAAACGTTACCGCAGTAACTGTGTGAACTGGGGGATCTTACCATTTACGTACCCGGTGGCGGAGGTGGATTTAGAGCCGGGCGAGTATCTGTACCTGCCGGGCATCCGCAGGGCAGTGGCAGAAGGTGCGCAGATGGTGGATGCAGTTGTGATCGGTCGTGATGGAAGCACGCGGCATATGGAATTGGAGCTTAAAGACGTCACAGAGGCGGAGAAGCAGGTGCTGCTGGCGGGTAGTCTGATCAATTTTTATAAGCAGGAGAAGAGATAGGGAGCTTTGCGGCCAGCGGATAGTACTGAATGTGTATAGTCCGCTGGCTCTTCGGGGGCTTATTCTTTAGGGGTGTTTTCTCTTACTACCCGGCAGGGATTACCATATGCAATGGTATTGTCCGGAATATCTTTTGTAACAATACTTCCTGCCCCAATTACAACATTGTTTCCGATCGTAACGCCTGGCATAATGATAGCACCCCCGCCAATCCAAACATTATCTCCTATTATAACTGGTGCCGTTTGAGTTTTACAAAACTCAAATGAACCGTCGTCCTTAGGAGCACCAAAGCGTTCAAGTGCATTTGTAGGGTGATATGCGGTATATATCTGTACATTTGGAGCAATTAAAGCATTATCTCCAATACGAATGATATTGTCATCTAGAAATGTACAATTCATATTTACTTCGCAATTGTTGCCAAAATAAATATTATTACCATAATCAACGAAAAATGGTGCAGTAATCCAAAGATTAGTCCCTTTTCCCCCTAACATTTCATTTAAAATTCTTTCTTTTTTGGGGGCGTCAGCAGAGTCTGTTTGATTATAATCCCTTGCTAAATCTTTTGCTTTATGCCATTGAGTTAGTAATTCAGCATCCCCACAATCATAAAGTTGCCCTGCCAACATTTTTTCTCTTTCCGTCATAATTTGCCTCCAATATACATCCTGCTTGAAACATAATTATCTTTTTTCTGAGCTGCCGCTTACGTCACCTGCTGCTCCAAAACAAAATACGAATCGTATTTTGTCCCATCATGTCCTGTTAGTTTTTCCTCCGTGAGTTCAAATCCTAACTGTTTCAATGCCCTGATCCGTTCTGTCGCTGAGGCGATTGCTTTTGTGGCAATTTTATCACAAAGAAACAGGATGTATGCAGGTTTGATGATCAATTCTAATATTTTTATAATCTCATCCGAGATTTCATAGTCACTCCGGATGTCCAGCCTGAGTAAACCGCAATTTGTAAAATAATCATCAGAATCTCTGTGAAAAAGCTCGATTGTTCCGATTGCTTCCTCTGTTTCTTTTGATATG
The DNA here is from genome assembly GCF_040719375.1 of Clostridium sp. AN503. Lineage (NCBI taxonomy): Bacteria > Bacillati > Bacillota > Clostridia > Eubacteriales > Clostridiaceae > Clostridium > Clostridium sp. AN503. The sequence goes on along the minus strand of NZ_JBFDTP010000002.1, from coordinate 2,933,625 downwards.
ATAGTCCACCGCACAAATCCCGCCCTATTGTACTCAAAGAGCCAATAATCAATAGCCTGCGCCATTCTGCTTTCCGTTGTATAGTAGAAATCATCCCCACCACAATTATCACTGTTGAAAAAAGGTACCGCCTTTTTGTCTGAATAAACTTTTAGTAAATCCAATTTATCCTTCTGGCTGACCAGCCTCAAAATATAGTCGGCATTCTCATATTCAGTATAATTTTCATAAACATTTTCCATAGTTCGTCTCCTCTGTCAGGTCTGCTTTCTTTTTCCTAAATCTTTCTGCTTCAAAGCATTGATAGACTCATTCATGTAAAATACTCCCTTCAGACAAAAATAAAGCCTGTTATTTTTTTATGCGTGTGACAACAGGGGAAAGAGAGCTTTTCTCTCTCAATACTTTCTAAATCCTTTCCACGATAGAACAGGCGGGTATCCTCTCTGTCATCATAGACAGACGCTTCAAACATAGGAAGGTCCCTGGAAGCAGGCGGGAAACCTGGGATCAGGGAAGTATACTTGGCATCAATATGCGAAATGACAGCTTCCAGTGAAATCTGCTGTTTACTTATAATACTTTGGAGGATCAGCGTATCTCCCTCCTGCTCCATAACGGCAAAACAGTCCAGGTCGTCTGCGTAATATACATTTTGCAGATCAGCAGTGTAAAACATCTGTAGTCCAAATTTGTTGACGTGTTCTAAAGCTGAATTTACAGCACAGTTTTTTACAGCATCCATATATTTCCGCCTGACCTGTTCGTCCTGACCATCCGTTTTTTTAAATCCGGCACTGCGATTCACGCTGCCTGACCATTCCTGTTTCAATTTGTATTGATATTGACAGCTTTCCTTAAAGCCTGTTTTCCGATAGAAGCCCAGGGCGTCCGGATTGCTGAACAGGTAGATTCCATCGCACTTGGTTTCATATTCTTTTAATACATGTTTGATCAGCTTTTCTGCAAGCCCTTTTTTCCGGAATGGTTCATCTGTCATAACGGTTCCAAGCTGTATGTAATACTTAGGGACGCCGTTTTGAATAAAATGCATCCTGTTTGCCGAAACATTTGCCAGGATTTTTCCATCTTCCATAAATGAATATGGAATATAATCTCCTTCAAAATACCCACCGGCCATCCAATTTTCAAAATCAAACCCGTAGATCTTCTGTGTCAAAGTGTTTAACTTATGCCGCAATGCGGCATTTTCCATATAATCAAAAATAAGCTCCATAGCTTCCTCCGTAATTCTGGATTTAACGAAAAGCGCATCCTATCGGTTCCCCGGCCGTATATGCTCTGGGACCAGATCGGTCAGGTACTGGATGAACAGGCCTGCCTGGGGCAGGTTTTTGTAGGCGTTGCGGTACAATAAAAAGGTGGTCCGGGTGATGGGAGTACCGTCTTTTAAATACATGGGCTTTATATTGCAGTCCGCGTCCTTTAGTACAATACTTGGAAGGATCGTCCATCCAAACCCGTTCTTAGCCATGTCAAGGCAGATGTCCATATCGTCAATGTGAATATTCTTTTTGGTCTGTATCAGCTCCTGCTCGGCGAGATAGCGCTGGATGCTGGTGGTCAGGGACGGGTCCGTGTGGCGGTTGATATAAGGGAGCGCGGACAGTTCATCCCAGCGGATGTCCCGGTGGTAGACGACGCAGAGCGGTTCCTCAGCCAGAAGGACTTTTCCCTCATACCAGGGGTAATCGCCGCGGACGACAGCGAGGGACAGTTCCTCGGAGCTTAGCATCTGGTAGAGGCGCTGGCTGAATCCGGTGGTGATATTGACTGAAACGGAGGGGAAGTCTGCCACGTATTTCTGGAGCATGGCAGGAAGGCAGTAGCGGGCATAGTTGACGGCGATCCCGGCCTCCAGCGTGCCGGAGACCTGGTTTAAGCTTACGTCTGCAAACTCCTGAAGCTCGTTCATACCGCTTATGATGACCCGGGCATATTCGATGACTTTTTCGCCCAAAGGGGTAAAAACAATGCCCTTCTGGTGCCGCAGCAGCACCGGGGCTCCCAGGTCATGCTCCAGATTCTGGATCCTCTTGCTGAGGGCCGGCTGTGTGATGAAAAGGCGTTCAGCCGTTTTGGTAATGTTCTTTGTCTCATTCAGGGACAGGATGATCTGCGCGTCTTTTAAGTTCATGGAGGCTCCTTTTTTAATTCGTTTACAACCCGTCTATAACCTGTTTAGCGAGGTAGGATCAGGAAATGTAAGTATCTTAAGTTTATCACAAAAAGCTATAAAAAGATATTGATTATGACAAAAACGATAAAAAAAAGTTATGCTAAATCATAAAAACATACGATTATACAAAGAAATCCAATGTTGCTAAAATAAAGGAAAAGGAGGGGGAACAAAAAATGAATGAATTGACTGGTCTGGCGGAATTCATCGTCCGGTTGAAGCTGGAGGATGTTCCGGATAAGGTAAAATGCACGGCTGCGGACTGTATTCTGGATACGGTTCCGGTTGCAGCAGGGGCGTGGAAACGCGGCCTGCTCCGGGATGTGGCGGAAGTCCTCACCCTGGAGACCGGGGGATGTGAACAGGCGGTATCGGTTTGGGGGACCGGTGAGACCGCCATATTATCTCAGGCGGTCCTGCTGAATGGAATGGCGGCCCATTCGATGGAGCTGGACGACGTACACACCAGATCCAAGACACATATCGGGGCAGTGGTCATACCGGCGGCATGGGGGATGGCGGAATATCTGCAAAAGGGACCGGAGGACCTTCTGCTGGCAGTCATATGCGGGTATGAGGTGACAGCGAGGATCGGCATGGCGTTTGGCGTATCCGCCCACAGGAAAAAGGGCTGGCATGCCACATCCACCGCAGGTACTTTTGGAGCGGCGGCAGCCTGCGGAAAGCTGCTGGGGCTGTCGGCGGATCAGATGGCGGCGGCCCTTGGCCTGGCGGGAACCCAGTCCTTTGGAGTCTGGGCGTTTCTGGCTGACGGGGCCAACTGCAAGATCCTGCATCCGGGAAGGGCTGCGGCAAATGGAACAGAGGCGGCGCTGCTTGCCCAGGCGGGCATGACCGGCTCCCGGTATATACTGGAGGCAAAAGACGGAGGCCTGCTGGCCGCCATGTCGGATGAACCGGAGCTGTCCTGGGTGGACTGGAAGCTGGGAGAAAGCTGGGAGATCTGCCACATGGATAAAAAACCGTATCCATGCTGCAGAAGTACCCATTGCGCCATTGACGCCGCCCTTGCCCTGAGAGAAGAACCGGGCGTTTGCGGGGGAGCCGGTCTGGGAAAAGAAAGTATGCCGGATCTGGATACGGTCGGCGAGATCGATGTCTTTACTTATCTCATCGGCAACCAGCAGTGCGGCATGAGCGAGGGGAGCAGAGAACCGAAAAATGTGGTGGATGCAAAATTTTCCACACCATTTACCGTGGCCTGCGCATTGCTTTATGGGAGCGTGACGGAGGAGTATTTTACAGAAGAGGTCATTAGTGACAGACGTATACAGGATCTTCTGCATAAGGTGAGGGTGATCACGGATGAAGATTTCACGGAAAAGTATCCACAGCACTGGGGCTGCAAAATGGTGCTGCGGATGAAGGACGGCAGCGTCTATAGCCGTGAGATCGCGGACGCCTCCGGCAGTCCGGAAATGCCGCCGTCACAAAAGCAGAAAACAGATAAGGCGCTTGCTGCGCTGAGACCGGTGTACGGAGACCAGGCGGAAATGCTTTTGGATCAACTGGGGGAGGTTTTAGAGGCGGCACAGATACCGGGAGGAAAGGAGAAAAAACATGCGGATATCAGTACCATATGGAGATGGAAGCCAGGAAGCCGAGATCAGAGGGGACCACAGCGTCAGGATCATTGACGCGGCAGTCAGTCCGGCTGCGGGACCGGTGGAGGAGATGATCCGGGAGGCGCTTGACCATCCGGTCGGGACGCCGGGATTGGAACAGCTGGTCGGACCGCAGGACCGGATCGCCATAATCATGAACGATCAGACCAGGCCGGGACCCAATGGAGAGATCCTTGAGGAGATCATGAAACGGCTTAAGACGGCAGGCGTGCCGGATGACCATGTGCTGGTCGTGATTGCTACGGGAACTCACCGTGCACCTGAGGAAGAAGAACTGAAGACTATTATGGGAACTGTTTTTTATGGTACCCTAGCGGTCCATATCCACGACTGCCGGGATGGTTCCCACGTCTATCTGGGAGAAACGAAAACGGGAATGCCGCTGTGGATCAACAGGCAGGTGGCAGAGGCGGATTTTGTTATAGCAACAGGACTGATCGCACCGCATCATACAGCAGGATTCAGCGGCGGCAGAAAAAGCATTGTCCCGGGTGTGGCCGGAATGGAGACGCTGCGGATCCACCACTCTCTGCCGGTCCGGCCTTACGAGCCGTCCATGGGGATCGCTGAGGGCAATCCATTCCATGAGACCGCTCTTGAGGCGGCCAAATTCGTAAAAGTGGGGTTTATCGTCAATGTGGTCCAGGACGCCCACAAACAAAACGTGGGCTGCGTGGCTGGAGATATGGAAGAAGCCCATCAAAAAGGAATGGAGATCTGCCGCCGGTTTAATTCCGTAGAGGTCCCGGAGCCTGCTGATATTGTGATCACCAGCCCGGGAGGAGCGCCGCGCGACTGCAATCTTTACCAGTCCCAGAAGGCCATCTCCGCAGCGGAGCTGTTTGCGAGAAAGGAAGGGGCAGTATTCATTCTCTGCGCCAGAGCAGAGGACGGGATCGGAGGGAAGCTTTTGGAAGAATGGCTGGAGGAGGCAGACGGGCCGCAGGAGGTGATCGACCGTTTTCGTAAGGTTGGATTCCAGGGCGGGAATAACAAGGCGTTTATGTTCGCACGGGCCATGCTGAAGGGAGAGGTCATCGTGGTCAGCGACCGTCTGGATCCGGAAAAATTGGAAAAAATGATGCTCTCCTGGGCGCCGGATCTGCAGACTGCAGTGGACCGGGTCGTGGATGAGTCCGGAAACCAGAGCATTATCGTGCTTCCTCGGGCGGTGAACCTGATTCCGGCATTTCCAAAATAAAATATAAATAAGTCTTATGGATCAAGATAAAAAAAGACCATTTTACAAGGTTGTTAAAAGATTCTATAGTATAGGTGGGCAACCATATCTGGTAGCATTTTGCGGGGGTGAGATGACTGCCGGAACAAAAGGAGAAAGGGGTAACATTTATGAAAAAAATGAGTTTATTGGCAGCAGGTATCGTATTGGCAATGGGACTTAGTGCCTGTGGACAGCAGGCGGGCCAGGGAGCGGAAGCGGCAAAGACAGAGGCTGTTCAGGCGGAGATAGCAAAGTCTGAGGAGGGAAAAACGGCTGAAACGGATTCGAAAAGCTCTGGCGGAGCAGCAGGAGCAGGTTCCGGTTCGGAGCAGATGCCGGAGTTCAATTACAACATTACCATGCCCACCGGCTCCATGGGCGGAAGCTACTATACGATCGGAACGGCGATGTCAGAGCTTTTTACAAGCGGGATGAACGGGGTTACAGTCAGCGCTTCTGCCGCCAATACCTCAGACAATATTGCCGCGTTAGTCAACAATGAGACGATCATGGCCATGGCGGGCGCGCCTGATTACGTGTTTGTTATGGAGGAGCTTCCCACAGAATCTGCGGATATCAGCTCCATCGGCGTATTCAACCAGCTGGTATCTGTGATCGTGGTGAACGCGGACAGCTCGCATCAGAGCATCGATGACCTGGTCGGGAAGAAGATCAACCTGGGAGCTGCCGGTTCCGGACAGTGTCTGTTTAACCAGGCTCTTTTAAAAGCGGCGGGCTACAGCGAAAAAGATTTTAAGTGCGAGTATCTGTCTCAGGGAGATGCCAGCGAAGCCTTCGCGGAAGGAAAACTGGACGCTGTATTTGCCTTTATCAGCCTGCCGGCAAGCGCCATTGCCCAGATGACGGCAACCTCTGACTGCAGGATCCTGCAGCTGGATCCGGATTTCCTGGCAAAGTTTGCAGAGGAGTATCCGTATTACAAAATCTGCGAGGTGGATCCGGACGTAGTGCCGGATTGCGGAGTGACGGAAAGCTATCAGTCGGTTTCCCAGTATGGAGAGCTGCTTGTGAGGACCGATACGGACGAAGAATTTGTTTACTGGCTGGCCAGGACGTTATTCGAGCAGTACGACAAGCTGATCGCGGCGGCTCCGGGAGCCTCTGTCTGCACAGCAGAAAACTCTGTAAAAGATACGGCGTTCAATCTGCATCCGGGCGCAGTGCGGTATTTCCAGGAGCTGGGAATTAACTAGGAACTGGTGTCTGGGCCAGATGGAGAGTGGAGGGAGAAGATTACGTGGATAAGAATGGTGTTTTACGCTTTAGGAAAGCCGCCAGAATCCTGTTGATGATATTTGCTTTTGGCATGGTCCTCTTTCATGAATATACGACGGCAACCCTGCCGCTGACCGGATTCATGCAGACAGCGGTGCACTTGGGACTTGCCATGAGTGTGGTGTGCTGTGCGGCCATTGCCAAAAGCGACAGTGAAAAGCTCACGCGCCATGATGTGTTATTAAGTGTGATGCTTCTGATGGCGCTGGCATTTAATATCCGGATCCTGGCGACGGGCGGATTCATCTCGGCCAAGATGACAGCCAACATCTCAACCTTTGATATGATATTTGCCGTCTTCGCTGTGACTGCGGTGCTTTATATGACAAAACAGGCGATCGGCATGGCGATGGTCATCGTTGCGCTGGTATTTCTGGCATATGCATTTCTGGGGCCGTATCTTCCGGGAATCCTGTCACACAACGGGATCACGCTTAAGAGGATGCTGAGCACGGTATACCTGACCAATGAGGGGATCTTCGGGTCCTCCCTGCAGGTCAGCGCAAGTGAGATCTTTCCCCTGATGATGTATGGCGGGATCATGGTAGGACTGGGCGGCGACAGCCTGCTGATGGGACTCGCCATGAAGGCCCTCGGCATGTTCCGGGGCGGCATCGCCAAGGTTTCGGTACTGGCCTCAGCCCTGTTTGGCATGCTGTCCGGCGCGGGCCCGGCCAATGCAGCCACCACAGGCGCCTTTACGATCCCCATGATGAAAAAGTACGGATACGAGGGGCATTTTGCCGGAGCTGTGGAAGCGACTGCCAGTGTAGGCGGGCAGATCATGCCTCCGATCATGGGCGCCTCAGCGTTTATTATGGCGGAGTATCTGGGAATCAGCTATGGAAAACTGGTGCTGTGTGCATTTCCTGCGGCGATCCTGTATTATTTTGCAATCTTCCTGGCAGTGGATATTGAGGCTCAGAAACGGAATCTGACGGGACTTCCAAGAGAAGAGATTCCGGAACTGAAACCGGTACTGAGGGAGCACTGGCATCTGATGATCTCGGTGGCGGTCCTGGTCATTCTTCTGGTATTTTTCGGATATGGGCCGGGGGCGGCAGGTTTCTGGGCAACGGTAGTGATGGCAGCCAGCGAACTCATCAACTGTGCAGTCAGGAAAAAGAAGCTGGACTGGAAAGAACTGGCGGCATATCTCGTGGACTGCACCCGCAAAGCATCCAGTATCGCGATCTCCTGCGCCTGTGCAGGGATCATCTTAAGCGTGGTAGACCGCTCCGGCCTGGCGATCAAGATGACCAGTATGATGATGCTGGTGTCCGGCGGTCATTTGATCATTATGCTGATCATGGCGGCGTTTGCATCCATGATCATGGGAATGGCGCTGCCTACCGTCGCCTGCTATATTATCGTGGCGACGATGGTTGCTCCGTCGCTGATCGCGGCAGGTGTCAATATGTATGCGGCGCATTTCTTCTCGTTTTACTTTGCGATCGTGTCCAATATCACGCCGCCGGTGGCGCTTACGGCCTTTGTAGCAGCGGGCATTGCCAAATCCGATCCGATCAAAACAGCGGCTACAGCCAGCCGTATCGGGATTGCGGCTTATATCCTGCCATTTTTATTTGTGTGGTATCCGGGAGTGCTTCTTCAGGGGAGCACGGGCGATATCCTGACTGCCTGCATGAGAAGCGTCTTTACGATCATTACCATTGCGGTAGCTGTCGGCGGAGGCTGGTTTAAGATACGGATCCATGCCTGGATGCGCGCCCTTATGATTGCTTCTGCACTCTGCATTTTTGCGCCGTTTACATTTTTGAATCTGCCTTCTTACTGTGTGATCGTGGGCTGCTTTGTGTTCCTTTATCTGAAGTCAAAGAAGGAATTGGCGGTAAATGAATGAGAAAGGGAGATTTATGAATATGGCAATGTTTGATATCGTGATTAAAAATGGCATTCTGATCGATCCGGCCTCCGGGACTGCGCAGAAGGGGACGATTGGCATAAAACGCGGAAGGATCGCAGCTGTTGAATATGCGCAAAATCCGGGATCTGGATTGAGCGGAACGGGGCTGATGGGATCCGGAATGATGGGATCCGAAGTAATGGGATCAGAGCTTTCAGGAGAAGAGGTGATCGATGCGGAGGGCTGTTATGTAACTCCGGGAATCATTGATTTTCATGCTCATCTCTACACGGACGGAACGGAACGGGGAGTCTATGTTGATTCCACCTGTTTTCCAAACGGCGTGACGACGGCGGTAGATGGAGGGAGCGCAGGGGTGGCGAATTATCCGCTGTTTTTAAACAGTGTGATCGCCGCCAGTAAGGTTCGTATTTTCAGTGATTTAAACCTGTGTTCTCTGGGACTGGGGACGGTCAGCTACCAGGAGAATATCGATCCGTCTTCTGTGGACGCAGAGAAGATAAGGTATTATTATCAGAAATACCGGGACAATATCCAGGCGCTGAAGCTGAGGCAGACCCGCAATATCTCAAGAGAATTTGGCTTAGAGCCGCTGCGCCTGCTGAGAAAGATCGCAGACGAGCTTGGGGCATATATTGTAGTGCATGTGACGGATTCTCCGGGGGAAGTGCGTGAGACCCTGGAGCTTCTCCGGGAAGGGGATGTGTTCTGTCACGTGTTTCACGGGAAAGGAAAGACCATACTGGACGGACAGGGAAAAATCCTTCCGGAAGTGCTGGATGCACGGGCGCGGGGCGTATTGTTTGACGCCGCCCATGGAGGGAACCAGTTTTCAAACCGGGTGGCCTTAGCGGCTCTTGACCAGGGATTCCTTCCTGATTTTATTACATCGGACATCTCGCTGAAAACGATGTACCGGGCGCCACTCTATTCTATGGGGATGGTGATGTCAAAGTTTCTGAATATGGGCATCGGGCTGGAAGAATTGATCCGGATCGTTACCCGCAATCCGGCCCAAAAGCTGGGGATGGCCCATGAGATCGGAACCCTGGAGCCGGGGGCTGCTGCTGATATTGCTGTTTTAAAGCTGGTTGGGAAGGATATGGAGTTCAACGATTCCCATGGAGTCCTGTTTAAAGGAAACCAGTTGATCAGAACCCAGATGACCATACGGGATGGGGTACCGGTGTTCAGGCAGATTGATTTTTGATGAGGTAAGTGAGGAGTATCCCGGTATAGAAAAAGAGTGGATCTGTTTGAGGATCTGCTCTTTTTTTGTCTACTACCAGTAGATTTACAACAAACCGTCGGACTGTTATAATCAGCACATAAAGATTAAGCGAAAGGAGAAACGCCATGACTGCCATGATGAATTATGTATCCAGCCAGAAACAGCAGAAAAAATGTGCTAAAAAACAGCGCATATTTGTGATGCCATTATGGGTGAGTGGAACAGGATGGAAGTCATTTGCGCCTCCTGGTTATACTGACTGATCTTCAGTCTCGCCGCTTATTCGTAATGGATAGGCGGTTTTTTTGTGTAACAGGAAAGTTCGCCCTGTTATACAAAAAAGCCCTCCGGGCGGGATCGCGCTGCGTCGGAGTAGAATGATGTCGCTGAAGCGACCCGCCGCAGGCGGAGAATCCCGCTCGCGGGATTCTTTGTGCATATAGCTCAGTTGGAAGAGCAGCCGGCTCTTAACCGGCAGGTCCCGGGTTCGAGGCCCGGTATGCGCAGTATGCAGGTGTAGCCAAGTGGTATGGCAACCGGCTTTTAACCGGTATATCGCAGGTTCGAGTCCTGCCACCTGTATTTGAGGTTTCATAGCCAAACAGATAAGGAGGGAGTCCAGCTCCCCTCTGGATTATTTTTGCGGATTGGCGCAGCTGGCAGCGCGGCCGGTTCTGACCCGGCAGGTCAAAGGTTCGAATCCTTTATCCGCAGTTACGGGAATGTGGATTATTCCCGGAGGAAACTCAAGCGGGGAATCCCTTGCACAAAAGCAGGGAGTGTAGTATGATACAGATAAATATTAAGAGAGGGAGACAAAAAGATGTTAAGAATGGATTCTCAAAAATACCAGAAGCAGCAGGAAAAACACGCTTATAAACAGCGTTTTGTTTTGTTGCCGTTATGGTATGACGAAAAATGGAGTCCGGTTTAACCTTAGAATATCCCAGATTCTCCGTCCATCAGCCATACGGCAGGTGGATTTTTTTATTTCATAGGAAAGTGCGTACTATGAAATAAAAAACGCTCCGCGAGGATCGCATTGCAGCGGTAGGGAATTATGTCGCCAAAGCGACCCGCCGCAGGCGGAGAATCCCGCGAGCGTGATTCTTTCTTACTTGGAGGATTTGGAGATGAATTACCCTGTGATCGATCCGGCGGCAACCGGTGAGCGGATTAATATGTTCCGGAAGGAAAGAGGACTAAGCGTGGCATACTTGAGAGAGTATTTTGGTCTTTCTACAACAAATGCAATTTACAAGTGGCTAAAGGGCGAGTCGCTTCCTACGCTGGACAATTTTCTTGCGTTAAGTGTTTTATTTGATGTTTCAATGAATGACTTGATTGTGTATCATTAGCGGTTGGGAGATAGGCGGAATCAATCCTTTATGTGTTTTTCTTTTTTGATGTCCAAGCTTGAAAAAGGGATTTGTATTTCCGCTTTCTCCGTATGATTTCACCAACACTGTACACTATGATCATTGAAATCAGAATAATCATAGAAGATCGTATGCCTTCTATCGTTTTATGTATTTCTACTTGGTATATAATACTCTCGATTTCCTTTGTAGTATCAATGGTAAACGGTGGAGAAATCCAACTGTTTATTGCTGGGATTTTAAAAAGCAATGAGATGACTGCCAGTGTTAAAATAAACTCAATAGAAAATAAAATCCTCAGTCTGTTAACGATTCTTTCCAGCATAGGAATCCTTTCATACTTCTGGTTTCGTTTCCGAAATACAGGTGCGGTTCTTAAAAAAATAGCATTTATTTATTCATTCCTATATTGTGCCACGAGTAAATTGATTATGCAAGAATACATTTTCTAAAATGCTTCTAAAATGCGAATTTCCAGCTTATTTACTTTTCAAAGCCACGGCTATATAATAAAAATGTGTTGAACAAAGCCATACAGGAGATTTTACAGCGGCAGACGTCAATATAATAGACAAAAGAATGATAATGGAGGAGCTATGAAACGAATTTTTGCATTCCTTATTGATCATGCGATCTTGAGTTTTGTTCTGGTCTTTGCTGCGATTCCATTCATCTTTATTTCCCCTGCGGCTCACAATAGAAGCCCGCTGATGCCCGGACTTCCGTTTATATGGGTGTTGTGGATGAGCTATTTTGTAGCAGCAGATTATTTTTTCGAGGGGATGACGATTGGCAAGCGGCTCCTGGGAATGCGACCGGTGCGAAATCCCAAAGAAGGAGCCGGTCGTTTGGGCTGGGCTTTGGCACACACATTTTTAAAATGGTTGTTTGCAGCGTTCTGGCCGCTTGGACTGATCGTGTACGTGTGCTGCGGCGGGAAAATGCCATATGACCGAAGGCTTGGGATTGCGTATGAGAGTGAAGCAGAGACTGGGGAACGAAGAAATTCTGGATGGAAGACGATTGCCAGAATTGGTGTGGCAGCAGTGGCTTTCATGGCAATATTGATCGTATGTCTGACACTGATATTACAGCGGATGGCTCTGCAGCCACATTATTCCTTGAAGACTGAGAAGGTCGCTTCGCTCACTTCTGTTCTGGGCAGATATCGGCTGGCTTCATATTCCAGTTCAAGCACCACAGATTCGGTGAAACTGAAATATCAGTATGATTTAGAAAGAGAGGGCGGCGATCTTGCCGAACAGTATGCCGGATACCTGTCTGACAAGGAAGGCTTTGTCCGCTTTCCGGATGAAGAGGCATATCAGGAAAATGTCCTGATTCTGAAGAAAGATTCATCAGACGGGGTATATAAGATCACAGTCTATCTGAAAACAGTTTCAGATCAACTGCTGGTTGAGCTGCATTGTGATGAAAAATCAGGAATTATACAAAATAGATAAAAAATGCGTAAAAACAGCTTGACAAATGTGAGAAATGTAGATACTATAGGATTATAAGAAGTGAAACCGGTTACAGAATGTGAGAAAATCTATGATTACGATTAAAGAAGTGGCGGAATTAGCGGGAGTATCCAAGGCTACGGTATCCCGCGTGATCAATAACAGCGGCTATGTGAGTGCGGAAGCGCGCAGGAAAGTGGAAGATATTGTGAGAGAGTACAACTATCTCCCGTCGGCTTCTGCAGTAAATTTATCCAGGCAGGAGACCTCCACAGTAGGCGTGGTGGTACCGGAGATTGACAACATCTTTTACGGAGATATTGTTCATGGGATCACGGAGGTTGCAGATGATTTAAACCTTTCCCTGGTGCTTTTCGATACCCAGAACAGCCTTGAGAAGGAGGAGCGGGCTATCCGTGCACTCCAGCATCTGCGGGTCCGCGGGATCATCCTGGGACCGTCCGTAGATTATCCGGAGACCCGGGAGGGGCGTCTGGTCTTAGAACAGCTGAAGACCCTGGGAGTTCCGATTGTTATCGTGGACCGTGATTTTACCAATATGCCGTGGGATGCGGTTTTATATGAAAACTATGAGAGTTCCTATGCGGCGGCGGTGGAGCTTTATAAGGCGGGGAACCGCAGGCTCGCAACTATCACCGGGGATATGGACTTAAAGATCGGCAGGGACCGTCTTGCCGGTTTCTGCCGGGGCGCGGAAGACTGTGGGCTGACTGTCCAGAAGAAGGATATCCTGTATGGAGATTTCCTGATGGAAAAGGCGTACGAGCTTTCCATGGAGCTGCTGACCAGAGGGGATCTGCCGGATGCGGTCTATACCAGCAACAACCGCACGTCTCTTGGTTTTTTGAAAGCAGTCAATGAGTGCGGGATGCAGATTGGCAGGGATATTGCCATGATCGGCAACGACCGGATCGAGACCGTGGATATTCTTGGGATCGCCATGAGCTGTGTCTACCGTGACAACTATGAGATGGGGCGGACGGCAGTGCGCCTGCTTCAGGAGCGGATGGACAGCCCGGACCGGACCAGGACCATCAGCATGATACCGTATAAGGTAGGACTTAGGGGGTCTGAGAAGAAACAATAGAGCGTTGCTCTATATTGCATGTGTAACCGGTTACACATCAAAGGATGAAATAAACAATATTTACAAAATTAACAAATCTATAGAAAAGAGGGGAAAACAATGATCTACAAGAAGGTATCGAGGATTGAGGAGGAGATTTCATCCATAGGCATCGGCTGCTGGAACATGGGCGGCGACTGGGATTCCTCAGAGGAGAAGAACTCCATCAGCATTATCCATGCGGCGATTGACATGGGGATCAATTTCTTTGATGTGGCTCCGGTTTACGGGTGGGGCGTGTCAGAGACGATTCTTGGAAAGGCGCTGAAGACAGATGGTTTAAGAAATAAAGTACTGATCGCTTCAAAGGGCGGGCTTTTGTGGAATGAGAAGCATGAGACCCAGAACAACCTGTCAAAGGAAAGCCTGCTAAAGGAGATCGACGCGAGTCTGATCCGCCTGCAGACGGACCATGTGGACATCTATCAGATGCACTGGCCGGATCCCAACGTACCTTTAGAGGAGACGGCGGAGGCGCTTAACATCATGAAAAAGGCCGGAAAGATCCGCTACGTGGGCCTGAGCAATTTCTCACAGAAGGATGTGGAGACCATGATGGAATATATTTCGGTGGACTGCCAGCAGTCCTTATACAACATGCTGGAACGAAACCCCACCTCCTACCACGGGATCCCGTTAGAATACTTGACGGAGAAGGAAGTGCTGCCTAACGTGAAGAAATACGGGCAGGCGTTCCTGCCCTACAGCCCTCTGTTCCAGGGACTTTTAGCAGGTAAATTCCTGGATGGCATCGATTTTTCCAAGCGGGATATCCGCAACGAGAATCCGAAGCTGACCGGGGAGGCGTTTAAGGTCTATCAGGACGGGGCAAGGAAGCTGAAGGCATTTGCCGACGAGGCGGGCCATCCGATGAACGAAGTGGCACTTAACTGGCTGCGGCAGAAAGAGGAAGTGACTTCCATCATCGGCGGCGCATCGTCCGTGGGGCAGCTTGAGAAGAATATCCACTGTACCAGCTGGGATCTGACAGAGGAAGAACTGTGCGAGATCAATAAGATCCTGGAGCCCTTTGAGAACATGGGCTGAACACCAGGTCAGGCAGGAAGGAGAAACACATGGCAAATTACTTAATCGCCCATGATCTGGGTACCTCCGGGGATAAGGCTACGCTGTTCACGGCGGACGGCGAACTGGTACGGAGCGTTACCTATACCTATGATACTCATTTTTTCAACAGCACCTGGTCGGAGCAGGACCCGGAGGACTGGTGGAAGGCGGTCTGTGAGAATAACCGGAGGCTTTTAGAAGGGCTTGATAAAAAGCAGGTGGCGGGGATGGCCTTCAGCGGACAGATGATGGGCTGCGTCGTGGTTGACAGAGAGGGAAAACCTCTTCGTCCGGCGATCATCTGGGCGGATCAGAGGAGCCAGGAGCAGGAGAAGCATATCCGGGAAAGGATAGATGAACAGGAATTTTACAGGATCGTTGGCCATAAGATCAGCGCATCCTACAGTATTGAGAAGCTGATGTGGATACGCGACAACGAGCCGGAGGTTTTTCGGAATACATATAAGATGCTGCAGCCAAAGGACTACATCATCTGCCGGCTGACGGGAGAATTCTTGACGGAGTATACCGATGCATCGGGAGCCAACTGCCTGGATCTAAACCGTTTGGAGTGGTCCGGCCGGATCCTGGATATCGCAGGCATTGACCAGGATAAGCTTCCCAGGCTCTGCCCATCCACCCATGTGGCAGGAGAGATCACGGAAACCATGGCTGGGATCTGCGGCCTGGCTCCGGGGACGCCGGTGATCATGGGCGGCGGAGACGGGGTATGTGCAGCGGTGGGCGCAGGCAGCGTGAGGGAGGGGGACACCTTCAACTATCTCGGTTCCTCATCCTGGGTGGCGATGACCAGCGCCAAGCCGGTTTTTGACCCCCAGCTGCGGACTTATAACTGGGCGCATATGGTTCCCGGGATGTATTCTCCCAACGGGACGATGCAGGCGGCAGGGAATTCCTATCAGTTTATAAGGAAGGTTCTCTGCAAGGATCTGGAGGAACAGGCGGCAAAGCTGGGCGTCAGCGTTTATGAGCTGATGAACCAGGAAGTGGCGGCGTCTCCTCTCGGAGCCAACGGGCTTTTGTACCTGCCCTATATTCTGGGAGAGAGAAGCCCGCGCTGGAATACCAACGCCAGAGGCGCATTTGTAGGGCTTAAGATGGAGCACACCAGAGGAGACATGCTGCGGGCGACGGTGGAAGGGATCCTCATGAACCTCTGCATCATTCTGGATGTATTTAGAGGAGATAAAGAGATCACGGAATTAAACGTGATCGGCGGCCTGGCAAAAGGCGACCCGATCCGCCACATGCTTGCAGATATCTATGGAGTGAGGGCAAAACGCCTGAACTGGCTGGATGAAGCGACCTCTATGGGAGCCGCGGTCTGCGCCGGGGTTGGCGCGGGAGTCTTAAGGGATTTTACGGCGATTGACCAGTTTGTGAAAGTGGACGACGTCATAGAGCCGGACATGTATAACTATGTAAGATATCGAGAATGGAAACAGTATTTTGATGAATGCTACATGGGCCTCCAAAAAACCTATGACAACCTGGCCCAGTGGAAATAAAAAATAGAAGGAGAGGAAAATAGTATGGATATTGCAAATCTGACGCCGGAGGTCCTGGCAGGAATGATCGACCAGACACTGTTAAAACCGTTCGTTACCCTGGAGGATCTGCGGCAGCACTGTGAGACGGCGGCACAGTATCATTTTAAGACCGTCGCCATCAACAATGCGCCGGTACCGTTCTGCAAAAAGGTACTGGAAGGGACAGGAGTGCTCTGTGATGCAGCAGTCAGCTTCCCCCTTGGACAGTGCACCGTGGAAACCAAGGTCTTTGAAACCCGCGACGTCATAGAGAAGGGCGCCGGGGAAGTGGATTACGTGGTGAACCTGGTAGAATTAAAGAGCGGCAACTGGGACTATGTGGAAGATGAGATGCGCCGGATCGTGGAGGCGTGCAATGAAAAAGGGATCACCAGCAAGGTGATCTTTGAGAACTGCTATCTGACCGATGACGAGAAAAAGAAGCTCTGCGAGATCGCACTGAGAGTGAAACCGACCTTTATAAAGACCTCGACGGGATTTGGAACCGGAGGGGCGACTGTGGAGGATGTAAGGCTGATGAAGACCTGCGTGGGAGACGCCATAAAGATCAAGGCGGCAGGCGGAATCCGCGATGCCGAGACCGCACTCGCCATGATTGAGGCGGGCGCGGACCGGATCGGGACCAGCGCCGGGGTGAAGATCGTGGAAGGCTTTAAGGCGATGCAGGCATAGGGCCGTCACGCTGTTTCAGAGGTTGAATCAATGATAAGGAGGTCTGCGATGAAATATGGTATTTATTATGCTTACTGGGAGCGGCAGTGGGGGGCGGATTACCGGAAGTACGTTGAAAAGATG
The DNA here is from genome assembly GCF_040719375.1 of Clostridium sp. AN503. Classification (NCBI taxonomy): domain Bacteria; kingdom Bacillati; phylum Bacillota; class Clostridia; order Eubacteriales; family Clostridiaceae; genus Clostridium; species Clostridium sp. AN503. The sequence continues at coordinate 2,916,719 of NZ_JBFDTP010000002.1, read as the reverse complement.
AAACGCCTTGGATTTGATATCCTGGAAATCTCCTGTGCGGGGCTTAAAAGTGTTCCAAAGGAGCAGATCCTCGCTCTGAAGGAATGCGCTCAGGAGAACCAGATCGAGCTGACCGGCGGATACGGACCGAAGGCTTCTGAGAATATCGCTTCCGCAGATCCGCAGATTGTAGAATCTGCATTCCGGTTCTGGGCAGATACCTTTCCGGTCTTAAATCAGCTGGGCATCCGCCTGGTAGGCGGCGGACTGTATTCTTACTGGCCGGCTGACTATTCCGGGCCGGTTGACAAGGAAGGGGATTTACAACGCAGCATTATCAATATGAAGAAACTGGCAGCTATGGCTGCGGAATATGATATCACCCTCGGCATGGAGGTTCTGAACCGCCATGAAGGGTATCTGATCAATTCTGCAAAAGAGTGCGTGGACTATGTGGATGCAGTGGGGGCGGATAATGTAAAGGTCATGCTGGATACCTACCATATGAATATGGAAGAAGACGATTTTGCGGAGGCGATCCTGACCGCAGGCAAAAAGCTGGGGCATTTCCATGTGGGGGAGAACAACCGGAAGCTTCCGGGCCAGGGGCATATGATCCCCTGGGAGAAGATTGGCAAGGCGCTTGCTGAAGTGGGATATGACGGTCCTGTGGTTATGGAACCCTTTGTGATCCATGGCGGTGAGGTGGGCCGCGATATCCGTATCTGGAGAGATTTAAAGTCCGACTGTTCAGAGGAGATCCTGGATCAGGAGGCAGCAGAATCTGTCCGTTATTTAAGAGCAGTATTTAGTTAACATAAAAAAGACGTTCCCAAAAGGGACGCCGAAAAAGAAAAGGAGAAGAAAGATATGAAAAAAGGGCAAAAACTGGTAGCAATGGTACTGACAGGGGCAATGTGCGCATCGCTGACAGCATGCGGCGGCAGCAAGACCGCAGCGACGACGGCAGCAGAAAAACCGGCGGAGACCACCGCAGCGGCATCGACGGAAAAACCGGCGGAAGCAGAAGCAAAGGAAACAGAGGCGGCTCGCGCTGGCCAGGCGTTTGATGTCACCTGGGTGACCTGTTCTACAGAGTCCGAGTTCTGGCAGTATCAGCAGATCGGCATGGAGAATGCGGCGAAGGATATGGAAGAGAAGTACGGTATTACGGTGAACTTTGCAGTGGTAGGACCGGCGACCGAGGCCGAGACCGAAGCCTACATCCGCGCATTTGAGAATGCGATCGCTTCCAAGCCGGATGCGATCATCTCTGCAACCCAGGTTCCGGATTCCACCAGGACCGTTGCCAAGGATGCGATGGATCAGGGGATTGTGGTGAACTTTACCAACTGTGGCCTGGAGACCCTGGATTCCACCGAGTATGCGGACTGCTACAACCAGTATTACACGACCGTCAGCGCTGACATCGGCGACATGGCCGGCAAGGTGATGTTAGAGATGCTGGAGGAGGCAGGACTGCCGAAGGAAGGCGTGATCGCAATGGAATTCTCCAATGTTAACCCGTCCCTGCAGCCGCGTATGGACAACTTTAAAGCTTATGTGGAATCTCATTCTGACATCAAGGTGTTGGATACTCTCTACAATAATAACGACCTTGCACGCGCACAGGCTGATATTGAGAACCAGATCGCTACCTACGGCGAGCAGCTGATCGGTATCTACGGCGCAAACAATGTATCCGGCGACGGAATTGCGCTGGCAGTTGAGAACGCGGGCATCGCGGACAAAGTGATCACCATCGGCGTGGATTCCGACCCGACCGAGATCGCAGCTTTGGAAGCCGGCAACATCGATTGTATCATCATCCAGGACGCATATGGGCAGGGCTACGCATCCATGCAGAACGCAGTGGAGACCCTGCTTCAGGGCAAGAATCCGGAGAGCGAGCAGAAGATCGCTATGCCGCCGGTAGCAGTTACAACCGAGAACATGCATGAGCCGGAGTATGCGGCTATGCTGGACCCGACCCTGTTAAAGAGATAAGCGGTATTTGACTTGCAGTTTTCCGGCAGGGCGTATGGTCCTGCCGGAGTCTTAAAAGACAGTGCACGGATAAGCCGTGACCAGACAGTCTGGAAGGAGTAGCGTATGGAGCAGGATATTTTGCTAAAAATAGAGAACGTCGTGAAGACTTATCCGGGTGTTCAGGCGCTGAAGGGGATTTCGACGACGATCAGAAAAGGTGAGGTACGTGCGCTGGTTGGGGAAAACGGCGCCGGGAAATCCACACTGATCAAATGTATTATGGGAGTAGAGACTCCCACCGAGGGGAAAGTAGAGATCAATGTAGACGGAAAATGGGAGTCGCCGAAAAATGCCATCGACGCAAAACGGTGCGGGATGCATGCCAATTATCAGAATGTAAACATTGCAAAGAATCTAAGTATTGCAGAAAACTATTTTCTTGGACGCCTGCCGATGAAAGGGATGATCATCGACTGGAACAAGATCTATTCGGAGAGCCAGAAGGTCATCGACAAATTCAACCTGCACGTTGACCCGAGAGCTACCATCGCATCCCTGCCGGTGGCCATGCAGGCCATGATCACCATCAGCAAGATCTCGGTCAATGAGAATATAAAGCTTGTGATCTTTGACGAGCCGACCGCATTGCTTGAAAATGAAAAAGTGGACACATTATTTCGCTATATCAGGGAATTGAAAGAAAGTGGTGTCAGCGTGATCTACATCTCCCACCGCCTGGAGGAGATCATGGAGATCTGTGACACTGTTACCATCATGAAGGACGGGACCTATGTGGAGACGAAGGATGTATCAGATGTAGACAAGGATTATCTGATATCCAAAATGGTAGGACGTTCCATGGTGGATATCTATAATATCGAGCACCAGAAACCGGGCAAAGAGCTGCTGCGCGCAGAGCATTTGACGGGTGAAAAGTTTAAGGATGTCAGCTTCAGCCTGCACGAGGGGGAGATCCTGGGGTTCTTTGGACTGGTGGGCGCCGGGCGGAGCGAGGTCATGCGGGCTATCTTCGGAGTGGACCGGATCGATTCGGGGAAGCTTTTTGTAAAAGGCCAGGAGGTACATATCCAGTGTCCCAAGGACGCCATGATGAAGGGGATCGGTTTTCTGACAGAGGACCGGCGCAAGGATGGGCTGGCTCTTTTACAGACCGTAAAGCTCAACACGAATATGTACTCCTATGACACGATCAGCAAAGGCGGCATCATCGACTTAAAGAAAGAAACACAACGAGCGGAGGATTACAAGAAGAAGATCGCCATCAAAACGCCTACGGTCAATCAGCTCGTGAACAATCTGTCCGGCGGGAACCAGCAGAAGGTTGTTATCGCAAAGCTTCTGTGCCGGGACCCGGACGTGCTGATCTTCGACGAACCGACGGTCGGCGTGGATGTGGGCGCAAAGGATGAGATCTTTAAGATCATAGAAAGCCTGACCAAGCAGGGCAAGGGAGTCATTATCATATCCTCCTATCTGCCGGAGGCGATCGGATTGTCCGACAGGATGATCGTTATGGCGGAGGGACATGTATCCGGCCGCCTGGAATCAGACGAGCTGCGTAAGGTGGAGGAGGAGCAGGTGCTCCGTCTCGCCTCGACTGTTTACTATGATGAAAACCAGAAGGAGGTAGTTTAGGATATGAAGACGAAACAGTCTGACAACGGCAGGATGAAAGCGCTTTTGATGAAGACAGAGGTATCCATGGGAGTGATCATTGCCCTGATCTTCCTTTTGGCGACCTTTGGCACAGAGAACTTCCTGACTACATACAACTTAACCAACATTTTGAAACAGTGCGCCATTATCGGCATTATCGCCATCGCTGAGACCTACGTCATCATCACCGGCGGGATCGATATCAGCTGCGGCGCTATCGTGGGCATGAGTACGCTGATGGTAGCCATGGCACAGGCTAAATGGGGAATGAATATCCTGGCGTCCATGACCATTGCGATCATCGTGGCGGTGGCTGCGGGCCTGTTCAACGCCATGCTGGTCCATGAGTTCAATGTGCCTGCATTCGTGGCGACACTGGGCTCCCAGACTATTTTACGCGGACTGATCAAGGTGATCTCCAACGGCGGAACCGTATCGGGCATCAACAAGACGTTTTCCGCATTTGCGTCCGGCTCGGTGCTGTTTATCCCCAAGCTGGCGATCGTGTGGTTCGTGATAGCCATTATTTGCTTTCTGATCCTGCGTTACACGATCTTCGGGCGCAACTTATTTGTGCTCGGTTCCGGCTCTGAGGTCGCAAAGCTGAACGGTATCTCCATCCGGAAGACCATATATTCCACTTACGCCTTTGCAGGTCTGCTCTATGGTATCGCGGGTATCCTGCTCTGCGCAAGGATCAACTCTGCGATCCCCACGGCCGGCGAGGCGTATGAGACCAATGCCATCGCAGCCAGCGTACTGGGCGGAGCGTCTCTTGCAGGCGGCTGCGGATCGGTATTCGGTACCCTCTTGGGCACTGTCCTGATCATTCTGATCGATAACGTGGGCACCCAGTTTGGTATCGGGGCATTCGTGATGCAGGTGATCACCGGCTGCGTGATCGTCATCGCCATTGTGGTGGACCAGCTGAAAAAGAGAGGGCGCAAATAGGTATGACAGAGAACACGGAAAAAATAAGAATGATGGATATCTGCAGTGGGATACAGCACATCGGAATCCCGGCGGCGGATGTGGAGGAAACCTGCCGGTTTTATGAGGGCCTTGGGTTCCTGCGGGTATTCGAAACGGAGCTCCGGGGTTCTCAAAAGGTTGCCTTTCTGCAGTCTGGGAATCTGCTGTTAGAGGCCTACGAGGCGGAGCCGGTGTTGGCAGCGGGGGCGGTAGACCATATCGCGGTGGACTGCCTGGACGCGGCTGCGGCGTATGAGCTGGCCAGCAGGCAGGGCTATAAAATAGTGAGCGATGGGATTGAGGAGCTTCCGTTTTGGGAAAACGGGGTCCGGTTTTTCATGATAGAAGGACCGAACCGGGAGCGGATCGAGTTTGACCAGAGGCTGTAAATATAAAAGGCGCCCTACAGACCTTAAAAATGTGGTCTGCGGGGGCGCTTTTTACATTTATTCGTCAGTCCCCGCCGGGGCCGTCGCGGCGTTCTCTTGAGGATTCCGGAAGCGGCTCTACATTTTTGTAAGGCTCCGTATCAACCTCCGGCACATCTCCGTCACCATAACGGTCGGTATCCGGTTTTGCGCTGGGTTTTGTATCTGTTTTTTTACCGAATCTGTGGCACATGTTATCACCTCCTGGCTTAGTATAACCTGCAGGGGCAGAAAATATGAGGGACGGAAAGCCTGGACCCAATACAAAGCGGAAACCGTGCTGAATTTGGAGGGGCTTTCTTTGTTTTTTTGTTTTGGTATCAGATTAATCTTAACACTGCTCCCATCAATTTCAATCAGGTAGCCGGCTACGCGGTATCTGATGCCGAACACCTGATAGGTGGCGGTATTTATAGTCAGACCTTCAATGGCTGCCCCTTTCGTACAGCGCACTGTCATGTAGTTTGCCAGAGGATGTTTCGGAGAATCCAGCCGGGTCGAGGTCAGTTCCCAAAGGAGCATCATGGTATCGATATCCGGATCATTCTTATCGATCAGATACAGTTCAACTGTACGGCGCATACCCTGCGCCTCCAGTATATATTGCTCTTCTTTTACTTTTTCTATAAATCCTGCAAAAGACGGAATCACCATGGCAGCCGTCACAGCAAGGATCACGAGTACCGTTATAAGTTCTACCAGGGTATAACCGCTGCTGTTTCGTTTGTTTGTATTCATCAATTTTATCATCTGTATACGCTGTCATTGTTTTGTTATCAAGTATAAAATCCCTAATGCGAATGCCTGAAAAGGCGTATGAACACTACCATATAATACACTGAAGGTATTTGGTAGCATTTATTTTGTTGGAATACAAACATACGAAGTGAAAACGAATCAATACCTAAAATAAGAGTAAAAACCGGGCGCGGTCACATATGTTTAGCATTTTTCCAGGAATTTGCCGTTAGAGAACCGTAAGAGAAATTTACGGATTCGTCAATAGTAATCACAGGAAATATCTGCTATACTGTGCCTGTAAGTGAAATACACACAAATAACAGTAAGAAAGATAAGAGGATTGATTATATGAAAAAGATGAACAAAAAAGCTTTGGCAGTTATCTGTTGTTCCGGACTTCTGGCTGTTGCCGGTGCAGGTATGGCCCTGGCTCAGTCTCCGACAGTGATTGCCGGAGGAGTTAAGACAGAGAATGCAGGCGGACCATCCGCAGGTGAGGAGGCTGTGAAGCTGGATATGTTACAGATCTGGGGTACCGTGATCAGTGTTGAGGACGGCAGAGTCCACATTGACAATCAGTCAGGCACGTCATTTCAGGGAGAGATCGTGCTGAATGTTTCCGATGAGTACAGCAGAGTGCTGGATGCGGAGAATGGATTCCCGGTGCAGCTTTCCGATATTCAGGTGGGAGAGACCATCTACGCATACATTGGGCCGGCGATGACCATGAGCCTTCCGCCGATGACTACCGCCGAGATGATCATCTGCAAGATTCCTGCTGATTTTAAAGCTCCGTCCTATGTGGAGGTAAAGTCCATGACCTGGCAGGAGAATGGAGACTGGGTTCTGGTTACAGAAGCAGGCGAGACCTATCAGGTCCCTGGCGAATGCCCGGTGATCCCATATCTCACACGTAACATGGTGACTCTTCAGGATGTGACGGAATCCCGTAAGCTGCTTGTGTGGAGTGATGCGGAAAACAACGTGCAGAAACTGGTACTCTTTGCAGAAGATACACAGTAAGGCAGGTGTGAGCTTGTGTGCCGCCGCAGGCAGAGTATGCAGGATCATAAAGTGAGCTCAGGAATAGACAGCCGCATATCGGTAAAAACCCGGTGGCTGTCTACTTTTTAAATTTAGTACTTGACATTACACAGTAGTATGTATAATATAGTATTAAAGAAACGCATAATACCAGAGAAAGGCGTGGTACATATATGAATGCACAATTTAAGAAAGGGGTCCTGGAGTTGATCGTTCTGGAGTCTGTCCGGCAGAAGGACATGTACGGGTATGAGCTGGTCGAAGAAGTGTCCAAGGTTGTGGACGTGAATGAGGGCACGATCTATCCGCTGCTCAAGCGTCTGACGAATGAGCATTACTTTGAGACGTATCTGAGGGAGTCTACAGAGGGACCTCCGAGGAAGTATTATCATCTGACGGCGGCCGGGGTACTGTACCGGGACAGCCTGGAAGTAGAGTGGAACCAGTTGACAGAAAAGGTGGCGAGATTTTTAAAGGAGTGCCGGAATGGATAAGAAAACATTTATAAAGGAACTGGAACGGTCATTATCCGTACTCCAGGAGGATGAGTTAAGAGATATTGTGGGGGAATATGAGCAGCATATCGATATGAAGGTCCAGAGCGGGCTGACCGAAGAGGAAGCGATCGCAGATTTTGGCAGCCTGAGCCAGCTGTCTGCTGAGATCCTGGAAGCGTATCATGTGCGCGCGGATTATGCGGCGGAAAAGGAGAAGGGCAAACGTTTTTCTTTCGCTGAAGGAGAGAAAGCCAGCAAAGAGATCCTGGAGCAGACAGGGGAGTTGTGCGCGAAGACCGGGCGGCAGACAGTCAGGGGACTAAAGCGGGTTGGAGTATGGCTGTGGGGAGTGCTGCTGTTCTGGAAAGCACAGATATCCCGTCCGATCGCCTGGATGAAGCAGAAGCTGGAGGCATACAGAGACCAGAGGGAAGAAAGCGCGCAGATGCAGGCGTGTGAATGGGAACAGACGGAAGAGGAGAAGATGATGACAGAAGAAGAGCAGACGGCGGATATGAAGCGGTTGCGGCAGCAGGAAGCAGACGCCGGACGTGCCGGGCAGCCCCAGAACAGGATCTATGCCGCAGGGACCAGATCAAGACGAAAAAGCGGCAGGAACATGGCAAAGTCTGTAGTATCCGGGATGCTGGGAGTGGCTGAAGGCGCTTTTCGGTTCTGCTGGAAAGCGGCAGGCTGGTGCATCCGCGCTGCGTGGAATCTCTGCTGGGCAGGGTTCTCCATTTTCTGCGGAGTGATGGGACTGTTCTGCCTGTTTGGACTGGGGATGATTGCGGTATTGCTGACTCAGGGATATCCGCTGGCAGGTGTGGTGATAGGATGCCTGGGACTGAACCTCTGCCTGTTTGCGGCGGCTGGATTTGGTATGACTCTTATATGGAGGAACAAAAAAGAATCCCCGCGCACGGCAGATATTTCCGGGAACCAGCAAAAGACAGAGCAGGAGGCGGATCAGGCAGTGGATCAGACAGTGGAAGTTTTGGGATTGGAGGGAGAAGAACATGCGTAGATTGCAGAAAATTTTGCTGGGAATATTCCTTGGCGGGGTATTGCTGGGAGGAATTGGTACAGGAGTTGCTTTTGTAGAGTACTCCTCCATCACCTATGCCGGAGAGAAGAAGATCGGACAAGACAGCATGGTGACAAAAGAACTGGATTTTTCCTTTGATTCCGAGAGGGGGATTGTAAAGGTTGCGCCTGTCTGGTATGATGATGGACAGGTGAGTTATGTGGAAACGGATGAGACGGTGCCGGAGAATACGGTCCGTTACCGGATAACCTACAACGAAAAGATGGTTACACCGAGCCTGTATTTTTCGGAGTATGATGAGGACGAGGAAGAAGAACTGATGGAAGAGAACATGGGCCCAGGTTACGATGATACGGATGGTCCGGATGAAAGCGGTAGCCTGGAACGTTCAAGCATGACCGGCGGCGAGGAACACGAGTCACGGTTAAACGTTATAGATGCTGTGGATTCCAGGAAAAAGCCTGTAAGGTATCAGGGGGAGCTTCACTTAAGGTCCCACTACCGCGATGATTTCGGCCTTTGGATGGAGAATAAGGATGAGATCCTGAACGATTTGAAGCAGGGCAGGCTTGCCAGTTACCGTGCGGATACGGTTACGGAAGTAAAGGTTTTTGTAAATCCGGCATCGATGGAGCATATTAAGGAGATAAGGGAGTATTGATACGATGAAGCTGAGAGCAGATTTTCATACCCACACAACCTGGTGTGACGGAAAGAGCAGCCCGAGGGAGATGGTAGAGTCTGCTTTTCATAAAGGATTAACGGATTATGGGATTTCCGGGCATGCGGATTATTCCTTCTGTGATCCGGGATTTGGCATGTCCGATGATATTCTGGAACAATATAAGCAGGAGCTTTTGGCTCTCAGGGAAGAGTATGCCGGGAAGATGAATATTTATATAGGCATCGAACTGGACTGCTTAGGGCCGGTGCAGAAGGCGGAATATGCGATCGGTTCAGTCCATTGTGTAGAAAAGGGCGGGGAGTACATATCTGTTGACGACACGGCAGAAAAGCTGGAGGATGGGGTTATGCGCCTCTGGGACGGTGACTGGTATGCGTTCGCCAGAGATTATTTTGAGCTGGAAGCCACAGTATATGACAGGACCGGATGCGATTTTATCGGGCATTTTGATCTGCTGACCAAATTTAATGAAGGTTTCCGGTATTTTGACGAGACGAGGGACGATTACCTGGAGCCGGCTCTTGCTGCGATGCGGAGATTAAACGACGCCTGCCTGCCGTTTGAGATCAACACAGGCGCCATATCCCGGGGGTACCGCTCGGAGCCGTATCCTAACAGGATATTGCTGAGAGAGCTGCACAGCATGGGCGGAAGGATCATGATCAATTCGGACAGCCACCATGCGGATACCATTGGTTTTCACTTTGACCAGGCACTGCGTATTGCCGGAGCATGCGGTTTTCGCAGGCTGACTATATTAAAACCCGGCGGTGGTTTCCGGGAGCTTGAGCTGTAAGTACAGCGGAGGGAGTGGTTATGAGAAGGACGATATTGATTCTGGCTGCAGCGGGCATCCTGATTTCGGGTTGTGGATCGTCAAATCATGCGAGAGAAGCAGACCATGAGGCCAGGACTGAGGGAGTGGTCTTGGACACAGGCAATGCTGCGGCAGGATTAGCGGGCATAGAATCCCCGGCAGAGATGGAAAAAGAAGGGCCTCTTCCGGTGTTCCTTTTGAACTCGTATTATCTGCCCAGGGAGAATCCAGTCTATTCCTATCTGCAGAACAAAAGCATCCGCAGGTTTTTTGATATGTGGTTTAAAGAACAGACCGGCGAGGAGACGGAGGCTCACTGGAACTATGATACTTTGGCGCCTGTCCTGCTCCTGGACCACGATTTTAAGCCGGTTGCACAGCCGGACAAGGGACTTTATACCTGTACCTTCTCCACAGATGATGGAAGAAGCGGTTATATTATCGTCTCATATGGAGAAGGCGCAGAAGGGCCTTATATATCTAAGAGGAGCCTGCATGAAACTACGCCGTATCAGTATGATCTGCGGGCGAATGGTGAGCAGATAGCCGAGGCCCTGAAAGAAACGGATATAGATCTGTCCACCGCATCGGCTGCCCGGGCAGAGTGGATCGATACAGAAAACAACCGTGAAGACCACATTATCCTGTTTACCGACGGCAAAGGCGACCGCTATATCTGTTATTTCGGCGATGGAGACTATACGGTCAGAAAACAGTGAGGCTACTCACAGATTAACTGCCAGCTTATGCCGAACCTGTCCCTGACCCAGGCGTATGCCCTGGCAAAGTGCTGCGGCGCCAGTTTCATCAGGATTTCCCCGCTGTCCGCCAGTCTGTGATAGATATCGGCTGCCTCCTCCGGCGTTTTGCACCAGACAGAGAAGGAAAACATGGTCCCCGGCTGCGCGGGTTCCTGGGAGTCGCTGAAGCAGAACAGGGTCCCGAAGATGGTCAGCCGGCCGTGGAGTATCCAGTCCTCCATACCGTGAGAGACTGGATGATTGGAGTCTGGCGGCAGGTCTGAGTACTTCATGACCTGTTTGCCGGTGCCGTTAAAAACAGTTTCATAAAATGAGATTGCTTCATTTGCATTTCCTTGGAAATTGATACAGGGTGATATCATGGTGTCAGTCCTCCTTAAATTATAGAATCAGTCTATTCCTTTTAGGATGAACAGATATCACCAGTCTATTCCATTCGGAACATATATTTTCCCCTAATTTAACGCGCGAGGAAAAGAACCGCCGGTTTTCATTTCAGAAAAACAGATGGTCAATCAGGATCTTACACCCCATAAACACCAGGATAAGTCCTCCTGCAAGCTCTGCCCTGGATTTGTACTTACATCCAAAGACAGTACCCACCTTCACCCCAACCATAGAAAGCAGGAGGGTCGTGCAGACCGATGAAAGAGATGGCAGGAATGATCCGCACCTGCAGGAATGCAAAGGTCACTCCCACGGCGAGAGCATCGATGCTGGTAGCTATGGCGAGGATCAACATGTCTTTCATTCGGACAGAGGCGTCGCAGGATTCAGATTCCTTGTCCAGGGATTCCTTTATCATATTGATTCCAATGACCCCAAGCAGGATAAATGCGATCCAATGGTCATAAGCAGTGATCGCCTGCTTGAACCGGCTGCCCAGCAGATAGCCGGCAAATGGCATCATCGCCTGGAAGCCTCCGAAGTACAGGCCGATGATCAGCGCATCCCTGCCGCGCCAACGGCACATGGACAGCCCCTTGCAGATCGATACGGCAAACGCGTCCATGGAAAGTCCGACCGCAATAATAAACAACTCCAGTAATGACATGTGAAATTCCTCCGTGTATTATAGTTT